>DATLZM010000135.1:0-5341 GCA_035573995.1 Actinomycetota bacterium | reverse complement strand
CTTCCTGTCCCTCAACGACCGGCCCGGGGCCGGGCCGTTCGTGGCCCTGATCCGCTCCGCGAGCTCGAACCAGCGGGCCGCCGCGATGCTGCGGGGGTTCATCGCCCGGGAGGTGATCGGGCGGATCGCCCGGGCCCTCGGGGCCTCCGACGCCGAGCTCCGGGCCACGCTCGTCGGCTCCCAGCTCGCCGGGCTCGCCATGGCCAGGTACGTGCTGCGCGTGGAGCCCCTCGCCTCCGCCGACCACGACACGCTGGTGGCCTGGGTGGCCCCGACCCTCCAGCGCTACCTCACCGGGGAGCTCCCCGCGGGGGGGCGCCGGCCCGGGCCCGGGGGCGGGGCGCGCCGCCGCTAGGGCGCGCGGAGGCGGAACGAGCGGACCCGGTCGAGGAGCTCCCCCCGGCGGTGGTCCCGGAGGATCACGGTCGCCGCGTTCCGGCCCGGCACGGCCATCACGCCTCCCCCGGGGTGGGTCCCCGCCCCGCACAGGTAGAGCCCGGGGACGGGGGTGCGGTACGACCCGTAGCCCGGGATGGGGCGGAACGAGAACAGCTGGTCCGGGCTCATCTCGCCCTGGAAGATGTTCCCCCCGAGGAGCCCGAACCGCCGCTCGATGTCGGGCGGCGCGAGGACCTCGATCTCCTCGACGGCGTCGGGCAGGCCCGGCGCGTGGGCCCCGAGCGTCTCGATCACGCGCCGACCGAAGCGCTCGCGCTCCTCCTCCCAGGAGGACCCCCGGAGCTCGTAGGGGCCGAACTGGCAGAACGCGAGCATCAGGTGCTTCCCCTCCGGCGCGAGCCCTTCCTCGTGGGCGGTGGGGAAGACCACCTCGACGTAGGGGTGCTCGGAGGGGCGGCCGTACTTCGCGTCGTCCCAGGCCCGCTCCAGGTACTCGATCGAGGGCGAGACCGCGACGAGGCCCCGGTGGAGCTCCCCCTCCTGGTCCCAGGCGGGGAAGGCGGGGAGGGCCCCGAGGGCCACGTTCACCTTCACCGACCCGGAGCGGGTCCGGTAGCGCTTCACGTCGCGGACGACCTCGGCGGGGAGCCGCTCCTCGCCGACGAGGTCCAGGTAGGTGGCGACGGGGTGGGCGTTGGACACCACCCGGCGGGCCCGCACGAGCGAGCCGTCCTCGAGCTCCACCCCCACCGCCCGGCCCGAGCCGGCGATCGCCACCCGCTGCACCGCGGCCCCGGTGCGGATCTCGGCCCCGGCGGCCTCGGCCGCCCGGGCCAGGACCTGGGAGAGCCCGCCCATGCCGCCCTTCACCCACCCCCACGCGCCGGGGTGGCCGGCCACCTCGCCGATCCAGTGGTGCATCAGCACGTACGCCGAACCCGGCGACATCGGCCCGCCCCAGGCCCCGATCACGGCCTGCGTCGCGAGCGCCCCCTTCACCCGCTCGTCCTCGAACCACTCGTCGAGGAGGTCGGCGGCGCTCATCGTGAACAGGCGCACCGCCTCGTGCACGTCGCGCCCGGTCCACCCGCGCATCCGCCCCGCGGTGGCGAGCCACGCCGGCAGGTCGCGGAGCGTGAGGTTCGGCGGGATCACGAACAGGAGGTCGCGGAGGAGCCGGGCGACCCGCTCGAAGTAGGCGTCGAAGGCAGGGTAGGCGTCGGCGTCCCGCTTCGACAGCCGGCGGATGTTCTCGACGTCGCGGGCGAGGTCGCCCCAGAGCGTGAGGGAGGTCCCGTCGGGGAACGGCACGAAGTAGTCGGGGGCGACGATGGAGACCTCGTAGCCGAACCGGCGGAGCTCGAGCTCCCGCTCGATCCGGGGCGGGACGAGCGAGACCACGTAGGACGCCGACGAGACGCGGTAGCCCGGCCACGGCTCCTCGGTGACCGCCGCCCCCCGACCACGTCCCGCCGCTCGAGCACGAGCACGTCGAGGCCGGCCCGCGCGAGGTAGGCGGCGCAGGCCAGCCCGTTGTGGCCGGCCCCCACGACCACCACGTCGCGCTCGGAGCCCCGCACCGGCGGGGGAGCCTACCCGCGCCGCCGCGCCCCGTCACCCGCCGGGCGGCGCGGGACCGCGGCCCCGATCGACGCGACCCCCGTACACTCCGCCCGATCCGAGGAAGGAGGATGCCGTGGACCTCCGGCTCACGAGGGAGGACCGGGAGCTCGCGGACCGGGCCCGGGCCTTCACGGAAGAGGTGCTGTTCCCGCTCGAGCTCGAGTGCGAGGAGGGCGGCGGGCTCTCGCCCGAGCGGCACGCCGAGGTGAAGCGGGAGGTGCTCGAGTGGGGCTTCAACGCCATCAACCACTCGCTCGAGGACGGGGGCCAGGGCCTCGACCTGTTCCAGCAGGTCCTGGTCGAGGAGCAGTGGGGCAAGGCCACCGGCTGCCTGTGGGACCTCCCCTGGCGCCCGGCGATCCCGCTCGCCGCGGGCACCGAGGAGCAGAAGGAGCGCTACCTCCGCCCCGCCTGCCGGGGCGAGCGGCGGGACGCCTACGCGATCACCGAGGCCGGGGCGGGCTCGGACCCCACGATGGTCCGCACGACCGCGCGCTGGGACGGCGACGCCTGGGTCCTCGAGGGGACGAAGTGGCACGTGACCGCGGGCGACGTGGCCGACTTCCTCCTGGTCCACGCCCACGTGGACGGCGACCCCGCGAAGCCCACGGTCTTCCTGGTCGACGTGGACCTCCCGGGCGTGCGGATCGTGCGGACCCCGCGCTACATGCACACGTTCGTCTTCGAGCACCCGATCTTCGCGTTCGAGGGCGTCAGGCTCCCGCCCGAGGCCGTCCTGGGCGAGGTCGGGCAGGGGTACGAGCTCACCAAGGACTGGTTCGTCGAGGAGCGCCTGATGATCGGCGCGCGGACCGTGGGGGCGGCGACCCGGGCCCTGGACCTGGCGCTCGCCTTCGCCCGGGAGCGGGTGCAGTTCGGCCGGCCCATCGTGGAGTTCCAGGCCGTGGAGTTCATGCTGGCCGACTCGGCCGCGGAGCTCATGGCGGCCAAGGCCATGCTCTACCGCGCGGCGTGGCAGGCGGCCCGGGGCGGGGCGTCGCGGAAGGAGGTCCACGCGATGGCCGCCGCGGTGAAGCTCGTCTGCTCCGAGACCGCCGGGCGGGTCGTGGACCGCGCCGTCCAGGTCCACGGCGGCCGGGGGTACATGCGGGAACAGCCGGTGGAGCGGCTCTACCGCGAGATCCGGGTGGACCGGATCTGGGAGGGGACGTCCGAGATCCAGCGCGCGATCATCGGGAACGAGCTCCGCAAGCGGGGCCACGGGGTCTACACCGGCTGGCCGTCCTGAGCCCGCCGCGCCCGGGGCCCGTCGGACGGGGCCGCGCAGCGCGTCCGAACGGCTCCCGGCCGGGTTGTCAGGCGGGCCGCGCCGGGCGATGCTCTAGCCGCGCCGAGGCAGGCCCGCCCACCGAGATGTCCGAGACGCTCGAACGCCCGACGCTCCGAGCCGGGGTGGCCGCCGGGACCTGGGCCGCGCCGCGGGTCGGCGTGGTCCTGGCCGCGGGCCGCTCCGAGCGGCTGTCCCGCGTGACCGGGGGCGGCTCCAAGGCGCTCGTCCGGGTGGGCGGGATGGCGCTCGTGGAGCGGGCCATCCGGGGCCTGCTCGCGGCCGGCCTGGAGCGGGTGATCGTGGTCGTCGGCTACCAGGCCGGGCCGGTGGCCGCGGTCGCGAACCGCGTGGCCCCGGGCAGGGTCCGGGCGGTGTACGCCGAGGACTGGCAGCGGGGGAACGGCGCCTCGCTCGCGGCCGCCGCCCCGCTCCTCGAGGGCGAGGACCTCTTCGTGCTGGTGACCGCGGACCACGTGTTCAGCGAGGGGGTCCTCCCCGAGCTCGTGTCGGCCGGCCGGCCCGCGGTGCTCGTGGACCACGCGCCGGATCCCGCCGCCTGGGCCGAGGGGACCCGGGTGCGGCTGCGGCGCGAGGGCGCGGTGGCCTTCTCCAAGGAGCTCGGCGACCACTCGATCGACTGCGGGGCGTTCCTCCTGCCCCGCGCCGTCTTCGACGCCCAGCGCCGGGCGGCCCTCCGCGGCGACCACTCGCTGGCCGGCGCCGTCACCGAGCTCGCCGCGGAGCACCCGCTCGCCGCGATCCCCCTGCCGCCCGGCTCCTGGTGGCAGGACGTCGACACCCCGGAGGACCTCCGCCGCGCGCGGGAGCGCCTCCGCCGTTCGCTCGCCAAGCCCGGCGACGGGCCGGTGTCCCGCTACCTCAACCGCCCGATCTCCACCCGTCTGTCGATGGCGATCGCGCCGCTGCGGCCGAACCCCGACCTCGTCTCGCTCCTCGCGTTCCTCCTGGGCCTGGCCGGCGCGTGGGCCCTCGCGACGGGGCGGGGCGTCCTCGCGGCCGCCCTGGTCCACCTCACCTCGATCCTCGACGGCGTGGACGGCGAGGTCGCCCGACTCCAGCTCCGCGGAGGGCCCGGCGGCGCGCTGCTCGACGGCGTCCTCGACCGCCTGGCCGACGCCGCCGTCGTGGGCGGGCTCGCCTGGTGGGCGCTGGGGGACGGCGCGGAGCCCGCGGCCGTGACGGGCCTCGCCGTCGCGGCCACCGCCGGCGCGATGCTCTCGATGGCGACGAAGGACCGGATCGCGGCCCTGGGGCTCCCCCCGGCGCCGGAGCGCGCCCTCGGCTACCTGCTCGGCGGGAGGGACGGCCGGCTCCTGCTGGTGGCCCTGGGGTCGCTCCTCGGCGAGCCGGTGTGGACCCTCGACGCGGTCGTGGTGACCTCGGCCCTGTCGCTCTCGCTCCGGGTGGTGCTGGCCCGGTTCTGGGCCGCTCGCCTCGCGGCCTGAGCGCCCCGGGGGGACCGCCTCACGTGCCGTCGAGGCAGCCGCGGACCTCCGCGGGGAGGCCGGGGATCCGCAGGCCCGCCCCGCCCCGCACGAAGTCGTAGGGGACGCCCCGCCACCGGCCGGGGAGCCCCGGGTAGCGCTCGGGCCGGGCGTCGGGGTCGTACTGGAACCCCACCCAGTCCGGGGAGCGGAACCCCGAGCTGTCGTAGGGGGCGACCGCGACGAGCCCGCTCCCGAACCGGCGCCGCTCGACCAGGAACCGGCCGCGGAACGCGGGGTCCCGGCGGGCCCAGAGCTTCACGTACCAGCGCTCCACCTCGAGCAGGTACCCCTTGTCCGAGGGCGGGGACTCGGGCCCCACGAAGTAGCGGAGGTCCACGACGACGAGCGGGCCCTCGACCCCCGTCGTCCGCCGGATCACGCGGAGCGGGAGGGCCCGGAGCGGGTCGCCCTCGGCCGGCGTCCGCCACCCGTTCGCGCAGCCCGGCCCCGGGGGCCCGAACGTCGGGGGCGGCGAGGCGGGCGGGGGCGGGGGGCTCGACAGGTCGCCGGACGCCACGGC
>DATLZM010000134.1:0-1444 GCA_035573995.1 Actinomycetota bacterium | reverse complement strand
GAGCGCCGTCCCGGCCACGAGGTTCGCGCGGTTGATCCCCGCCCCGCAGTGCACGAGGACGTGGGCGCCCTGCTCGAGGAGCTCCGCCACGAGTCGAGCGAGGGCGCTCACCCTGCGGAGGTCGAAATCGACCGGCCCGTCCGAGATCGGCATCGCCGCGTAGACGGCCCCGTACGGGACCTGGACCGGATCGAGCCCGCCCTCGAGATCGATGACGGCGTCAACCGCGTCGGGCCACGACCCGATGGCCCCCGACACCCAGAGCTCGCCGCCGCCGGCCGAGCGGTGGACGAGGCTGGCCCCGGTCTGCGCGAGGCCGCTCACCCGCTCCTCCCGAAGAGGATCCCGAGGAGCGGGATCAAGAGCGTGCCGATCGCTGCGCCGACTCGCTTCGCCCACGTGATCAGCCAGCGACGGCGGGCCTCCCGCCGGTGGTCGTGCCAGCGCTCGAGCGCGGCCTCGAGGCGATCCTCGTGCCCATCGAGGTGGTGCCTCACGGACCCCGCGAGATCCTCGAGCTTCGCCGCCACGGTCCTGAGCGGCTCGAGGACGTCGCGGCGCAGGTCGAAGGGCACCATGATCCGGCCGTCGCGAGGGTCGTAGCCGTCGCTCACACCGACTCCAGCTGGAGGAGCGTCCAGGTGACCGGGCCCACGACCACCCTCTCGACCGCGACGATCCCGTTCCGCTTCTGGAAGGCCGCGACCGAGATCAGGTCCTTGCCCTCGTAGCGCCCGTCGCGGCGGACCGGGAGGCCGACCTCTGCGAGGAGACCCTCGAGGCGTTTGACCTCTGGCCCGCGCTCCCCGGGCGGGACGTTGGCCTCGTTCCGCATCCGAGGCCCATCCCACTCGAAGTGCATGGCATCGGGCGTCGACCACCGCCCGCCCCAGACGAAGCCCACGCGTTCCCAGGCCCGCACGAACTCGGGGTGGGAGCCCACGAGGGTGCCCGCGGGATCGCGGCCGTAGGCGTTGTCGGCCGGATCGAAATCCAGGGCCAGGGCCCACGCGTGGTGGGACCAGGTCGAGCTCCCCGCGATCTTCCGGCAGTTGTAGGTCTGGACCTCCCTGGGGACGTAGTCCGACCAGGCCCGGGCGAGGGCGACGGCGGCCCGCAGCGGGAGGACCGCCCCCCGGTTCCAGGTCCGCTCGCGCCCGAAGATCGTAACCTGCGTGAAGTCGGCCTCGTCGCACGGGGCCCCGAACCCGCGGGTGGCGGGCGAAGAGACCGGGAACTCGACCTCGACCCGCGGAGAGCGCTCGACCAGGCCAAGCGCCACGGCCGCCGCCACGAGGGCGCTGAGGAGCGCGGCCGTGATCCTCCGTCGATCCACCGGGCCCGATGCTCAGGCACGCGTCACGAGGCGTTGCCCCCGACGGAGACGTCGAAGGACGGGCTCGTGCCTCCGATAGAGAGCTTGGCGCGGACGTAGCGGGCGGCG
>DATLZM010000133.1:0-2696 GCA_035573995.1 Actinomycetota bacterium | reverse complement strand
GGGGTGGTCCGGCAGGGGTTCGGCCGGAGGGTGAGGGGGCCGCGCTCCGCCAGGGCGGCCGCGGCCGCCTCCACCTCCCCCGCCGGCAGGATCCGCCGGAGCTCCCGGACCGCCCACGGGGCGAGCCCGGTCCGGCCCGCGACGTCCTCGTCCGAGGAGCCCGCGGGCGGCGGGGGAGGATCGGCGGCGATGGCCCGCAGCACCGCGTTCACGAACCCGCGCTCGCGTGGGCCGGCGAGCGCCACCGTCTCGGCCACCGCGGCGTGGGCCGGGACCCGGAGGAACAGGAGCTGGTACGCGCCGAGGCGGAGCAGCTGGAGGGCCCGGGGCGAGATCCGGTCGAGCGGCCGGGCCGACCGCGCGGCGATCGCCCGGTCCAGCGGGATCAGCTTCCGGAGGGCCCCGAGGGCGAGCTCGGCGGCGAGGTGGCGGTCCCGCTCGTCCAGGCCCGAGCGGGAGAGGAGGGCGGGGACCGCCAGGTTCGAGTAGGCGCCCTCCTCCACCACCCGACGGATCGCGGCCAGCGCCACGGCCCGCGGGCCCCGAGCACCGCCCTCCCGCTCGGGGGGCCGGACGCCTCCCTCCTCCCCGCTCATCCGAGCCGCTCCCCGGGCGCCGGCCGGTAGCCGCGGGCGAAGTCGGCGCCGCTCATCCGGGGCCGCCCCTCCGGCGCGACCTCGAGGAGCCGCACCGCCCCCCGGCCGGCGGCGACGACGGGACCCCCGCCGTCCCCCGCGACGACCTCCCCGGCGCGGGAGGGATCCGCGGGCGCCCCGGCCCGTTCCGCCGCCGCCCTGAGCACCTTGAGGGTCCGGCCGCGGAAGCGGGTCACGGCGCCCGGCTCGGGCGAGAGCGCCCGGATCACCCGCACGATCCGCTCGGCCGGCGCGGTCCAGTCGATCCGGCGGAGCTCCGGCGGGAGCTTGGGGGCGTACGAGGCGCGCGCCTCGTCCTGCGGCCGGGGCTCGAGCTCGCCTCGCTCCAGCCGGTCGAGGGTCTCGACGAGGAGCCGGCCGCCGAGGGCCGCCAGCCGCGCCCCCAGCGATCCCGCGTCGTCGTCCGCGCGGACCGGCTCCTCCGCCCGCAGCAGGACCGGGCCGGTGTCCAGGCCCTCGTCCATGAGCATCGTGGTCACCCCGGTGCGGGGGAGCCCCTGGAGGATGGCGTGCTGCACGGGCGCCGCCCCGCGGAGCTCGGGGAGCAGGGAGAAGTGGACGTTCACGGCGCCCCGGGGGGCGAGGCCGAGCACCTCGGCGGGGAGGATCTCGCCGTAGGCCACCACCACGAGGACGTCGGGCGCCGCCGCCCGGAGCCCCTCGAGCCCCGGACCCGACCGCACCGTGGGGGTCTCGAGGAGGGGCAGCCCGAGGGCGCGGGCCGCCTCGGCGACCGGGGTCGGGACCGGGCCACCCCCCCGCCGGCCCGGCCGCGGCGGACGCGTGACGACCAGCGCGACGCGGTGGCGCGAGGCGGCCAGCGCCTCGAGCGACGGCACCGACCAGCGGTCGTTCCCGAGGAACGCCACGCGGAGCCCGGGCACGCGGGCGAGGATAGCCCCCCTCAGCCGGAGCGCCGGGGGGCCTCGTCGCCGAGCAGGCGCTCGCGGTACTCGCGGAGCACCTGCCGGCGCCCCGCCTCCGGGAGCCGGTCGATGAACAGCACGCCGTCCAGGTGGTCGGTCTCGTGCTGGAGGATCCTCGCCACGAGCCCCTCCCCCTCGACCTCCACCGGACGGCCGTCGAGGTCGAGCCCGCGGGCCCGCACCCGCAGCGCCCGGCTCGTGGGGTAGTAGGGACCGGGGATCGAGAGGCAGCCCTCCTCGTGGGTCTGCTCGCCCTCGGCCTCGAGGATCTCGGGGTTGGCGAGGAACCGGCGCCCCGTGGTCTTGCCGTCGTCGTAGACGAAGAACCGGAGCGAGATCCCGACCTGCGGGGCGGCGAGCCCGACCCCGGGCGCCGCGTACATCGTCTCGAACATGTCCTCCACGAGGCGCCGGAGGGTCCGGTCGAAGCGCTCGACCGGTCGCGCGCGCTCGCGGAGCACCGGGTCCCCCAGCGTGCGGATGGGCAGGATCGTCGCTCGGCTCCTCACAGGTGCGGCTCGGCCTCGACCCGCAGCTCGGGGTCCCGCTCGGCGAGCGCCCGCATCGCGCGCCCGAAGGCGGGCACCCGGCCGGGGTCGAGCGCGAGCAAGCATACCGTCCGCCCGCCGGCCGTCGTGACGAGGAGCGTCGCCGGCCCCACCTCCTCCACGGCCGCTGCCACGCCCGGCCCCCCCTGGACCCGGAACACCGGGGACCCGGGGGGGAACCCCGCGCGCCGCCGCCGCTCCGCCTCCGCCCGGTGGAACACCCCCGGGTTCCCCCGGACCAGGGCCTGCACCGCCGCGTCGCCCGGGCGGGCCGTCTGCACGATCACGCGGCCCCCGGGGTGGGCCCAGGCCGCCGCCTCCATCCAGGTCGCCAGGAACCGCTCCTGGGCGGCGAGGCCCGGCAGGCGCGCCGCCCGGTCGGCGTCGAGGATCGCCACGAGGTCGAGCCCGAGGGGCCCCACGTCCTTCACCGCCTCCGGGCCGCCCACCACGATCTCCTCCCCGGCCGGGGGACGATCCGCCCGCCGGACCGGCACCGGGGCCAGGCGCCGCGCCCACTCCTCGACCCGCTCCGCGCCCCCCCGGACCACGCCGAACGACCGGCC
>DATLZM010000132.1:0-4096 GCA_035573995.1 Actinomycetota bacterium | reverse complement strand
CCGCCGCAGCAGGTCCGGGAGCCCCTCCCCGGTGAGCGCCGAGATGGCGACCGCGCCGGGGTAGCGGCGCGAGACCCTCGCCCGCTCGACCTCGGAGAGGAGGTCCACCTTGTTGAGCGCGAGCACCTCGGGGATACCGCCGGCGCCGATATCGGCCAGCACCTCGCGCACCGCCGCGACCTGGGACCCGAGGGCCGGCGAGGACGCGTCCGCCACGTGCAGGACGAGGGAGGCCAGGGCCACCTCCTCGAGGGTCGAGCGGAACGCCTCGACCAGGTCGTGCGGGAGCTTCTCCACGAACCCCACGGTGTCCGAGATCGTCGCCTTCCTCCCCCCGGGCAGCGAGATCCGGCGGACCGTGGGGTCGAGGGTGGCGAAGAGCTGGTCGGCGACCAGGACGCCCGCGCGGGTCAGGGCGTTCATGAGCGTGGACTTCCCGGCGTTCGTGTACCCCACGATCGCGACCTGAGGGACGCCGGCCTCCTCCCGGCGGGCGCGCTTCACCCGCCGGGTCCTCTCGAGGTCGGCCAGGTCGCGCCGGAGCTTCGCGATCCGCCGCCGGATGTGCTGCCGGTCGACCTCGAGCTTCGTCTCCCCCGGGCCCCGCGTGCCGATCCCGCCGCCGAGCCGGGACATCGCCTCGCCCCAGCCCCGCAGCCTCGGCAGGAGGTAGTTGAGCTGGGCCAGCTCCACCTGGGCCCGCCCCTCCCGGGACCTGGCGTGGAGGGCGAAGATGTCGAGGATCAGCGCGGTCCGGTCCACGACCTTCGCGCCGAGCCGCGCCTCGAGCGTGCGGAGCTGCCCGGGGGAGAGCTCGTCGTCGAAGATCACCACCTCGGCCCCGGTGGCGTGGAGGGTCCGGTGGATCTCCTCCACCTTCCCCTTGCCGACGAACGTCGCGGGGTCGGGGACGCTCCGGCTCTGGACCACCCGGGCCACCGGCTCGGCCCCCGCGGTCTCGGCCAGGGCGGCCAGCTCGTCGAGCGAGCCCTCGTCGATCCCCGGTCCCACGCCGACCAGGACCGCCCGCTCGGGGATGCGGGGCCGCCAGGCGGCGGAGAGCGGCGATTCGAGGGTCCCGCTCCCCCGGCGCGCCCGCCGCGCCACCGCCGTCGCCCCCCGCTGCGCCATCAACCCCCGAGCGCCCGGGCCACCCGAGCCATCGCCTCCTCGAGCCGGTCGTCGGGGACCGTGAGGGAGAGCCGCACGTAGCCCTCGCCGTTCGCGCCGTAGCCCGACCCCGGCGCCACGAAGACCCCCGCACGGTCCAGGAGGAGGTCCGCGAAGGAGGCCGAGGTGTGGCCCTCGGGCACCGGCAGCCACACGTAGATTGCCCCGAGCGGCGGCTTCAGCGACCATCCGAGCCGCTCGAACGTCCCCACCACGAGGTCCCGGCGCCGACGGTACGTCCGCCGGAGCTCCTCGACGTGGTCCTGCGGGCCGGTGAGGGCGGCGACCGCCGCCCGCTGGATCGCCGTGAACACCCCCGAGTCGATGTTGGTCTTGACGGTCCCGAGGGCCCGGATGGCGTCGGGGTTCCCCACCGCGAACCCGATCCGCCACCCGGTCATGTTGTGGTGCTTGGAGAGCGAGTGGAACTCGATCGCGACGTCCTTCGCGCCCGGCGCCTGCAGGATCGAGGGCGCCACGTAGCCGTCGTAGGTGATCTCGGTGTAGGCGGCGTCGTGGACCAGGAGCAGGTCGTGCTCGCGCGCGAACGCGACGGCCCGGGCGAACAGGTCCAGGTCGGCGACGGCGCCGGTCGGGTTCCCGGGGAAGTTCAGCACGACGTAGCGGGTCCGCTCGGAGACCGGCGCCCGGTCGAAGTCGGGGAGGAACCCGTCCTCGGCGGGCATCGGGAGCGCGACGGCGGTGCCGCCCGCGAGGAGCACGCTGGTCGCGTACACGGGGTAGCCGGGGTCGGCCACCAGGGCCTCGTCGCCGGGGTCGATGAAGGCGACCGGCAGGTGGGCCAGGCCCTCCTTCGACCCGATCAGCGCGACCACCTCGGCGGCTGGGTCGAGCTCGACCCCGAACCGGCGCCGGTACCAGTCGGCGACCGCGGCCCTGAACTCCCCGGTCCCGTAGTAGGACGGGTACCGGTGGGTCTCCGGGTCGTCCAGCGCCTCCTTCATGGCCGCCACGATGTGGGGCGGCGTCGGCAGATCGGGGTCCCCTACCCCGAGCGAGATCACGTCGACCCCTGCCGCCCGCTTGGCCTCGAGCTTCGCGTCGAGCGCCGCGAACAGGTACGGGGGCAGCGCGTTCATCCTCCTCGCGACCCGCATGTTCCTCCTTTCCCCGAGCTCCCTTCCCTTCAGCTCCCGGCGGCGACCCACGCCGGATCCAGCACCCCCTCGAACACCCGCACCGCGGGGCCGGTGAGCAGGACGCGTCCGTCCTCCTCCCAGGAGACCACCAGGGTCCCGCCCGGGAACCGGACCTCCGCCCGCCGGTCCACGAGCCCGGCCTCCGCCGCGGCCACGAGCGCCGCGCAGGCCCCGGTCCCGCAGGCCATCGTCTCGCCCACGCCCCGCTCCCAGACCCGGACCCGCAGGGCCCCGCCGTCCACGCGGACGAACTCCACGTTGGTCCCCTCCGGGAACCGGGGGTCGCGCTCGAGGAGCGGCCCGACGCTCGCCACGTCGATCTCGGCCGGGTCCCGGTCCGCCAGCAGGACCAGGTGCGGGTTCCCCATGGACACCGCCGAGCCCGGGACGGGCTCCCCGCCGACCTCCACCGGCTGGCGGAGGAACGGCTCGGTGGGCGGCCCGGCCATGGGGATCTCGGCGCGGTCGAAGGCCGGCCGCCCCATGTCCACCGTGACCGCCCGCACCTCTCCCTCCCGCACCTCGAGCGAGAGGTGCCGGAGGCCGGCGCGGGTGGCCACGTCGAGCTCCGTCCGCCGGGTGAGCCCGCGGTCGTAGGCCAGCTTGCCCAGGCAGCGGATCCCGTTCCCGCACATCTCGGCCAGGCTCCCGTCGGCGTTGCGGTAGTCCATCGCGAGGTCGGCGCCCTCGGCCCGGGTCACCCGGATCACCCCGTCGGCCCCGACCCCGAACCGGCGGTCGCAGATCCGCGCCACGAGGGCGGCGTCGAGGGGACGCGCGTCCTCGAGGTCCTCGAGCAGCACGAAATCGTTCCCGGTCCCGTGGTACTTCCAGAACCGGATCGGCTCCGCCCCCTCACCCACCGTGCAGGTACCTCCCGATGTCCTCCACGAGCGCCGGCGCGCCCTCCTCGCCCGCCTCGAACCAGCGCACCCGCGGGTCCCGCCGGAACCAGGCGAGCTGCCGGCGCGCCAACGCCTTCGTCCGCCGCACGATGCGCGCCACGGCCTCCTCGAGGGACCACTCGCCGGCCAGGTGGCGCGCGACCTCAGCGTACCCGATGGCCTGGCTCGCCGTGAGCCACCGGCCGAGCCCGCGCTCGAGCAGGCGCCGGACCTCGTCGACGAGCCCGCCCCGGACCTGGGCCCACGCCCGCTCCTCGATCCGCCGGTGGAGGAGGGGCCGCGGCATCGTGACCCCCGCCGCCCGCACCCGCTCCGGGGGGAACCGGTCCCAGGCCCGCGCGAACGAGGAGAAGGGCCGGCCGGTCAGCCGGACGACCTCGAGAGCGCGGATCGTCCGCCGCACGTTGGCGGGCTCGATCTTGGCTGCGGCCACCGGGTCGAGCTCGCGGAGCCGCTCGTACAGGCGGAGCGCGCCCTGCCCGGCGGCCTCGCGCTCGAGCGCCGCGCGGGTGCCCGGGTCCGTGGGGGGGAAGGCGAGGTCGTCGACCACGGCCCGGAAGTACAGGCCCGAGCCCCCCACGAGCAGCACGCGCCGGCCCCGCTCGCGGATCGCCCGGATCGCCTCCCGGGCGAGCTCCTGGTAGCGAGCCACGGTGAACACCTCCTCGGGCTCGGCCACGTCCACCAGGTGGTGCGGCACGCGGGCCCGGAGCTCCGCGCGGGGCTTGGCCGTCCCCACGTCCATCCCCCGGTAGATCGTCGTGGAGTCGACCGAGACGATCTCGGCGCCGAGCGCCTCCGCCAGGAGCACGCCGGCCTCGGTCTTCCCGACGGCCGTGGGCCCGACCAGGGCGAGGAGCG
>DATLZM010000131.1:0-3746 GCA_035573995.1 Actinomycetota bacterium | reverse complement strand
CGCCTCCCACAGGCTCCCCCGGGGCCGGACCCGGAAGATCGCCAGCCCGTCGGGGCGCTCGGGGTCGCCCTCCACGACCGCCCGGTAGCCCAGCCCGGGCGCCTCCCCGTACCGCCACCGGAGGTAGGGGAGGCTCCGCGGCGTGGCGAGCCGCTCCCCGGACCCGTGGGGAACCTCCAGGGCGGAGGGGTCGCGGATCGCGCCCAGGACCTCGGCCGCGCTCGGCGCCCAGGAAGGAGGCGATGGCGCCGGGCCGGGCTTCCGCCCCGGGCCGAGCCCTCGCACGCCGCGGACGAAGCGGACCGGCCGGCGCACGCGGATCCTGACCGGCACGCGTCCCACGACGCGCCAGCCCATCTTCAGGTACCCGGGGAGGCTCTTCCCGTTGGGGGTGTTGAAGACCAGGTCTGCCTCCCCCCGGAGCGCCTCGAGCGCCTGAAGCGTCAGCGTGCGGAAGATCCCCCGGCCCTGGTGCTCGGGGTGGGTCGCGGTGTCCACGGCCCGGACCGCCCGGACCTCCCGTCCCCCCAGGACGGACCGCCACCGCAGGAACGCCCGGAGGCCGACGACCCGCCCGTCCGCCTCCGCCACGAGCATGAACGACCGCCCGAAGGGGTTCGCCAGGTGCTTCCAGCGGAAGAACGCGGGCGAGCGCTCCCCCGCCGGCCCCTCGCCGAGCGAGACGCGGAGCAGCGCGAGGACCGCCTCCTCGTCCTCCTCCCGGTACGGCCGGATGGCGAGGCCCGCCCCGACCGCGGTCACCGGAGGAGCTCCTCGTAGACCTGCTCGATCCTTCGCACGGCCCGGCGCAGGTCGAAGCGTCGGGCCCGCTCACGGGCCGCCCGGCCCATCCGGGCTCGGAGCGTCTCGTCGCCCAGCAGCTCCACGATCGCGGCCGCGAGCGCCGCGGGGTCCCGCTTCGGGACGACCCGACCCTCGACCCCGTCATCGACGACCTCGGGGAGCCCGCCGGCGTCGGTCACGACCGCGGGTGTGCCCGCCGCCATGGCCTCCAGCAACGCGATCGGCAAGCCCTCGTGGACCGAGGACAGGACGAAGAGATCGAAGGCGAGGCACAGCTGGGCTGCGTCCTGTCGATACCCCGCGAAGGTCACTACGTCGTCGAGCCCCAGGTCCCGGGCGAGCCGCCTGGTGTGCGCCTCGAGCGGCCCCTGTCCCACGAGGATGAACCGAACGTCGGGGATCCTCCGCCGTACCAGAGTCGCGGCCCTGAGGAGATCCGGATGCGCCTTCTCGGCTCGGAAGTTCGCGATCGTCCCGACCACGGGTAGGCCGTTCGAGACACCGAGCTCCGCGCGCAGCGCCTCGATGTCGGCAGGCGAGGCCGGGCCATCGGCAGAGGGCCCGTGGTACAGGGTCTCGACCGGAGGCAGCCGCATCGCCGCTCGGAGGAGGCTCGGGTAGCGGATCGTCCGCGCGACCTGGTCGGAGACGGCGAACACGTGATCGTTCCGAGGGAACGTGAGCAGGTTCCCCCAGTACGTGGGCATCCGATAGCAGCCCCACTCGTTGTGCTCGGTGTAGATGTGCCGGACCCGGTCGCCGAGCGCCGCCCGGGCCCAGATCGCCGCGTACGGCAGATGGCTGTGGACCAGCTCGATACCCTCCTCGCGGACGAGCCTCCTGAGCCGGGACGCCCAGCGGATCCCAGGGCCTCCGCCCAAGCAGGTCACGGGCACGCCGGCTGCCTCGAGGGCGGGGGCGAGTGTCGACTTCTCGGGCAGGACGTAGGCCGCGGAGTACCGGAAGCGCGAACGATCGAGGTAGCGAGCCCCGGCCGCGAGCAACCGCTCAGCGCCGCCGGGTCCAAGCCCCTTGATCAGGAGCAGCACGGACTTCGGCACGCCGGGACCTCCGCCTCCGCTCAGGGAGCGACGCCGACCGCCGATCGGGCGGCGGTCCGCGACCCCCACGTCTCGAGCCACGACTCGAACACGAGCACGTCCCACAGGTGGTACTGGCGGTTCCGGCGTCCGGAGAGGTGGTCGCGCCAGGCGGCGGCCACCGGCTCGGGACGGAGGAACCCTTCCTCGCGGATCCGCGCCGGGTCGAGGAGATCCTCGGCCCAGGCTCGGAGGGGCCCGCGCAGCCAGTCCGCGAGCGGGATCCCGAAGCCCATCTTCGGTCGATCGACGAGGGATGCGGGCACGTGGCGCTCGAGGACGGCCCGGAGCGGGAGCTTCCCCCGCCCGTCGCGCACCTTGAGCGACGCCGGGATGCGCCAGGCGAACTCCACGACCCGGTGGTCGAGGTAGGGGACCCTCACCTCCAGGCTCGTGCTCATGCTCGCGCGATCGACCTTGGTCAGGATGTCGTCGGGCAGGTAGGTGAGGGCGTCGATCAGCATGAGCCTCTCGGCGAGTCCGCCCGCTTCCGGCCAGCGGGATGGGTCGGTGGCGAGCGTCTGCGGCTCGCTCGCACCGAGCACGAGCCCGGGGGTGCCGGACCAATGGCTCACGAGGCGCAGGTAGGCCTCCTCGGGACGGGACGAGCGGAGCGTGTCCACGATCTTGCCGAGCTTGTCGCCGGGGAGGCGGTGGCGGAGCCTCGCGGGCACGATGGGCCGGGCGAGGCGGACCAGCCGCTCCCAGGTGCCCGGGGTGAGGCCGTCCAGCAGGGCGGCCGCCGCCCGGCGCACGGGGGAGGGCACCCGGCTCCCGAGCCGTTCGACCGCTGGGAGCCACGCGTGGCGGTTGTAGCCCCCGAACAGCTCGTCTCCGCCGTCCCCGGAGAGGGCCACGGTCACCCACCGGCGAGCGAGCTCTGATACGAGCAGGGTGGGGATCTGCGACGAGTCGGCGAAGGGCTCGTCGTAGACGAGCGGCAGTCGGGGGACGACGGCGAGGGCGTCCTCGGGCCCCGCGACGATCTCCGTGTGGTCGGTGTCCAGGTGCCGGGCGACGGCCCGGGCGCTCCCCGACTCGTCGAAGGCGTCCTCGCGGAAGCCGACCGTGAACGTCCGGACGCGGCCGGTCGCCGCCACCATCAGCGCCACGACGGTCGACGAGTCGATCCCGCCCGAGAGCAGGGCCCCCAGGGGCACGTCCGACTCCAGCCGGAGGGCCACGGCGTCGGACAGGAGCTCGTGGAGCTGGTCTACGGCCTCCTCGGCCGACCCCACGAAGGGCTCCCGTGAGCAGCGCGCCGCAACGTCCGCGGCATCCCAGTAGGCGACGGGGCCGTGCACGGTGCCGGGTCGATCGAGGGGCACCGCCAACCGGTGGCCCGGCTCGAGCTTCCGGACGCCGCGGTAGATCGACCACGGGGCCGGGACGTACTTCAGGCGGAAGAACAGGGCCAGCGCCTCGCGATCCACGTCGGGATGGAACGAAGGGCACGCGTGGAACGCCTTGAGCTCAGACGCGAACAGGAACCGCGGGCCGAGCCACCCGTAGTACAGGGGTTTCTCCCCCATCCGGTCCCGGGCGAGGTGCAGCACGCGTTCGCGGCGGTCCAACGCGGCGAAGGCGAACATGCCGTTCAGCTGCTCGAGCGCGCCCGCCGGGCCCCACGCCTGGATGGCGGCGAGCAGCACCTCCGTGTCGGAGCCTCCTCGGAAGTCGTGGCCGAGCCCTTCGAGGCGGCGCCGCAGCGCCCGGAAGTTGTAGATCTCGCCGTTGAAGACGAGGACGTAACGACCGTCGGGCGAGGCCATCGGCTGACGTCCCTGGGGCGAGACGTCGATCACGGCCAGCCTGCGGTTCCCGAGGGCGACGCCCATCTCG
>DATLZM010000130.1:0-4747 GCA_035573995.1 Actinomycetota bacterium | reverse complement strand
GGGCGGTACCGTGCCTGCGTGCTGCGCACGCCGCTCTTCGACCGGCACGTCGCCCTGGGGGCCGTCACGACCGAGTTCGGCGGCTGGGAGATGCCGCTGCGGTACCCCACCGGCACCGTCCAGGAGCACCTCGCCACCCGGAAGGAGGCCGGGCTCTTCGACGTCTCCCACATGGGCCGGCTGCGGATCCGGGGCGAGGGTGCCCTGCCCTTCCTCCAGTACGTCCTCACGAACAACGCGGAGGCGCTCGACGGCCGACCGATCGGCGCGCAGTACACGATGATCCCCGACGAGGCCGGGGGGGCCGTCGACGACGCCTACCTCTACCGGTTCACGCCCGGGGAGCACCTCCTCGTGGTGAACGCGGCGAACCGGGAGAAGGACCTCGCGCACCTCCGGCGGCACCTCGACCGCTTCGCCGGGGTCGAGCTCGAGGACCTCACGTTCGAGCTCGGGATGCTCGCGCTCCAGGGGCCGCGGTCGCGGGCGATCCTGGAGGCGCTCGTGGAGGGCGGGCGCCTGCCGGAGCCCGTGCGGAACGCGGTGGGGACCGTGCGGCTCGCGGGCGCGGAGGTCCGCGTGGGCCGGACCGGCTACACCGGCGAGCCCATCGGCTTCGAGCTGTTCGTCCCGGCCGAGGCCCTCCCGGCCGTGTGGGACCTCCTCGTGGAGCGGGGCGCGACCCCCTGTGGGCTCGGTGCCCGGGACACGCTCCGGCTCGAGGCCGGGCTCCCGCTGTACGGCCACGAGCTCGGGCTCGACCCGGAGGGGCGGCCGATCCCGCTGATGGCGGTCCCGCTCGCCCGGTTCGCGGTGAGCTTCTCCCCGCGCAAGGGCGACTTCGTCGGTTGGGCGGCGCTCGAGCGGCAGGCCCGGGCGCTCGAGCGGCTCGCCTACGGTGAACCCGCGGGCCCCGACCTCCCCCGCAGGATCCGCCCGGTCGCCATCACCGGGCGGGGGATCGCCCGCCAGGGCTCCGAGGTCTCGGTGGACGGCAGCCCCGTGGGCTGGGTGACGAGCGGGACGATGGTCCCGCACTGGGTCTTCGAGGGCGAGGGGGAGACCTCCCGGCCCGGCGAGCGCCACGAGATGCGGGCGATCTGCCTCGCCTACCTCGACAGCGACCTCGACGACGAGCGGGAGGTCGCGATCGACGTCCGCGGCAAGTCGGTCCCTGGCCTCATCGTCCCCTACCACCTCCGCTCCGAGGCTCCGCCCTACGCGCGCCCCATCGTCGTCGGCCTCCGCGAGGAGGAGGAGCGGCCGGCCCCGGCCCGGTTCGAGGAGAAGGTGGCCTGGCTCCTGCGGGCGGCAGCGGAGAACACGCGGTGGCGGCAGCGGGAGTGCATCAACCTGATCCCCTCGGAGATGACGACCTCGCCGATGGTCCGCCTGCTCCAGGTGATGGACCCCGCGTTCCGCTACGCCGAGCACCGCCGGCTGGAGGCCCTCTACGACGAGGAGGTCTTCTACTACCAGGGGACCCGGTTCATCGCCCGGGTCGAGGAGCTGCTCGCCGAGGAGATGAAGGCGTTCCTCTCCTGTCCCCAGGTCGAGCTCCGCCCGGTGAGCGGGCAGATGGCGAACGCCGCCGTGTTCAGCGCGATGGTCGACTGGCTGAACATGGCGGACCGGCGCCGGGAGCCCCGGCGGATCCGCTGCGTGATGAACCACCACATCGGCAAGGGCGGCCACCTCTCGGCCCAGCCGATGGGGGCGCTCAAGGACTTCGTGGCCCGCGACCCCCGGACCGAGCGCCCGGCCGTCGTGAACTTCCCGGTCCGCGAGGACGACCCGTTCCAGATCGACGTCCCCGCCGCCCTCGAGCTCGTGGAGGAGCACCGCCCGGAGCTGATCGTGTTCGGCAAGAGCATGGTGCTCTACCGGGAGCCGGTGGAGGCGTTCCGCCGCTTCTGCGACGAGCGGGGGATCGACGCGGTGCTGATGTACGACATGGCCCACGTCCTCGGCCTGGTCGGCCCGCACTTCCAGGAGCCCTTCGCCGAGGGCGCGGACATCGTGACCGGCTCCACCCACAAGACCTACTACGGGACCCAGCGCGGGGTGATCGCCTCCCGGTTCGAGGAGCACGACGACCGCTTCCCGCTGTGGCGCGCGATCGAGTCCCGGGCCTTCCCCGGGTCGGTGTCCAA
Organism: Actinomycetota bacterium; assembly: GCA_035573995.1. Lineage (GTDB taxonomy): Bacteria > Actinomycetota > UBA4738 > UBA4738 > HRBIN12 > DATLZM01. The sequence continues at coordinate 2,594 of DATLZM010000130.1, read as the reverse complement.
CCACCACCTCGGGACGCTCCTCGGCCTCCTGATGGCGGCCTACGAGATGAACGCGTTCCGGGACGAGTACCAGCCGCGGGTGATCGCGAACGCCAAGGCCTTCGCCCGGGCCCTCGCCGAGCGGGGGCTCGAGGTCTGTGGCGACCCAGCGATCGGCTACACCGAGACCCACCAGGTCGTGGTGCGGGTCGGCTACGGCCGGGGGGCGGAGATGGCCCGCCGCCTCGAGGCCAACAACATCATCTGCAACTACCAGGCCCTCCCCGGCGAGGAGGGGTTCACCGCCGCCGGTGGCCTGCGGCTCGGGGTCTCGGAGATGACCAGGTTCGGGATGGAGGAGGGGGACTTCGCGGAGGTGGCCGACCTGATCGGGGCCGTGGTCCTCGAGGGGGCCGACGTCCAGGGGAAGGTGAAGGCCCTGCGGGAGCGGTTCCTCGAGCCCAGGTTCTGCTTCGACCCCAGGGCGTTCGGGGATGCGCTCCGGGGGATGATCGAGCTCGTGGTCGGCTGAAGCGTTCGGGGCCCGCTGCGTCGACCGCGGTAGGGATCCTCATCTCAACGACCGAGCCGCTGGCCGGACGACCTACCCCGTTAGGACGAACGACCTACGACCAAGGTCGTATTTACATCCCCCGCCCGGGGCCCTACCTTCGGCCGGGTTCCACGTCCAGGCAACGAACGCGAAGCGCGGCCATGATGACGGCGGGGGGGAGCCGACCGGCGCGGCGGGGACCGAGCCCGACCGCGGCCGTCGCCCACGGGGGCGGCCGGGAGGGTCCTGCCGAGGGCCGGCGGACCGGGGATGGGCCCGCCCTACGGGTCCTGCTCGCCGGGAGCCGCCGGCTGGACGGGGAGGCCCTCCGCAGCTTCCTCGCGGGCGCGGGGATCGAGGTCCAGCTCGTGGACGGCGACGGGGGCCTGCGTCGGGCGCTCGCCCACCGGCGGCCCGACCTGGTCCTCGTGGACGTGAGGGCATCGACGGCCGCCGCCCGGGAGGGGGCCGCGATCGCGCGACGGTTCCCGGGGGTCAAGGTCGTGGGGCTCCTCGGCTCGGTCGACCCGGCGCTGGTCCGCGAGGCCCGCCGCGCCGGGCTCCGGAGCTTCGTGACCACCCAGGTGCCGGCCGGCGAGTTCGCCGAGGTCCTGCGGTCGCTCGTGGAGGGGCGGGTGTCGCTCGCGGACGGACGGCGCCCGTTCGCGGGAGGAAGGATGGCGCCCGCGGAGCGGGCCCGCGAGGACGACGGGCGGGCCGTCGAGGCGCTCACGGCGAGGGAGCTCGAGGTCCTGGAGCTCCTCGTGCAGGGCGCCGGGAACGAGGAGATCGCGCTCCGCCTCGGCATCAGCCTGAGCACGGTCCGGAGCCACGTCCACAGCCTGCTCACCAAGCTCCACGCCCGCTCCCGGCTGGAGGCGGCGGCGCGGGCGGTCCGCCGGGGCCTGGTGCGGGCGCACCACCGCCCGGCGGTCGGCGCGGGGCGCCGCGAGCGGGAGCTGGCCTGAGCCATGGAGCGGGCGATGGACGGGGTCGCGATCCTCCTCGCCGAGCGGGAGTCGCTGTTCCGCGAGACCCTCCGGCACGCGCTGGACCGCGCGCCGGGGCTCCGGGTGGTGGCGGTGGCCGGCGACGGGATCGGGACCGTGCGGGAGGCGGAGCGGTGCCGCCCCGACGTCGCGATGGTGGACGCCGACCTCCCCAACGGGGACGGGGTGAAGACGACCGCGCTCGTGAAGCGCCGGGTGCCCGCCTGCCGCGTGGTGGTGCTGGCCGAGGCCGACGACGAGGCCACGCTGATCGACGCGGTCGCGGCGGGGGCCGATGGGTTCCTCACCCGGGACTGCCCCCTGGACGAGCTGATCGAGGGGGTCCGGAGGGTCCGGGAGGAGATGCTGGTCCCCCGGCACCTCCTCCGCCCCCTGGTGACCGCGCTGCTCCGCAGGCAGGGCGAGCGGGACCGCGCCCTCCGGCTGGTGGCCGGCCTCACCCGCCGGGAGCGGGAGGTGCTGGCGCTCCTGGCCGACGGCGCGGACAACGACGAGATCTCCCAGGCCCTGGTGATCAGCCCGCAGACCGCCCGGACCCACGTGCGGAACCTCCTCGGGAAGCTGGCGCTCCACTCCCGCCTGGAGGCCGCGTCGTTCGTGATCCGGAACGACCTCCGCGACGAGCTCCCCGCGCCGGGCCTGGGCGGCGGGCGGGGGCGGGTGATCCTCCGCCCGGTCGGGGGGTGGAGCCCGCCCGTGGGCGGGGGGAGCCCGCCCGTTGGGGGGTGGTCGTCGTGACCGCGCCCCAGCGGCCGCGGGCCCGTGAGGACCTCACGGTGGTCGAGCTCGACGGCGAGGCCGTCGTCTACGACGAGGCCACCGGGAACCTCCACCACCTGAACCCCACGGCGACCCTGATCTTCTCGCGCTGCGACGGGACCGCGACCGCCGCCGAGATCTCGGGGGAGCTGGCCGAGGCCTTCGGCCTGCCCCGGGGGGAGATCGAGCCGCAGGTGCGACGGCTGCTCCGGGCCCTGCGGCGGGCGGAGCTGCTGGAACCGCCGGCCGGCGCGGACGGGGCCGGGGGGAGCTCCCGCGCGGCCTCCGGGCGG
>DATLZM010000129.1:0-30820 GCA_035573995.1 Actinomycetota bacterium | reverse complement strand
CCGAGGGCCCGGGCGATCCGCCCGATCACCTCCCGGGCGATGAACCCCCGCAGCATCGCGGCGGCCCGCTGGTTCGAGCTCGCGGAGCGGATCAGGGCCACGAACGGCCCGGCCCCGGGCCGGTCGTTGAGGGACAGGAAGAACCGGAGGATCCGCTCGCCGAGCCCCTCGGTCCCGCCCTCGAGGAGCCGGGGGATGATCTCCGAGGGGGTGAAGGGGACCTCCATCGCCGCGGCGAAGAGCTGCTCCTTCGACCCGTAGAAGTGGTGGACGAGGGCGGGGTCGACCCCGGCGGCCGCGGCGATGCCCCGGATCGTGGCGCCGTCGTAGCCGTGGTCGTGGAAGGCGCGGCGGGCGGCCCGGAGGATCTCCTCCCGGGTCCCGCTCGGCCGGGGGCGACGTCCGGTGCGGACCATCAGCCGGGCCCCGCGAGCGCGAGGAACGCCTCCTCGAAGGTGGCGGGGGCCACCTCCACCTCGGCCCGGACGCCGGCCGCCCCGAGGGCTGCGCGGACGCGCTCCGGCCCCGCCTCGACCACCCGGAGGGACCGGCCGGAGAGCCCCAGCCGGAACCCGGCGTCCCGGAGCGCCCGGAACGCCTCCTGCCACCGCTCGGTCCGCACCAGGACCACGGAACCGCCGGCGAGGATGTCGGAGAGCGTCCCCTCGGCGACGACCCGGCCCGAGCTCAGGACCACCAGGCGGTCGCACTGCTCGGCCTCCCGCATGTAGTGCGTGGTGACGAGCACGCCGGCGCCGCGCTCCGCCGCCCCCCGGATGTCCTCCCAGAGCCGCGCCCGCCCCAGGGGCCCGACCCCGGAGGTCGGCTCGTCGAGGATCAGCAGCTCGGGCCGGTGGCCCGAGGCGGCGGCGAAGGCCACCCGGCGCTGGAGGCCGAGGGGGAGCTCGCCGACCAGCCGGTCGCGGACCGGGGCGAGGTCCCCCCCGAGCGGGGGCGGCGCCGCCCCGTACGCGGCGGCGACGAACGCCAGGTTCTCCGCGACCGTGAGGTCGGGGTAGAGGCCGAGCCCCTGGGGGACGTAGCCGACGCGTCTCCGCGCCTCCCGGGAGGGCGGCTCCCCGAACAGCTCGACACGTCCGGAGGTCGGGGGGATCAGGCCCTGGAGGACCCGGACGAGGGTGGTCTTGCCGGCGCCGTTGGCTCCCACCAGGCCGACGACCTCCCCGGGGCCCACCGTGAGGTGGGCGTCGGAGATCGCGAGGACCCGGCCGAACCGACGGGTCACGCCGCGGGCGGCGGCGAGCGGCGTCACGCGGACCCCCGCGGCGAGCCGTCGGGATGACGCTCGCGGTCCCCGCCCGGCCCGCGCTCCCTGGCCAGGGCCGCGACCATCACGGCGTCCTCGAGGTCCGGGGGGACGATGCGCGCCCCGGGGGCCGGTCGCCCGTCCGGGGCCCAGGCGCGCCAGGCCCTCCCCCGCCGCCAGGCGGGGAGCCCCGCCGGCCGGGCCGCGGACTCGAGCACGGCCCCCGGGACCGAGGCCAGGACGTCCTCGGCGGAGCCCCGGGCGAGGGGCCGACCCTCCTCCAGGACCAGGACCAGCGCCGCCCGCTCGGCCTCCTCCAGGTAAGTCGTCGAGAGCAGGACGGCGGCCCCGTCGGCGGCGGCGCCGGCGAGGAGCCCCCAGATCTCCACCCGGCTCGCCGGGTCGAGCCCGGTCGTCGGCTCGTCCAGCACGAGGAGGTCCGGTCCGTGGACGAGGGCCATCGCGAGGCCCAGTTTGCGGCGCATCCCGCCCGAGAGCTCGGCCCCCAGCCGGTCCCGCGCCCCCGAGAGCCCGGTCGCCCGGAGCAGCGCCGCCGAGCGCTCCTCGGGGTCGGGGACCCGGTAGGCCGCCGCCGCGAAGGCGAGGTTCTCCGCCACCGTGAGGTCGGGGTAGACGCCGGACGCGGCGGAGACGTAGCCGAGCCGTTCGGGCGGAGGGCGACGCACCTCGCCCCGCTCGGGCTCGAGCGCCCCGGCCATCGCCCGCAGGAGGGTCGTCTTCCCGGCGCCGTCCGGGCCCACCACGGCGACGACCTGGCCGGGCGGCACCTCGAGGTCGACCCCCGAGAGCGCGAGCCGGCCCCGGAAGCGCACCGCGAGGCCGGCCACGCCCCAGCTCACGGAGCCCCCCCGGCGGCCGTCGCCACCCGGCCGCGGCGGGGCCGCGCCGAGGCCAGGTCCCGCCGGAACCGCAGCACGGCGAGCCCGAAGACCGAGGACCCCAGCGCGGCCAGGAGCCCGAGCGAGGACCACAGGGCGTCGATCGGCGCCGCCCGCAGCATCACCCCGCGCGCGATCCGGATGAAGTAGGTGAGCGGCAGGACGTAGGAGATCCAGCGGACCCCGGCCGCCATCGAGGCCACGGGGAAGATCATCCCGGAGAGGAGGACCTGGGGGAGGAGCAGCATCATGGCGAGCTGGATCGCCTGCCCCTGGTTCTGCGAGACGCTCGAGACCAGGACCCCCATGCCGAGCGTCACGAACAGGAACAGCAGGGCCCCCAGGGCGAACGTCGCGAGCGAGCCCCGGAACGGCACGTCGAACAGCCACACCCCGACCGCGAGCACGAGCGCGAGGTCCGCGGCGGCCACCACGAAGTAGGGCGCGACCTTGCCGAGGAAGACGTCCCGCGGGCGGAACGGCATCACCGCGAGCTGCTCGAGGGTCCCGGCCTGGCGCTCGCGGACCACGCCGAGGCTCGTGATGAGCGTGCCGATGAAGACGAGGATCATCCCGGCGAGCGCCGGGACCATCACGGCCGAGGTCTCGAGCCCCGGGTTGAAGAGGACCTCGACCCGCGGTCGGGTCCCGGGGGGCGCGGCCCCGGGGGTGCGGACGGCGCCCAGCGCGCGCAGGACGGCCTGGGCCGAGAACAGCTCGGCCCCATCCACGAGCACCTCCGGCGTCGGCCCCGCCACCACCGCGGCCGCCGCCTCGCCCCGGCGGAGGGCCTCCACCGCGTCGGCCCGGTCCCCGGACCGGGTCTCGACCACCCGGAGCACGTCGGGCAGGCGGAGGCCCGCGGCCTCGCCGACGACGATCGTGGGGACCTCCTCGACGTCGAACCGGGCCGCGTAGCCGAACACCACGAGCAGGAGCAGGGGGGCCATGACCATGAGGGCGAGGGTCCGGTGGTCGCGCCGGAGCTGGCGGAACTCCTTGATCGCGATGGCCCACATCGGCGCCCCCTCCGCTCGTTCAACGTCTGTTGAATTCTACGCACGTTGAATCAGGCCCGTCGAGCGGCTCGAGGGCGCCCCCGGACGGGCCCGTGGTCAGCCCACGCCCAGGTCCCGGCGCTCGAACGTGGCCACGGCGACGGCGAGCGCGATCGCCGCGATCGCCGCGAGCACCAGGGCGTCCAGGGGCCGGAAGGCCCCCAGCAAGGGATCGTGGGCCGCGTAGTAGCGGAACGGCGAGGCCCACCGGAGCGGCCGGATCCAGTCCACCGACGTGGCGAAGGTGTTCACCAGGAACGAGAGGAGGGCGAGGGCGCCGGCGACCCCGGCCGCGCGTGCCCGCCTGCCGGTGGCGGCCCCCACCGCGAGGGCCACCGAGCCGAACGCGAGCCCCAGCAGCCCGGCGAGGAGGCAGGCGGCGGCGACGGCCGCGGGGTCCAGCCGGAGCTCGAACGGCGGCCCGAGCACGAGGATCGCCGCCCAGGCCGTGGCCGAGAGCAGCAGGAGGCCCCCGGCGAGGGCCGCGAACCGCTCCGCCACCACCCGTCCCCGGCGGACCGGCAGCGAGAGCAGGAGGTCGAGCGAGCCGCGCTCCTCCTCCCCCGCGACCGCCCGCGCCCCGAGCCCGATCCCGTAGACGAGGAGGACGATCGGGAGCGTGAGCGCGAACAGCTCGGAGCGGGCGTAGCCCTCCGGGGTCGCGAAGTCGGGGGAGCCGATCAGGTCGCGGACCCAGGACGGCGCCTGCCGCAGGAACTCGTTGAACCGCTCGCCGCTCGTTCGGACGCTGGGCCAGAACGACGCGTACATGAGCACGAGCGCGACCAGCCCCCCGAGCCACCAGGGCAGCGAGCGCCGCTGATCGTGGAAGGTCTTCCCGGCGATGCTCCGGAGCAGGAGCGGGCTCCGGCCGAGCGGCAGCTCACGCGCCACCGTCGCCCCCGTAGAAGCGGAGGAAGATCTCCTCGAGGGAGGGCTCGTGGCTCGTGAGGTCCACCACCTCGTGGCGGGCCGCGGCCTTCACCACGGCGTCGAGAGGGCCGGCGACCGTGAGGCGGATCCCGTCGCCCTGGGCCTCGACCTCGTGCACGCCGGGGAGCCCCCGGAACTCCGAGGCGGGGACCGGCCGCGCGAAGCGGAGCTCGAGGACGCGGACCTCGCGGGCCCGGAGGTCGCCCACGTCCTCCACGGCCACGAGGCGCCCCTCGCGGACGATCCCCACCCGGTCGCAGACCCGCTCCACCTCCCGGAGGATGTGGGAGGAGAGGAACACCGTCCGGCCCTCGGCCCGGACCTCCGCCACCATCCGCTGGAACTCCTCCTGCATCAGGGGGTCGAGGCCGGTGGTCGGCTCGTCGAGCACCAGGAGCTCCGGCCGGTGCATGAAGGCCTGGATCAGCGCCACCTTCTGCTTCGAGCCGTGGGAGAGGGAGCCGATCCGGGCCGCGAGGTCGCACCCGAGCCGCTCGGCGAGCTCGGCCACGTACCGCCGGTCCACGCCGCCCCGCAGCTCGCCCAGGAAGGCGAGGAGCTCCGCGCCGGTCATCCGCTCCCAGAGCGCGAGCTCGCCCGGGAGGTAGCCCACCCGGCGGCGGATCTCGAGGCCCCCCCGCCGGACGTCGAGGCCGAGCACCGACGCCCGCCCCGACGTGGGCCGGATCAGGTCGAGGAGGAGCCGGATCGTCGTGGTCTTCCCCGCGCCGTTCGGGCCCAGGAACCCGAAGACCTCGCCGGCCCGCACCTCGAGCGTGACGTCCACGATGCCCCGGCGGCCGTGGTAGGACTTCGTCAGGTCCTCGGTCGCGATCGCGATCTCGGCCACGGGCCCCATCCTCCCACGCGGGGACGTGGTCCGGCGGGACCTCGGGCCCGGGGTCCCCGACCTCCGCCCGGGCTCCAGGGGCTGCCCGGCCCCGGTCACGGGCCCAGGTTGTAGCCGAGGCGGCGCGGGAGCCGGGCCACGAAGCCGACCAGGGGGTTCGCGCGGCCCCGCTCGAGCTCCTCGTCGTCCTTCCGCCGGATGGCCCGGTTCACGACGAGCATCCCGGGAGACCGGAGGGGCTCCGGCGGGAACCGCATGGGCTCCCGGCGGACGAGCGGCAGGGCGGTGTAGCGGTCCTCGATCCCGAGCGCGAGGCGCGCGAGGATCTTCCCCCCGAGGTGGGAGGGCCCGACGCCGTTGCCGGTGTAGCCGACCCCGTGGTGGACGTTGCCCGCGCGGTTCGAGCCGAAGAACGGGAGGTGGTCGCCGGAGACGTCGATGGGGCCGCCCCAGGCGGCCACGAGTGGCACGTCCCCGAAGCTCGGGAACATCCGCCGGAAGTCCCGGGCCACGACCGCCACCGCGCGGGGGTCGTAGGCGAACCGGGGGCCGATCCGCCGGGCCAGGTCCGGCTGGAGGCCGCCGGCGCCGAAGGCGATCCGGCCGTCGGGGGTGGTGCGGAGGTAGTGGAGGGAGGCCCGGAGGTCCCAGATCGAGACCCCGCTCGTCCACCCGATCTCGGCGAGGCGCTCGGGGGCGGGGGCGGTGAGGACGATGTAGCTCCCGCGCACCGCGAGGTGCGGCCGGAGCCGCCGCCAGTGGATCCCCCAGGCGTTGACCGCGAGGATCGCGCGCTCGGCGACCACCGAGCCGAGCGGGGTCTCGGCCTCGGCCGGCGGGCCGCCCCGGAACCGGCGGACCGGGGTGCCCTCGAAGATCCGCACCCCGCGCTCGAGGAGCGCCCGGCGGAGCCCGCGGGCCAGGCGGGCGGGCTGGACGGTGGCGGCGTCGTGGAGGAGCACGCCGCCGCGGAAGAGCGGCGAGTCGCACCGCTCCCGCACCTCGTCCGGGGCGAGCTCGGCGAACAGGTCCCCCACCCCGAGGCGCGCGGCGGTCTCCAGCGTGTCGCGCCACCCCCCGTCCTGGGCCGGGGAGACCGAGACCCCGAGGTCGCCGGCCCGCGTGTACCAGGCGTCCACCCCATTGGCCTCGCACCACTCGCCGATCTCGCGGACGCTCTCCGCCCCCGCCCGGCAGAGCGCGAGGGCCTCGGCGTCGCCGAGCCGACGCGCGTACTCCCCGAGCCCGTTCCACCAGCTGTTCACGAACCCGCCGTTGCGTCCCGACGGCCCGCCGCCCGCGACGTCCTGCTCGCAGATCACGACCCGGAGCGAGGGCTCGAGCTCGGTGAGGAACCAGGCGGACCACAGGCCGGTGTACCCGCCCCCGACCACGAGGACGTCGGCCCGCACCCGCCCCGCGAGCGGCGGGCAGGGGTCGCCGGGGTCCCGCGCCAACGCCTCCTCCAGCCACCAGCTCCGTCGGGCCGGCGGCGGCAGCTCCTCGCGTCCCACGTCCCCTCCCACGCTTGGTATCGTGCCTGGCCATCCTGACACACCGCCCGGGAGGTTCCGGTGGAGGGTTCGCGTCGGCCGAGGAGCTGGGAGGTCACCGAGGGGCCGGAGCGGGCGCCCGCCAGGGCGATGCTCCGGGCGGTGGGGCTCTCGGACGAGGACCTCACCCGCCCCCAGGTCGCGGTGGCCTCCTCCTGGAACGAGGTCACGCCCTGCAACTACCACCTGGACAAGCTCGCGCTCCTCGCCAAGGAGGGCGTGCGGGAGGGCGGGGGCGTGCCCTTCGCGTTCACCACGATCGCGGTTTCGGACGGGATCGCCATGGGGCACGAGGGGATGCGGGCCTCGCTCGTCTCGCGCGACGTGATCGCGGACTCGGTGGAGCTCATGATGCACGCCGAGCGGTTCGACGGCCTGGTGGGGATCGCCGGCTGCGACAAGAGCGAGCCGGGGATGCTGATGGCGATGGCCCGGCTGAACCTCCCGGCCGTCTACCTCTACGGGGGGACGATCCTCCCCGGCACGCACGCCGGGCGGGACATCACGATCCAGGACGTGTTCGAGGCCGTGGGGGCCCACGCCCGCGGCGCGATCGACGACGCCGAGCTCCTCGCGATCGAGCGGGCGGCCTGCCCTGGCGCCGGCTCGTGCGCCGGGATGTACACCGCGAACACGATGGCCGCGGCCGCCGAGGCCCTCGGGATGTCGCTCCCCGGCGCCGCCTCCCCCCCGGCGGTGGACGCCCGGCGGGAGGTCCTGGCCCGGGAGAGCGGGGAGGCCGCGGTCCGGGCGCTCGAGCGGGGGATCCGGCCGCGGGACGTCATGACCCGGGAGGCCTTCGAGAACGCGATCGCGGTGGTGATGGCCCTCGCGGGCTCCACCAACGCCGTCCTCCACCTCCTCGCGATCGCCCGCGAGGCGCGCGTCGAGCTCACGCTCGATGACTTCGACCGGATCAGCCGCCGGGTCCCCCACCTCGTCGACGTGCGCCCGGCCGGCCGGTTCGTGATGAGCGACCTCGACCGGGTGGGGGGCGTCCCGGTCGTGATGAAGGAGCTCCTCGACCGCGGGCTCCTCCACGGCGAGTGCCTCACGGTGACCGGCAGGACGGTCGCGGAGAACCTGGAGGCGCTCCGCCCGCCCGCGCCCGACGGGGCCGTGGTCCGTCCGGCCTCGGATCCCATCCACCCCTGGGGCGGGCTCGTGATCCTCCGGGGCACGCTCGCCCCGGAGGGCGCGGTGTGCAAGGCTGCCGGGGCGGAGGGCGAGGTCTTCCGCGGCCGGGCCCGGCCCTTCGAGTCCGAGCAGGACGCGTTCCGGGCCGTGACGTCGGGCGCGATCGGCCCGGGCGACGTGATCGTGATCCGGAACGAGGGCCCGAAGGGGGCCCCGGGGATGCCCGAGATGCTCGCCGTGACCGCCGCGGTGGCCGGCGCGGGCCTCGGGCGCGACGTGGCGCTCGTGACCGACGGGCGGTTCAGCGGGGCGACCAAGGGGTTCTCCGTGGGCCACGTGGCGCCCGAGGCCGTCGTGGGCGGCCCGATCGCGCTGGTCGAGGAGGGCGACGAGATCGTCCTCGACATCCCGGCCCGGCGGATCGACCTCCTGGTCGAGGGGGCCGTGCTCGACGAGCGGCGGCGGCGGTGGTCGCCGCCGCCCCCCCGCTACGAGCGCGGCGCGCTCGCCAAGTACGCGCGGCTCGTCTCCTCGGCCTCGGAGGGGGCGGTGACGGGGTGACGATCTCGAACCCGCAGGCCCTGGCGTGCCGGGAGTGCGGGGCCCGCTACCCGGTCGAGCCCCGCTCGATCTGCGACGGGTGCTTCGGGCCGGTGGAGCCCTGGTACGACCTGGACGCGATCGACGGGGGGCTGTTCCGCAAGCACGTCGAGGCGGGGCCGCAGACCCTCTGGCGCTACGAGCAGCTCCTCCCCGGGGGGCCGGACGTGCCCCGCGTGGACCTGGGCGCCGGCTTCACCCCGCTCCGGCGGGCCCGGCGGCTGGGGGAGCGCCTCGGGATCCGCCGGCTCTGGGTGAAGGACGACTCGGTGAACCCGTCCAACTCGTTCAAGGACCGGGTGGTCTCGGTGGCCTCCACGATGGCCCGGGCCTTCGGGTTCGAGGCGCTCTCCTGCGCCTCCACCGGGAACCTGGCGAACGCGGTCGGCGCCCACGCCGCGGCGGCCGGCATCCCCGCCTACGTCTTCGTGCCGGAGGACCTGGAGCAGGCCAAGATCCTCGCCACCGAGGCCTACGGCGCCAAGGTCGTCGCCGTCGAAGGGAACTACGACGACGTGAACCGCCTGTGCTCGGAGGTGGCCGAGGCCCTCCCCTGGGCCTTCGTGAACGTGAACATGCGCCCCTACTACGCCGAGGGCTCGAAGTCCCTCGGGTTCGAGCTCGCCGAGCAGCTCGGGTGGCGGCTCCCGGACCACGTGGTCGTGCCCATCGCCTCGGGCGCGCTGATGACGAAGGTGCACCGGGCGTTCCGCGAGCTCGTCGCCATCGGCGCCGTGGAGGACAAGCCCTACCGGATCTCCGGGGCCCAGGCGGCGGGGTGCGCGCCGGTGGCCCGGGCCTGGGCCGAGGGGAGCGAGGACGTCCGGCCGGTGAAGCCCGACACGATCGCCCGCTCGCTCGCGATCGGGAACCCGGCGGACGGGTACTACGCGATCCGTACGGCGAAGGCCACGGGCGGCGTGATCGAGGCCTGCGAGGAGGCGGAGGTCGTGGAGGGGATCCGCCTGCTCGCCGAGACCGAAGGGGTGTTCACCGAGACCGCGGGCGGCGTCACGGTCGCCGTGCTCCGCCGCCTCCGCGAGGCCGGGGCCATCGATCCCGACGAGGAGACGGTGGCCCTGGTCACGGGCAACGGCTACAAGACCGTCGAGGCGCTCGAGGGCGTGGTGCGGCCCACCTACCGGGTGCCGCCCGACCTCGACGCGTTCCTGGCCGCGCTGCGGGGGTAGGGCCGGGGGCCGCCGCGGGATGGGGCCGCCACCCGGGCGGCGCGCCCTGCGCAACGGCTCCCTTGCGGCGGGGCGGCGGCGCGGGGAACATCCGGGGAAGTTCGGTCGGCGGCCCGTCCCCGGGACCGGTCTCCTCCGTACCCAGGGATGACGACGTGTGGAAGGAGGGGGGAGATGCCAGAGCCCTTCGAGCACCTCCGGTGGGAGGACCTGTACCGCCGGTCGCTCTCCCGCCGTCAGCTCCTCAAGGGGGGCGTGGGTGCCTTCGCCCTCGCCGCCTTCCTCGCGGCCTGCGGCGGGGGTGGCGGCGGCGGCGGTGGTGGCGGCGGCGGTGGCCTCACCGAGGTCCCGAGCGACGGATCCCAGGTCAACCTCGACGACCTGATCGCCGCGGCCAAGGGCGAGGGCACGCTGAACACGATCGCCCTCCCGCCCGACTGGGCGAACTACGGCGAGATGATGCAGACGTTCCAGACCAAGTACGGGATCCGGATCAACAACGCCTCGCCCAACGCCTCCTCCGCCGAGGAGCTCGAGGCCGTGAAGTCCCTCGCCGGTCAGGAGCGGGCCCCGGACGTGCTCGACGTCGGCCCGCCCTTCGCGCTCCAGGCCAAGGACGAGGGGCTGGTCGCCGCCTACAAGGTCTCCACCTGGGACACGATCCCCGACGAGATCAAGGACCCCGACGGGTACTGGGTCGGCGACTACTGGGGCGTGGTCGCGTTCGGCGCCAACACCGACGTGGTCCAGAACGTGCCGCAGAGCTGGCAGGATCTCCTCAAGCCCGAGTACAAGGGGCAGGTGGCGCTGAACGGCGACCCCCGGGAGTCCGGCTCGGCGTTCGCCGCGGTGTTCGCCGCGGCCCTCGCCAACGGCGGCTCGCTCGACGACATCACGCCGGGGATCGACTTCTTCGCCCAGCTCGCGCAGATCGGGAACTTCATCGCGGTGGACGCGACGCCGGGCTCGGTCGCCAAGGGGGAGACCCCGATCACGATCGACTGGGACTACCTCCAGATCGCCTACGGGGACGAGTTCGCGGGCCAGATCACCTGGCAGGTCTCGGTCCCCTCCGACGGCGTGTTCGGGAACTACTACTGCCAGGCGATCAACAAGGACGCCCCGCACCCGTTCGCGGCGCGCCTGTGGCAGGAGTTCTGCTACTCGGACGAGGGTCAGCTGATCTGGCTGAAGGGCTACACCCACCCCGCCCGGTTCCAGGACATGTCGGCGCGGGGGGTGATCCCGCAGGAGCTCCTGGACAAGCTGCCGCCGGCCCAGTCCTACGAGCACGTCTCGTTCCCGAACGCGGACCAGACGGAGGCGGCGACCAAGATCGTGCAGGAGCAGTGGGGGGAGAAGGTCACCGGCGTCTAGCGCGGGGAGGCCCGTGGCGGAGCTGACCCAGGCCCCGGGGCGGGCCGCGGGGATCCTCTCGGGGGTCCGCGGCCGGCGGAACCTGGCCTGGGTGGGCGTGGTCCCGTTCTTCGCCTACGCGGTCGCGTTCCTCCTCGTGCCGTCGTTCTCGCTCGTGATCGGCGCGTTCCAGAGCGAGCAGGGCGGCTTCACGCTCCGCTTCGTCGACAAGCTCGTCCAGCCGGGGACGCTCAAGGCGTACTGGGGGAGCATCCAGCTCTCGGTCGTGACCGCGGTCCTCGGCGGCCTCTTCGGGCTGCTCCTCGCCTACGCCGTGGTGGCGCAGGGGATGCCGGGCTGGGTCCGGACGGTGGCCACGACGTTCTCCGGCGTGGCGGCGAACTTCGCCGGGGTGCCGCTCGCGATGGCCTTCGTCTCCACGATCGGGTTCACCGGGATCGTGACCCGGTTCTTCCGGGAGGCCCTGGGCATCGACCTCTACGAGGCGGGGTTCTCGCTCTACTCGTTCTCGGGGCTCGTGATCGTGTACCTGTACTTCCAGATCCCGCTGATGCTGCTGGTAATCACCCCGGCCCTGGACGGCCTGCGCCGGGAGTGGCGCGAGGCGGCGGCGAACCTGGGGGCGACGCCCTCCCAGTACTGGCGGCACGTGGCGCTCCCGATCCTCGCGCCCTCGCTCCTCGGCGCCGTCGTGCTGCTGTTCGGCAACGCCTTCGGCGCGTACGCCACCGCCTACGCGCTCACCTCGGGGCAGTTCCGCCTGGTGCCGGTCCTGATCGGGCAGGTGAAGATCGGGAACGTCCTGTCGGACCCGCACTACGGCGACGCCCTCGCCCTGGGCATGGTGATCGTCCTGGCGTTCACGATGCTCGCCTACGGGTTCCTCCAGCGGCGGGCCGCGAGGTGGCAGCGATGAGGGCGGCGCGGTGAGCGAGGCGGCGGCCGGGATCGAGGAGGCGGTGCCGGTCGCGGCGGCGGGGGGCGGCCGGGCCCGGCCGGCGCGGCGGTCCGCCTGGTGGGGGGGCCTGTGGCTCGCGCTGGGCGCGGCCTACTTCCTCCTGCCGCTCCTCGCCACGCTCCAGTTCAGCCTGCAGGTGGGGCGGGGCGTCTACGGCCTCGACGCGTACCGGCGGATCCTGGCCGATCCGTTCTTCCGGGACAGCCTGTGGCTCTCGTTCAAGCTCTCCGTCTACACGATCGTCGTCGCGCTGCTGCTCCTCGTCCCCACGGCCTACTGGGTCCACCTGAAGCTGCCACGGCTCCGGCCGGCGGTGGAGTTCCTCACGGTCCTCCCCTTCGTGGTGCCGCCGATCGTGCTCGTGGTGGGGCTCCTGCGGGGCTTCCGCTGGACGCCGACCTGGTTCTACGGCGGGTACCTGCTGCTCGTGGCGGGCTACGTGGTGCTCTCCTTCCCCTACGTGTACCGGTCGCTCGACGCCGGGCTCCGCGCCATCGACATCCACACCCTCACGGAGGCCGCGCAGAGCCTGGGGGCGAGCTGGCCGCAGGTCCTGTTCCGGGTGATCGTGCCGAACCTCAAGGCCTCGCTGCTCTCGGCGGCCTTCCTCACGTTCGCCATCGTGATGGGGGAGTTCACGATGGCCGTGATCATGCTGTTCAACACGTTCGCCGTGTACATCGCCTACGTGATGGAGACCCAGGCCACGGGGGCCGCCGCGCTCTCGGTGATCAGCTTCGCGATCACCTGGCTGTCGATGCTCGGGATCCTCCTGGTGGGGCGCCGGGTCGGCGGCCGGCAGGTGCAGATCGGGGGGGTGCGCTAGCGTGGCCTACCTCGAGCTCCAGGGGGTGCGTAAGGAGTTCGGGCACGTGGTGGCGCTCGAGGCCCTCGACCTCGACCTGGGCCGGGGCGAGTTCTTCTCGCTGCTCGGCCCCTCGGGGTGCGGGAAGACCACGGCGCTCCGGATCGTCGCGGGGTTCGAGCTCCCCGACCGGGGGCGGGTGGTGCTCGACGGCCGGGACATCACCGACGTGCCCCCCAACCGCCGGGACATGGGGATGGTGTTCCAGGCCTACAGCCTGTTCCCGAACATGACCGCCCGCGAGAACGTGGAGTTCGGCCTCAGGATCCGCAAGCGCCCGCCCGAGGAGCGCGCCCGCCGGGCCGGCGAGCTCCTCGAGCTGGTCGGGCTGGGCCAGCACGGCGACCGCTACCCCTACCAGCTCTCGGGCGGCCAGCAGCAGCGGGTGGCCCTGGCGCGGGCGCTCGCGATCGAGCCCCGGGTGCTCCTCATGGACGAGCCGCTCTCGGCGCTCGACGCGCGGGTCCGGGTGACGCTCCGGGAGGAGATCCGCCGGATCCAGACCCAGCTCGGGATCACCGTGCTGTACGTGACCCACGACCAGGAGGAGGCCCTGTCGATCTCGGACCGGGTGGCGGTGATGTCCTCGGGCCGGGTGGAGCAGATCGGGACCCCGCCCGAGATCTACGGGGCCCCGGCCACGCCGTTCGTGGCGGAGTTCGTGGGGACGATGAACCGGCTGGAGGCGGTCGTGGAGGACGGGGCGACCGGGCGCGTCCGGGCCGGGACGGCTCGGCTGGTCGCCGAGGCGGTGCGCGGGCGGCCGCAGGGCGAGCGGGTCCTCGTGCTGATCCGGCCCGAGTCGCTCTCGCTCGAGCCGCTCCCGGACGGCGAGGCGCCGGAGGGGGCCCTGGTGGGCCGGGTCGCGGCGCAGGTGTTCCTGGGGGCGACGACCCGCCTCAAGATCGACACCGACGCGGGGGAGCTCGCGGCCGACCTCCCGAGCACGGCCGCCGGGCGGTACGCGGTCGGGGCCCGGGTGGCGGCCCGGGTCTCGCCGGAGCTCCCGCGGGTCCTCGACCTCTCGGGCTAGCGTGGTCCGCCGCCCCCGGCAGCGGTGAACGGAGGGCCCGCCACCACGCTCGGGCGCACCATCCGGCCCGGGCAGGTCCTCGGCCGCGGGCGGGACCGGGACTACCGGCTGCTGACCGCGGCCGGCGGGGAACCCCACGTCCGCAGGCTGGACCTCGCGCCCGGCGCGCCAGGGCCCGCGGCGCGTCGCTCGCTCCTCCACCTGCTCCACCTCACCGACCTCCAGATCGTGGACGTCGCCTCGCCCGCCCGGATCGAGTTCCTCGACCGCTGGCCGGACCGGCGGGCCATCCGCCACCTCCTCCCGGCGTTCCGCGCGCAGGAGCCGCTCGTGCTCCACGCCTTCGAGGCCATGGTCCGGGCGGCGAACGCGCTCCGGCGGAGCCCCGTGACGGGCGCGCCCGTCGACCTCGTCGTGACCACCGGCGACGCCATCGACGACCAGCAGTGGAACGAGCTCTCGTGGTTCCTCACGGCGATGGCCGGAGGTCGGGTCGCGGCCGGCGCGGCGGCCGGGTACGTCGGGGTCCAGGCGGCCTCCTGGGGAGATCCGTGCTACTGGCACCCTGACCCCCTTCCCGACCGGTACAAGGAGCGGTGGGGGTACCCCGCCTACCCCGGCCTCCTCGACGAGGCGGCCGGGGCCTTCGACGCCGAGGGGCTCCGGCTCCCGTGGCTCGCGTGCTTCGGGAACCACGAGGGGCTCGTGCAGGGGACGGCGATCCCGACCGACGCGGTCCGGCGGATCATGGCGGGGGATCGGAAGGCGGTGGCGCTCCCCGAGGGGCTGGACCCCGCCGCCGAGGTGGATCGGTTCGTCGTGGAGCCCGAGCGGTTCCTCTCCGGGGCGGCCCGGCGCGTGCCCCCGGACCCCGGTCGGCGCCCGATCACCCGGCGGGACTTCGTGGCCGCGCACCTCGACGCGCCGGGCTCCCCGCCCGGTCACGGGTTCACCGAGGAGAACCTCGAGCGGGGGACCGCCTACTACGTCCACGACCTCCCCGGCGTTCGGCTCGTCTGCCTCGACACCACCAACCCGGGCGGCTTCTACGACGGGAGCGTGGGGGCCCGCCAGCTCGCCTGGCTCGAGGAGCGCCTCGCCGAGGTCCACTCGAGGCACCTCGACGCGGACGATCGGTGGGTCGGGGGCGGGGGCGAGGACCGGCTGGTCGTCGTGTTCTCCCACCACAACCTGGAGACGCTCACGAACCCTCGGGCCGAGCCGAACCCGCTGGAGGCCGACGACCTCCCCCGCGTCCTCGCGCCCGAGGTGGAGCGGCTCCTCCACCGGTTCCCCAACGTCGTCCTGTGGCTGAACGGCCACACCCACGAGCACCGCATCCGGCCCCGGCCCGATCCCGCCGGTCGGACGGCGGGGTTCTGGGAGGTCACGACCGGTGCCCTCGCCGACTGGCCCAGCCAGGCGAGGCTGGTGGAGCTGGTGGACGAGGGGAACGGGTTCCTCGCGGTCGTCTGCACCGTCGTGGACCACGCGGCGCCGCCCCACCCGGACGACGCGCAGGGGGTGCTCCGCCTGGCCGCCATCCACCGCGAGCTCGCCGCCAACGATCCGTTCCGCGGGGCCGACGGCGACGCGGCCGGGGGGCCGGGGGACCGGAACGCCGAGCTCCTCCTGCCGGCCCCTCCCGCCCTCGACCGCTAGGCCGCCCCTGCCCGGCGGCCGGGGCGGCTTACGACCCCTTGCGTTCTCGATCGGAATGGAACAAACTCGCACTCGTTCGGTCACAGGCGAACCGGCGGCGGGCGCGGCGTGGCCGTCACCGGGCGCCGCCCGGTCGTCGACGGGCGTGTGAGGAGGTCACGGGGACCGTGGAGCAGCCGCTCCCAGCGGAGCGCTACCGGAGGATCGAGGAGCTCCTCCGCGAGCGGCACGTGGTGCGGGTCTCGACGCTCTCCGAGCTGCTCGGGGTCTCGGAGGTCACGATCCGGCGCGACCTCGAGGCGCTCGAGCGGCGGGGCGTGCTCGAGCGGACCCACGGGGGAGCGGTGCTCGTGGAGCGGTTCCGGACCGAGCCCCGCTACCTCGAGGCGATCGTCTCCCACCCGGAGGAGAAGCGCGCCATCGGCCGGGCCGCCGCGGCGCTCGTCCAGCCCGGCGAGACCATCTTCCTGAACGGGGGAACGACGACCCTCGAGGTCTTCCGCCACCTCCAGGCCCCCGGGATCCGCGTGATCACGAACCACGTGGGGATGGCCCTGGAGGCCGCCGACCGGGACCTCGAGCTGATCCTCGTGGGGGGGCAGTTCCGGGCCCCCTCCTCCTCGGTCGTGGGGCCCTTCGCCACCGAGGCGCTCCGCCGGGTCCACGCCGACCGGGCCTTCATCGGCGTGGAGGGGGTCTCGCTCCGCTCGGGGCTCACCACCCCCTCGCCCCAGGAGGCCGAGATCGCCGGGCTCATGATGGAGCGGACCCGCGGGGAGGTCACGGTGGTCGCCGACCACTCCAAGCTCGGGAGGGTCGCGGACTTCGTGATCGCGCCGCTCGAGGACGTCCACCGGATCGTGGTCGACGCGGGGATCGAGGACGAGTACCGTGAGCAGCTCGCCGCGGCCGACGTCGAGGTCGTGGTGGCCGGGGAACCGGTGGGGGCGGCGCAGGGGACGGCGAGCACCGGGAGCGATGGATAGGGAAGCGTTCGAGGCCGAGGCCGATCGGCTCGTCGAGGCGGCCCGGGCCGAGGGCATCGTCCTGCGGATCGTGGGGGCCCTGGCCTTCGCCAAGCACTGCCCGGCGTACCGGCACCTGCAGGACGCGCTGGGCCGCGCCTACACCGACATCGACTTCGCCGCCTACGGGCGGGACGCCGAGCGGATCCGCAAGCTCCTCGCCCGGGAGGGCTACCGGGAGGACCCGCAGGTGTACGTGGACTCGGAGGGATCGCGCCTGGTCGCCGAGCACCCGCGCACCCGCCTGCACGTCGACGTGTTCCTCGACCGGCTCGAGTTCTCCCACACGATCCCGTGGGCCGGGCGGCTCGAGCGGGACGACCCCACGATCCCCCTCGCCGAGATGCTGCTCCAGAAGATGCAGATCGTGCAGATCAACGAGAAGGACATCATCGACACCATCATGCTGCTGCTCGAGCACCCCCTGGGTGACCACGACGACGAGACCGTGAACGTGGCCTACGTGGCGGGCCTGTGCGCCCGGGACTGGGGCCTGTGGAGGACCGTGACGATGAACCTCGACAAGGTCCGGGCCATGGCGGCGACCTACGCGAACCTCCCCGGCGCGGACAAGGAGCGGGTCGCGGCCCAGGTCCGGGCGATCCTCGACCGCCTGGAGGCCGAGCCCAAGTCCCTGGCCTGGAAGCTCCGGGCCCGGGTCGGGGACCGGAAGAAGTGGTACCGGGACGTCGGCGAGCTCGCCCCCATCGCCCCGGAGGGCCGGCCGTGAGGCTCCTGCGGCGGCGGGGGAAGCCGGGGGGCGAGCCCACCCGGATCTTCTACGCGAGCGACATCCACGGCTCCGAGCCCACCTACCGGAAGTTCCTGAACGCCGCCCGCTTCTACGAGGTCGACGCGCTCGTGTTCGGCGGCGACCTCATGGGGAAGCTGCTGGTCCCGATCGTCCGCGACGCCCGGGGGACCTGGCGCGCGAGCCTCCAGGGCCGCCAGCACCACCTCGAGACCCCCGAGCAGCTCAAGGAGTTCACCAAGAACCTCGACACGCTCGGGTTCTACTGGAAGGAGATGGACCCCGAGGAGTACCGGAGCTACGAGGGGAACCAGGAGCGGATCGACCAGCTGTTCGACGAGCTCGCGAAGCGGAGGCTCCGGGAGTGGGTGGCCCTCGCCGAGGAGCGCCTCGCGGGCACCCACGTCCGGGTCTACCTGTGCGGCGGCAACGACGACACCGACGCGGTCCTCGCCGCCCTGGACGAGGAGCCGCTCGAGCGGGTCGTGGACTGCGAGGAGCGCGTCGTGCCCCTGGACGACGAGCACGTCCTGGTCACGGTGGGCTACTCGACGCCCACCCCCTGGGACACGCCGCGGGAGCGCTCGGACGAGGAGATCGGGAAGCTCATCGACCAGCTGATGCGCGAGGTGCCCGACCCCTCCCGGGCGGTCTGCAACTTCCACTGCCCGCCGCTCGACTCGGGGCTCGACACCTGCATGAAGCTCGACGCCTCGGTCTGGCCGCCGGCGCCGGTGATCGAGGGCGGCCAGCCCGTCTACTACGGCGCGGGGAGCGAGAGCGTCCGCCGCGCGCTCGAGGAGTACCAGCCGGCGGTCGGCCTCCACGGGCACATCCACGAGTCGCGGGGCGTGGCCCGGTACGGGCGGACCCCGGCCTTCAACCCGGGGAGCGAGTACGGAGAGGGGGTGTTGCGGGGGCTGATCGTCGCCGTCCGCGGCGGTGAGGTCGTCGGTTCGCAGTTCACGTCGGGGTGAGCCCGCGCCCCGGCCGGCCGGAGGAAGGAGGGGGGATGGCCGAAGCAGTCGCACCGCAGGTCTTCACCAGGCGGGCCTCGGGCCTGGTCCGGGTGATGTCCCCGTACTCGGCGTTCATCTACAACATCCTCACGATGGGCGTGATCTTCCCCTGGACCTACATCTGGGCGCCCACCGCCTTCCAGGGCTCGAACCTCACGCTCGGGATCCTGTTCGCGTTCCTCTTCGAGCTGCCGATCGCCCTCGCCTACGCCTGGCTCGCCACCGCCCTGCCCCGCTCGGGCGGCGACTACGTCTTCCAGAGCCGGGTCTTCGGGGGCGGGTTCGGCTTCACCGTGGTGTTCGCGTTCTTCGTGATCTGGATCCTCCAGTGGGTAGCGCTCTCCGGGTGGCTGCTCGCGGTGCTCGGGATCGCCCCGACCTTCATCGGGCTCGGGGTCACGACCGGCGTGGACGCGCTCACCCGCTTCGGGAGCTGGGCGGCCTCGTCCACCGGGATCATCGTGATCAGCATCCTGAACGCCGCGCTCTCGCTCGTCCTCCTGGTCTCCGGGTTCCGGAACTACGTCCGGGTCCAGTACGTGATGTGGTACGGGATCCTCGCCGCCTTCGCCGTGATGCTGTTCCTGTTCTTCTCGACCAACCCGGCGGCGGCCCAGGCCAGGCTGGACGGGTTCGCCGGGGCCGTGGACGGGGTGCGGAACTTCTTCGCGACGGCCAAGGCGGCGGCCGCGGAGGCCGGGGTGAACTTCAACCCGCCGTTCTGGCTCTTCGGCACGCTCATGGTCGCGCCGATCGCCTGGACCTCGCTCCAGTGGTGCACGTACTCGGTGGAGCAGGGCGGCGAGATCAAGAGCGCCCACGTGTTCCGCAACCAGCTGTTCATCCTGGTGGGGTCCCTCATCCTCACGACCGTCCTGCTCGTGCTCCTCGCGCTCGGGATGCAGAAGGGGATCGGCAACGACGGGATCCTGGTGGCGTCGTCGGGCTACTGGTACGGGGTGCCGGAGGCCACGATCGGCGGCACGTTCCTGATGCCGAACCTGATCGCGATCGCGCTGACGTCGAGCCCGCTGCTCATCGCGATCATCGGGTTCGGCTACATCCTCAACTCGTTCCAGATCGTCTGCAACTGCTACATCGGCTGCACCCGGATCATGGTGGCCCAGGCCCTCGACGGGCTGCTGCCGGAGTGGTTCTCGCGGATCCACCCGAGGCTGAAGACGCCGGTGAACGCCCACCTCGCGTACTTCCTGGCCTCGATCCCCGTGATCATCGGCTACAACACGGTGTCGTCGTGGGTCCGCTGGACCCTCGGGGTCACGTTCGCGAACGGCGTCGTGTTCGTGTTCTCCGCGCTCGCGGCCGCGCTCCTGCCGTACCGGGCGCCGAAGGTCTACGAGGCGTCGCCGGGGGCTCGGTTCCGCCTGGGGAACGTGCCGCTCGTCACCGTGATCGGGGCCATCGGGACCGTGACCGGCGCGTTCATGGTGGGCTCGTTCCTGTTCGTCAAGAACCTCGGGCTCGCCTACTCCCTCGACGCGCTGCCCTACGGGATCGTGATCGGGACCGTGGTGGTGGGCCTCCTCGTGTACTGGGTGATGCGGGAGGTCAAGGCCCGTCAGGGGATCAGGGTCGAGTACGCGTTCGCGGAGATCCCGCCGGAGTAGACGGGGAAGGGCCGCGCGGGGCGGGGATCGGCTCCCCGCCCCGCCGCGCGCCGGGAGGTGGCGTGGACGAGGCGCGGGCGGTCGTCGTCGGCGGCGGCATCACGGGGGTGAGCGTCGCCTACCACCTGGCGAGGGCCGGGTGGGACGGGGTCGTGCTGCTCGAGAAGGGGGACCTCACGAGCGGCGCGACCTGCCACGCCGTGGGGCTGGTCACGATGTTCAACCCCTCGCCCACGATGATGCGGTTCCGCCGCTACTCGATCGAGCTGTACCGGGAGCTCGGGGTGTTCGAGGCGGTCGGCTCGCTCCGGATCGCCTCCTCCCCCGAGCAGCTCGCGGAGCTCCGCCGGGGGGTGAGCCGGGCCCGGGCCATCGGCCTCGACGTGGAGCTGCTCACGCCGCGGGAGGTGCTCGAGCTGCTCCCGGCGGCCTCCGAGCGCTCGCTCCACGGGGCGGTCTGGATCCCGGGCGACGGCTACCTCGACCCCCACACCGCGACCCACGCCCTGGCCAAGGCGGCCCAGGCCCTCGGGGTCGAGATCCGGACGGGGGTCCGGGTCACCGGGATCGAGCGGGACCGCCGGGGCGCGGTGGCGGCGGTGCGGACCGAGGAGGGGAGGGTGCGGACGGAGGTCGTGGTGAACGCCGCGGGGCTCTGGGCGCCCCGGGTGGCGGCGATGGTCGGGGCCTCCCTCCCGTCGGTCCCCGTCGACCACCAGCACGCCGCGATGCGGGCGGTGCCGGGCTCCGAGCTCCCCCGCGACATGCCCTGCTTCCGCGACCCCGACAACCTCGTCTACGGGAAGGCCGAGCACGGCGGCGTCGTGTTCGGGGGCTACGAGCCGGACCCCGTGGCCCGGTGGGTCGACGGGGTCCCGTGGGAGCACGGCGGCCGGTCGCTCCCCCCGGACCTCGGGAGGTTCGAGCGGCTGCTCCGGGGGGCCGCCCGGCGCTTCCCGTTCCTCGAGCGCGCCGGGATCCAGAAGCTCGTCTGCCACCCCGACGCGATGACGCCCGACGCCAACCCCCTCCTCGGCCCGTGGCCCGGGGTGCCCGGGTTCTTCGTGGCGGCCGGGCTCTCGCTGAACGGGTTCGGGGGGGCCGGCGGCATCGGGAAGGCGGTGGCGGAGTGGGTCGTGGAGGGCGAGCCCGAGCTCGACTGCACGCCCTACCGGGCCTGGCGGTTCGGCCGCGTCCACCGGGACCCGACCCACGCGGCCGAGCAGGCCAGGGAGCAGTACAAGTACTACTACCTGCTCCGGTACCCGCTGGACCAGGACGAGTGGGGCCGGCCGCGGCGGGTCTCGCCGCTCCACGGAAGGCTCCAGGAGCTCGGCGCCGCCTTCGGGGTGAAGAACGGGTGGGAGCGCCCCGACCACCTGGAGCCGGGCCGGCCGTGGCGGCGCTCGGGGGCCGACCAGCGGGCGTTCGGCTGGGCCCGCCCGCCCTGGTTCGAGCGGGTGGGCGAGGAGCGGCGGGCGTTCCGCGAGCGCGCGGGGATCGTGGACCTGTCCTCGTTCGGGAAGATCGAGGTCCGGGGGCCGGGGGCGCTCGCGCTGCTCGAGCGGTGCTCGGCGAACCGCGTGGACCGCCCGGTCGGCTCGGTCGTCTACACGCAGTTCCTGAACGCGCGGGGCGGGATCGTGGCCGACGTCACCGTGGCGCGCCTCGCCGAGGACCGGTTCCGGGTCGTGACCGGGGCGGGGACCGTGGACGCCGACCTCGGCTGGCTCCGGATGCAGCTGCGGGAGGGGGACGGCGAGGTCGAGCTCCGGGAGGCGAGCGAGGAGCTCGCGGTGATCGGGCTCTGGGGGCCCCGGGCCCCGGAGGTGCTGGGGGCGGTCGTCGAGGAGGACCTCTCCGAGGCGGCGTTCCCGCGGATGACGGCGCGCTGGGTGCGCGTCGGCGGGGCCCGGGCCTGGGCCCAGCGGGTGAGCTACGTCGGCGAGGCCGGCTGGGAGCTGTTCGTGGATCCGTCGTGGGCGGTCGAGGTGTGGGACCGGCTCGCCGAGGCGGGCGCGGCGCACGGCCTCGAGCCCTGCGGCTACCGGGCGATCGACGCGGCCCGGATCGAGCGGGGGTTCCGGTACTTCGGCACCGACCTCACCCCCCTCGACACCCCCTTCGAGTGCGGGCTCGGGCGGTTCGTCGACCTCGGGAAGGAGGGGTTCGTCGGGCGGGAGGCGCTCCTCGCGCGGCGGGCGGGGGCCCCGGCCCGGCGGCTCGCCACGCTCGGGGTGGGCGAGGGGGGGTACGTGACGGTCTACGGCGGCGAGGCCGTGCTCGCCGGCGGGGAGGTCGTCGGGCGCCTGCGGAGCTGCGCCTACGGGTACGTCGCGGGGAGGATGCTGGCGACGGCGATGCTCCCCTCGGAGCTCGGGCCGGGCGCGGCCCTCGAGGTCGAGGTGTTCGGGGAGCGGGTCCCGGCCGAGGTGCTCCCGGAGCCGGTCGTCGGCCCCGCCGGGTGAGCGGCGGTCGGTGGCGCGGGGACGGGACGGGACCGTGATGACGGGGAGGGCGGGGCGGTGACCGGGACGGCCGCGGGACCGCGGCGGCGGCCGACCATCGACGAGGTGCTCGAGCGGGTCTCGCTGTGGCGGGGGAAGGACGCGCGGGCCGAGCGGCTCTCGGGCGGCCTCACCAACGAGAACTTCCTGGTCGAGGCCGACGGCCGTCGCTACGTGGTGCGGATCCCCGGGGCCGACACCGAGCTGCTCGCGGTGGACCGGCGCAACGAGCGGCACAACGCCGAGGCCGCGGCGAGCACCGGCGTGAGCCCCCGCGTCCTCGAGTACCTCGACGACGTCTGCGTGATGGTCCTCGAGTACATCGAGGGCGAGACGATGTCGGCGGAGGCGCTCCGCCGGCCGGGGAACATCCCGCGGATCGCGGCCTCGCTCCGCCGGCTCCACGCCGGCCCCCGGTTCCTCAAGGACTTCGACATGTTCCGGACCGTCGAGTACTACCTGGGGATCTGCGAGGGGCGGGGGATCCGGATCCCCGACGGCTACCGCGACCGCGAGACCGACGTCCGGGCGGTGGAGCGGGCGCTCTCGGCGCGGCCGCTCCCCACCGTCCCCTGCCACAACGACCTCCTGGCCGAGAACTACATCGACGACGGGGACCAGCTCTGGATCGTGGACTTCGAGTACAGCGGGAACAACGACCCCTGCTTCGAGCTCGGCGACACCGCCCAGGAGTGCGGGTTCGACGACGACGAGCGGGAGGCGCTCTGCGCGGCGTACTTCGGGGAGGCCACGCCGGCGCTCCTCGCCCGGATGAACCTCCAGGCGCTCATGGCCGACGTGGGCTGGACGCTCTGGGCCGCGATCCAGGAGGCCATCTCCGACATCGACTACGACTTCTGGGGCTGGGCCGTGGAGCGGTGGGAGCGGGCCGAGTCGATCTTCTCCTCGGAGCGGTTCCGCCGCTGGCTCGCCGACGTGGCGAGCTGAGCCCGCCGGGGCGCTCACGGACCAAGCGCGGGTCACGGGGAGCCGTGCAAGCTACAGCTTTACAAGCTATGACTTTCACGATACGTTCCCCTCATGAGGCTCGAGGTGGTCGACCGGGAACGAGAGATCGGCGAGCTCCGTCGGCTGGCCGCGCACCCGCCCGCGCTCGTCATCGTCCGAGGACGCCGCCGGATCGGGAAGACCTTCCTCCTGCGGGTGGCGTTCGCCGGTCCCCGGGTCGTCTACCTGCAGGCGGAGGAGCAACCCCGCCCGCTCCAGCTGGAGGCCTTCGCCGAGGAGTGTCGCCGCCTAGTCCCCGGGAACCCGCCGCTTTCGTTCAGGGACTGGGGCGAAGCCTTCCGTTTCGTGGAGGATCAGGCGGACCGCGGAGGACCCCTGATCGTGATCCTGGACGAGTTCCAGTACCTAGCGGCGTCGGACCCGGGGATCGTCTCGACCATCCAGCGGTCCTGGGACCGGTGGGATGCGCATCGCACGCAGGTCATGCTGGTGCTGAGCGGCAGCGCGCTGAGCTTCATGGAAGGGCTCCTGGCGGTCTCCTCGCCCGCGTTCGGGCGGAGCGTGTTCCGCCCGCTCCTCTTGCCGCTCACCTACCGGGATAGCGCCGCCTTCGCCCCCGGGGGCACCTCCCCGGACCGCCTGATCGAGAGGTTCGCGGTCGTGGGTGGCACACCGCAGTACCAGGTGTGGGCGGGAAGGAGGCCCCTCGGGCGGGTGATCGCCGAGACGATCCTCCCACCCGGTGCCCCGCTGCACAACGAGCCGGAGCACCTGGTTCGCCAGGAGGAGAAGATCAGGGAGCCGGGGCCCTATCTCGGGACGCTGCGGGCCATCGCGGAAGGCTACGGCTCGACCTCGGCGATCGCCGCTCGCCTGGAGATGAAGCAGCAGCTCGCCAGCCAGTTCCTCGCCCGGCTCGAGGCGCTGGGATACGTCGTCCGGGCCGAGCCGCTCGAGCCGGGGCGCAGGGGGGCGAAACGCGGCTACTGGAGGATAGCGGACCCGTACCTCCGGTTCTGGTTCCGCTACGTCCTTCCGAACCGGAGTCGCCTGGCGAGGGGTCGGATCACGGAGGTCGCCCAGGAGATCCGGCAGGATCTCGCGACGTTCGTGGGGCCCGTGTTCGAGGAGTGCTGCCGGGAGTGGGTTGCCCGGTACTCGGCGCTCGGAGCGGCGGCCCTCGAGGTCGGCTCCTGGTGGTCGAGGACCCATGATCTCGAGATCGACGTCGTGACGGTCGAGAGGTCGGGATATGGGCTGCTCGGCTCGTGCAAGTGGTCTCGCAGACCGGTCGGGGAGCGTGTGCTGGACGCCCTCTACGCGGCCAAGGCCGCGCTCGGGCCGAAGGCGGGCCGCGCACGGCTCGCCATCTTCTCCCGGGCGGGGTTCTCCCCGGCGTTGAGGGAGCGGGCGGCGAGGGAGGGGGTCGCCCTGGTCGAAGTGGCTGATCTCTTCCGTTGAGCCCTCGGTCCATCCTGGCCACGCGCTGGCCGACGTACGGGGCCTGGCCGCCGTGGGGGACCCCGCCGCTAGCGGAGGGCGAGGGCCGCGGCCAGGGACGCCGAGCCGTCCCGCGCCCACCGGCGAGCCAGGTCGGCGGGGATCTCCCGTCGCTCCAGCCGCTCGCGCATCTCATCCAGCTCGCGCTCCTCCCCGAAGCCGCGCCGGCGGAGCGCCGACTCGGCGAGGTCGAGGAGCTTCGCGAGCAGGCCGGGGACCGGCTCCCGGGCCCGGACCCCCTCCCGCACCGCCCGCGCTCGGTAGGCGAGCATCGCGCGCCACCACCGCGGCCCCAGCAGGTCGCGCAGCAGCTCCGTCACCTCCCGCCAGGCCTCGGCCAGCCCGACCTCGAACGCCGCGGCGGCGAAGGAGCCGCCGGGCTGCTGGCAGGCGGGGCGGATCTCGAGGGTCCCCAGGCGGGACCGGGGCCGGGCGCTCGGCCAGAGGTAGTGCTCGTGGAACGTCCAGTCCTCGAACCGGGGGCCCTCGCGGCGCAGCACCTCCGCGTAGGTCGCCCGCGGCCCCCGGAACCCGCCGCGGCCGTCGGGGAGCACGAGGCAGCGGAACCCGAGCGTCCACCGGACGTAGTCGAGGGCGTCGGCGAAGGGTCGCGGCACGGGCCCGTGGCGGAAGGGCTCGGGGACCATCCGCGCCATCAGGCCCTCCCGGCCGCTCGCGAACCGCCCGGCCCGCCCGCCGTACACCGACGAGTTCGCGGCGAGCGCCACGATCGCCCCCGAGGCCGCGTTGAGCGCGTTCATCATCGGGACCAGCTCGTCGCGGCCCACGTCGACGTGGACCTGGTCGCTCGCGGTGAGCCCGAACCGGAGCCAGCTCCGCCCGACCACCTCGAGGAAGGCGAGGTACCGGCGCTTGGGGGTCATGAGGCCGGGGTGCGGGGGCGTCCTGGGCTGTATCCCGTAGCCCAGGAGGAGCTGCCCGGTCCCCCGGACCACCGGCAGGATCGCGGCGAGGGCGGCCTCGAGGTCGCGAGCCAGGCCGCCGAGGCTCGGCGCCGGGCCCACCCCGACCTCGACCGTCCCCCGGCCCACCTCGGCCAGGCAGAACCACCGGTCGGTCTCCACCCCGACCAGGAGGCGCGAGCCGTCCGGCGCCGGCTGGTCGTGCACCGGTCGCCCCCCGCTCGCCTCGAGGAGGGGTCCCCAGAGCAGCGAGGCGTCGCCGGCCCGCCCGTCGGGGCGCACCAGCGTGAACTCGGCCTCCCGGCCCACGGTCCGGGGCCGGGGCGCTCGCTCGGGGAAACGGGAGAGGAACCGGCCGGCGAGCGCCTCGGCGGCCCGCTCGAGCGCCCGGTCCCGGCGCGGGCCCGCGGGGCGGGTCATCGCTCCGGTCCCGACCCCATCAGGACCCGCCGTCATCAGAACGAGGGGTGCTTGGCCGCGTCCGGCACGAGCTGCACGACCCGGTGCCCGAGGAGCCTCCCGTCCGGCCCCAGGTGGAACTGGTTCAGCTCGCAGTTCAGGATGTCGTGCTCGAGCGAGGTCCACGGGTCGAGCCCGCGGATCGCCCCGTGGAGCTGCTGCATGAAGTTCTGGTGGGAGAAGACGAGGATCCGCTTCCCCCGGAAGCGCTCGAGGACCCGCGCGAGGAACCGCCTCGCCCGCTCGTGGAGCTCGGGGAAGGGCTCGCCGCCCGGCGGGTTCAACGAGTACCCGATGTGCCCGATCTGGAGGTAGCGGACCTCCGGGTAGCGCTCCCGGACCTCGACCGGGCGGAGCCCCTCCATCGCGCCGAACGACCGCTCCGTGCACAGCTCGTCGATCACCAGGGCCTCCTCGGGGAGGCCGGTCACGATCGTCGCGGTCTCGATGGCCCGGCGGAGCGGGGAGGAGATCGCGACGTCGAACGGGGTGCCGCGGAACCGTGCCGCGGCCTCCCGGGCCTGCCGCCGCCCCTCCTCGACGAGCGGCACGTCGATCCGCCCCCCCACCCGCTTGTCGCGGTTCAGCTCGGTGAGGCCGTGGCGGATCGTGGTGATCAGGGTCTCGCCCTCCGCGAGCTCCGGCTGTTCGATCACGCGCCCACCTCCGTCGGTCCCACCATGGGCACCGGCTTCGCTCCGCTCACGTCCCCCGCGCTGGGCGCCGGGCCCCTTGGCTCAGGAGCGGATCCGCTCGCCGGCGGGGTCCCACAGGGGCTCACGGGCCACCTCCGCCCCCACCCACTCGCCGAACACCTCGACCTCGAGGGCCGTGCCGATCCCGGCGAGGTCCACCGGGAGCGACGCGTACGCGATGCTCCTCCCGACCGCGTAGCCGATCCCGCCCGAGGTCACCCGCGAGACGATCCGGCCCTCGTGGCGGATGGGCTCGTTCCCGAGGGCCTGGGCCCGGGGGTCGGCGAGCACCAAGCAGCGGAGCACGCGCTCCACGCCCCGCTCCCGCTGGCGGAGGAGGGCCTCCCGGCCGATGAAGTCCACGCCCGCGTCGAGCTTGACGGCGAAGCCGAGCCCCGCCTCGAGGGGCGTGTCCTCGGGAGTGATGTCGGCGCCCCAGGCCCGGTAGCCCTTCTCCAGCCGGAGCGAGTCGATCGCCCGGTAGCCGGCGGGGACCAGCCCGTGGGGCCGGCCCGCCTCGAGGAGCGCGTCGAACAGGGCGAGCCCGTACTCCACCGGCGCGTACAGCTCCCAGCCGAGCTCGCCGACGTAGGTCACCCGGTGGGCGCGGACCGGGACGCTCCCCACCGTGATCTCCCGCCAGGCCATGTAGGGGAAGGCGTCGTTCGAGAGGTCGTCGGGGCAGAGCTCGCCGAGCACGTCCCGCGCCCGCGGCCCGAACAGCCCGAGCACGGCCTCCCGGGACGTGACGTCGCGGACCTGGACCGAGCCGTCCTCCGGGGCGTGGGCGCGGACCCACCCGAGGTCGTGGCCGCCGAAGGCCGTCCCGGTCACGAGGAGGAAGCGGTCGTCGGCGAGGCGGGCCACGGTGAGGTCGCACTCGATCCCGCCCCGGCGGTTCAGGAGCTGGGTGTAGACGACGCGCCCGACCTCGCGGTCCACGTCGTTCGCGCACAGGCGCTGGAGGAAGTCACAGGCGCCCGGCCCCGAGACCTCGATCTTGGCGAACGACGTCTCGTCGAAGAGCGCGGCGCGCTCGCGGCAGGCGAGGTGCTCGGCCACGATCGCGGTCGACCAGTGCTGCCCGGCCCACCCCCGGGGGCGCCACCGCTCGTGGGCGGGGTCCTCGTTCGAGCGGAACCAGTTCGCCCGCTCCCACCCCGCCTTCTCCCCGAACTCCGCCCCCAGCTCGGCGAGCCGGAGGTAGGTGGGCGAGGTCCGGAGGGGGCGCCCGGCGCGCCGCTCCTCGCCGGGGTAGTGGATGTCGTAGTAGGTCGCGTAGACCTCGTAGGCGCGCTCCCTCGCGTACCGGCGGCTCCGGTACTGCCCGCCGAACCGGCGGATGTCCATCTTCCAGCAGTCGTACTCGGGCTCGCCGTCCACGATCCACTCCGCCATCACCTTGCCGATCCCCCCGGCCCCGGCGATCCCGTGGGCGCAGAACCCGGCGGCCACGAAGAACCCCCGGACCTCGGACTCGCCGAGGATGAACTCCCCGTCGGGCGTGAAGGCCTCGGGCCCGTTGATCATCCGGATCACCTCGGCGGTCTGGAGCGCGGGGACGAGCTTGAAGGCGGCCTGGGCGAGCGGCTCGAACCGCTCCCAGTCCTCGGGGAGGAGCTTGTGGTTGAAGTCCGGGGGCGGGTCTCGGTCCCAGCACCAGGGATCGGGGTCGCGCTCGTAGCCCCCGACCACGAGCCCCCCGGCCTCGCCGCGGAAGTACACGAGGCGGTCGGGGTCCCGCATCGTGGGGAGGTCGGGGTGGACGCCGTCGATCGGCTTCGTGATCAGGTACTGGTGGGCGAAGGGCACGACCGGGACCTCGACGCCCGCCATCCGGCCGACCTCGCGGGCGAACATCCCGGCGGCGTTCACCACGACCTCGGCCCGGATCGGGCCCCGGTCGGTGCGGACCCCGCGCACCCGCCCCCGCTCGACGTCGATCGCGATCACCCGGGTGCGCTCGAAGATCCGGCAGCCGCCGCGGCGGGCCCCCTCGGCGAGGGCGTAGGTGAGCCCGGAGGGCTCGAGGTAGCCGTCGGTGGGGAGCCAGGCGGCGCCCTCCACCCCCTCGGGGTCGAAGAGCGGCCAGCGCTCGAGGGCCTCGGCGGTGGAGATGATCTCGAGGGGGAGCCCGAACGTCTTCCCCCAGCCCGAGAGCCGGGAGAGCTCCTGCATCCGCTCCCGGGACGAGGCGAGCCGGAGGCTGCCGACCTGGTGCCAGCCGGGGTCGAGGCCGGTCTCCTCCCGCAGGCGCCCGTACAGCTCCGAGCCGTACATCATCATCCGGGTGAGCGTCACCGAGCTCCGGAGCTGGCCGACCAGGCCGGCCGAGTGGAACGTCGATCCGCTCGTGAGTTCGCCGCGGTCGAGCAGGACGACCTCGCGCCAGCCGAGCTTCGTGAGGTGGTAGGCGATGCTCGCCCCGGCCACCCCGCCCCCGATCACGATGGCCCGCGCGTCGGCCGGGAGCTGGTCCGCGCTCACACGCCCTCCGCTGCGTCCTCGAGCCACGAGCGGTACCGGGGATCGGCGGCGCTCTCCAGGCACCGCTCGAAGTGCCGCTCTGCGTAGCCCACGTAGTCGAAGTCGAGCGTGGAGATCCCCTGCTGGACCACGCCCCACATCGCCTCCCGGAAGTCCGAGAGGATCCGCATCAGCGCGAGGCGGGCCCGGTGGACGGGCCGCACCTCGCCGAAGTAGAGCTCGAGCAGGCGCGTCCGTGCCTCCTCCGACAGCCCGTTGTTGATCGAGAAGTTGCCGAGGTCGAAGAAGCGGTCACCCATCCCCGCGTACTCGTAGTCCACGATCCAGACGTGGTCGCCCGAGCGGAGGAGGTTCGCGTTGAGCAGGTCGTTGTGGCACGGGCAGCGGGGGGCGGGCGCCGCCGCGAAGGCGGCCTCGATCTCGGCCGCCACCTCGGCCAGCCGGTCGTAGGCGGCGGGGATCCGCACGCCCTTGGAGGCCGCGACGTCCCGGTACGCGCGGCACACGGCGGGGGTCCAGAACTCGCCGGGGATCTCCGGCCCCTCGTGGATCGCGCGGATCGACCGCACGACGGCCGCGAGCACCTCCTCGCGCTCGAGGTCCTCGGCCGGGATCGGGTCCCCCTCGACGAAGCGGGTCACGAGGCACCCCAGCTCGGGGAGGGAGAGGACGACCTCGGGCCCGACCCCGACCCGCGCAGCGGCCTCGGCGGCGGCCCGCTCGACGGCCCGGTCGATCCCGAGGAGCTCCGTGTCGGCCCCGGCGAGGCGCACGACGTAGGACGCGCCGGCGAGGTCCACCCGGAAGTTCCGGTTCGTGATACCGCCCTCGAGCGGCTCGATCCGGACCTCGGCCTGCTCGGACCAGCCCGGCAGGCGCCGGACGACGTCGTCGAGGACCGGGTCGGTGCGCACGCGCGAAGGCTATCGAGTCCGATCGTTCCCGGTCAAGCTCGATCGGAAGCGATCACCCGCGGGCGCTCACGCCGCCGGCTCGCGGACGGCGCCGTCCAGCACGCGCCACACGCCCGAGGCCCGGGCGACCTCGTCGACGTCGGGGTGGATGACCTCGCCCGCCACGATCGGGAGGGCCCGGACGCCCACCCGTTCGAGCAGCGCCGCGCGGTCCCGGGCCCGCTCGACGTCGGCCTGGTCGATCGCCCACGAGACCTCCGCCACGAGGTAGACGTCGGCGCCCTCCCTCCTGCCGACGGCGAGGACGTCGGACCTGCGGATGTCGACGGCCTCCTCCGGGCTCAGGCGACCGGCGTCGATGGCCGGGCCCAGGAGGGCCTCCTTGGCCGGACCGTCCAGCACGCGGATGCCCCTCGCGATGGGGCCGAAGAGGCCGTCGGCGTGGAGCAGGTAGTGCACCTCGAGGCTCCTCCCCTTGAGGACCGCCACGTCGTGCACGAGCCTGGCCACGGTCTCGGCGAGCTGGCGGAGGGACTCCTCGGTCCGCCGCTGGGCCTCGGC
>DATLZM010000128.1:0-1587 GCA_035573995.1 Actinomycetota bacterium | reverse complement strand
GAGCTGATCCGCGAGGGGACCCGCCAGCTCGTGGCCACCGGGGTGCCCCGGGGCGAGGTCCGGGTGGAGCTCGCCTGCGACGTCCGCCACCGAGGGCAGGGGGAGGCGATCACGGTCGAGCTCGGGGGGTCGCTCGGACGGGACCCGGCCCGGCAGGTCGAGGAGGCCTTCGACCGCGCCTACGTCGGGCTCTACGGCAGGCGGCCGCCCGGGGTGGAGCCCGAGGTGATGACGTGGCGGGTCCGGCTGTTCGGCCCGACGCCCCGGACCGAGGTCCGGGCGGGGACCGCGGCCGGGCCCGCCCGCAAGGGGCGGCGCCCGGCGTGGTTCGCCGAGGCCGGCCGCTACCTCGAGGCCGCGGTCTACGACCGCTACCGGCTGGGGCCGGGCGACTCCTTCCGGGGCCCGGCCGTGGTCGAGGAGCGGGAGTCGACCGTCGTGGTGGGGCCCGGGGCCCGGGCGACCGTGGACCGGGTCGGGAACCTCGTGGTGGAGGTGGGCTAGGGTGGCCCGGCGGCGGGGCGGCCTCGACCCGGTCACGCTCGAGATCCTCTGGAGCCGGCTGATCGCGGTCACGAACGAGCAGGCCGCGGCGCTCCAGCGGACCTCGTTCACGCCGATCGTCCGGGAGTCGGGGGACCTCTCGGCGGCGGTGTTCGACGCCCGGGGGCGGATGCTGGCCCAGGCCGTCACGGGCACCCCCGGCCACATCAACTCCCTGGCCACCTCGATGCACCACTTCCTCGCGGCCCACCCGCCCGAGACCCTCCGGCCCGGCGACGTGCTGATCACGAACGACCCCTGGAAGACCTCCGGGCAGCTGAACGACCTCTCGGTCGTGACCCCGGTGTTCCGGAAGGGGCGGCTCGTCGGGTTCTTCGGGAACACCTGCCACGCGATGGACATCGGGGGCCGGGGGCTCTCGGCCGACGCCACCGAGGTGTTCGAGGAGGGCCTCTACATCCCGATCACGAAGCTCTACGACCGGGGGAGGCCGAACGAGGAGCTGCTCCGGATCCTGGCCGGGAACGTCCGGGCCCCCTACGAGGTGCTCGGCGACGTCCACGCCCAGGTGGCGGGGAACCAGGTGGGGGCGGACCGGCTCCTCACCTACCTCGACGACTTCGGCCTCCCGGACCTCGAGGACCTGGGCGAGGAGATCTGCGACCGCTCCGAGCGCGCGCTCCGGGAGGCGATCGCCGAGCTCCCCGACGGGGACTACCGCCACACGATCCGCACCGACGGGATCGACGAGCCGGTGACCATCGCCTGCACGGTGAAGGTCCGGGGCGACGAGATCACCGTGGACTACACCGGGAGCTCCCCCCAGATCGAGCGGGGGATGAACGTCGTGCTGAACTACACCGCGGCCTACACGAGCTACGCGATAAAGTGCGCGATCTCGCCCGAGGTGCCCCACAACGACGGGAGCTTCCGGCCGGTGCGGACCGTCGCGCCCGAGGGCTCGATCCTGAACCCCCGCTTCCCGGCGGCCGTCGCCGGCCGCCACATCGTCGGCCACTTCCTCCCCCACGCGGTGTTCGGGGCGCTCGCGCAGGTGATCCCGGACCGGGTCCTGGCCGAGGG
>DATLZM010000127.1:0-2188 GCA_035573995.1 Actinomycetota bacterium | reverse complement strand
GCTCGCCACCGCCGGCAGCTGCTCCCCCGCGCCGGTGGGCCAGCGGGCTGCCGGCGGCGGGGGCACCCACTCGCGGGAACCCGAGGCGGCCGCCGCGGCGGTCATCGGTCGTCCTCCCGGCACCCACCCTGCGTGCGGGCGCGCAGGAAGGCTTCGAGCTCCCGCAGGGGCACGCGGACCACGCGTTCCGATAGCCGGACGCTGGGCAGGCGGCCCTGCGCGATCAGACGGTAGACCTCCGACCGCGAGACCGCCAGGAGCCTCGCCACCTCGATCGGCCGCAGCAGTCGAACGTCGTTCATCGCTTCCAAGAAGAGCACGGTTGTCACGCGGCGGACCCACGTCCCATCGGCCGCGAGCCTAGGAGGTAGCTGTTCACACGGCATCCAAAACGGGCCTGTGGATTCGCCGATCCAGGTCGACCCCGGGAAGAATCCTCCTCGCGCCCGCCGCGGCCAGCTCCTTTTCCACGTGGAAAAACCTGTGGACGCGTGTGGAGGGGCCCCAAGCCTCCGAGAGCCTAGCCAGTCCGAGATCCGGCCCACTCCCGTGGGCCGCTCCCTCAAGCATCCGCCCAGGCCATGTCAGACGCCAGCTGTTGAGCGCTGGGCTAGAGATCGGGAGTAGGGGTGGCATGGCCCCTGACCCGTCCGACGAAACCCGTGGAAACAAACTCCGCCCGACCAATAGCCGCGAGCCGTGGCCTCAAGACCATGGGCGGGTCCGTGCCTCGAAAGCCGTGACTGAAGGCGTCTCGAGCCTGTGCGAGCTCAAGGGGATCCGCCACCAGCGAGCGACCGAGGCCCGGAGGGCTGAACGGCGCCGAGACCCTAGCGGCGCCCCAGCGGCAGGACCCTGCCGCCCTCGGCGGCCTCCCGGGCCACGCGGTCGAGAGCCTCGGCGAGCTGCTCGTGGGCCGCGGGGAACAGGTGCCCGTACCGGTCGAGGGTCACCCGGATGCTCGAGTGCCCGGCGAGCTCCTGGACGAGCTTCGGGTGCGCACCCGCCTGGATCGCCAGCGCGACGGCGCTGTGGCGGAGGTCGTGGACCCGCGGGGGCGGCACGATGCCGGCGCGACGGGCAGCGGGTTGGAACACGCGCTTGCGGAACGCGTTCTGCCGGAGCGGACCGCCCCCCTCCATCGTGAACACGAGGCTCGTCGGTCGCCCGTCCGTGTAGCGCTCCACGTGCCGGGCGAGGGCCTCGGCGACGGACGCCGGGAGGGCCACGGTCCTCCCCCGGCCGGTCTTCGTATCACCCAACACCCACCGCCCCTCCACTTCGCTGGCCGCCTCCACGACCTGCACGCGCCGCCGCGGGAGGTCGAGCCGGCGGACGGTGAGGGCCGCGGCCTCCCCCACCCGCAGCCCCCCGTAGCCGAGGAGCAACACCAGCGCCCGGTAGCGGTCGGGCACCTCGTCGGCGATGGCCTGGATCTCCCCGGCGCTCAGGAACCGCGCCTCGCGGGGCCGGGAGCGCGGGAGCTCGAGGCGGGCTGCGGGGTTCCGTTCGAGGATGCCGTCGCGTACGGCCTCCTCGAGCACGCGGCGCAGCAGCCGGTGGGCCACCTCGACCGTGGCCGCGCCGGCACGACCCGAGAGGTCGGCCAGGAAAGCCCGGCACGCAGCCCGGTCCAGGTCGGCGAGCCTGCGCTCCCCAAGCGCGGGGAGGACGTGGCGGTCGGCGGTTCGCCGATAGAGGGCCCGCGTGGCCGGCCGCAGGTGGGCGGCGGAGGCGAGCCACGCCTCGAGGTAGTCCCGCAGCGCCTGCTTGGCGACGGCCGGGTCGCGGTACGTCCCCCGGAGCTTCGCCGCCTCCACCTCGTGGAGGAAGGCCTCGGCCTGCTTCCGAGTGGGGAAGGTCCTCGACCGGTGGCCACCCTCCGGGGTGTAGTACTCGACGCGGAAGCGCCTCCCCCGCCTCGGTCCCTCGAGGACGCGGACGCGAGCCACGGCCGCACCCTACACCCCGGGAGCGACGCCCAGCAACAACGTTCAACAACGTTCGGGGGGGAACCGGGGCCGGTCGGATGAGAGGTAGCTTTGACCTGCGGTTTTCGGTGGGCGCTGGAGGATTTGAACCTCCGACCTCTTCCGCGTCAAGGAAGCGCTCTCCCCCTGAGCTAAGCGCCCGGGCGCCGCTCATCTTACCGAGCGGCGGGAGAGGCGGGGAGCGGAATTGAACCGCT
>DATLZM010000126.1:0-7735 GCA_035573995.1 Actinomycetota bacterium | reverse complement strand
CGCGTTCGCGGAGGAGCCGGAACGCCCAGTGGGGGACCTCCTCCACGAAGAAGTCGTGGTCCCACAGGCGGATGTCCTCGAGGCTGCGCTCGGCGGCGCGCACCCTTCCCTCCTCGCCGGCCCGGAGATATTTTGCTACCGAACGAGTCCGGGGGCAAGCCGGCCCCCGTGGGGTGGCCGCGGGGGTCGGGGCTCGCGTCCTCCGGCGTGCGTCGGGTCAGAAGAAGGGGAGGTAGTAGGCGAGCTCCCAGTCCGTCACCTCCGTGGTCGAGGGGTCGCCCACCGCCTCCGCGTACTTCTTCCACTCGGCCCGCTTGATCATCGTGAACGCCTCCACGAGCGGCGGGCCGAGGGCCTCCACGAGCTCCCGGTCGGCCTCGAGGGCGTCGAGGGCGGCCTCGAGCGTGGGCGGCACCCGTCGCTCGGTGTTCGGCTCCCCGCCCACGGGCTGCGGCGGGGGCGGGTCGAGCTCGCGCTCCACCCCCATCCGGGCCGCGTGCAGGAGCGCGGCCCCCACCAGGTAGGGGTTGGCGGCGGCGTCGGCCACGCGGTGCTCGAGGCGGGTGGCCGGGCCGCGGTCGGGGGACACCCGGATCGTCACCGTGCGGTCGTCGTAGCCCCAGTTCGCCCAGTAGCCGGCCAGCATGTCGGGCTGCAGCCGCTTGTAGGAGTTGCAGTTGGCCCCGCAGATCGCGGACAGCCCCTCGTGGTGGGCGAGCATCCCCGCGATGCAGCGGTGCGCGAGCGTGGAGAGCCCGTCCGCGGCCGCGGGGTCCGTCAGCGCGTTCGAGCCGTCCGAGAGGTCGCGGAAGCTGATGTTGAGGTGGAGCCCGCTCCCGCTCCGGTCGCCGAAGGGACGGGGGAGGAAGGTGAGGTGGAACCCGCGGCGGGCCGCGACCTCCCGCGCCAGCACCCGCCAGAGGAACGCGGCGTCGGCGGCGGGGAGGGCGTCCTCGTACTCCAGGTTGATCTCGAACTGGGGGGTGTCGTACTCGCTGTTGTAGGCCTCGATCACGAAGCCCGAGGCGCGGGAGGCCCGGACCACGTCCTCGACCACGCCGTGGGGGTCCACGGCCATGCCGGTCCCGTAGACCCGCGCCCCCGGGGTCCGCATCTCGCGCCACCCGCCCTCGCCGTCCGGTTCCATCAGGTAGAACTCGAACTCGTAGCCGAGCTGGGGCTCGAGGCCCATCGCCCGCCACGGCTCGATGGCCCGCCGGAGGATCTGCCGCGGGTCCACCGCCACCGGCTCCCCCCGGAACCGGGCGTCGGCGAGGCCCACCACCGTGTCGGGCTCCCAGCCCTGGCGGAGGGTCGCCTCGTCCAGGTGCGCCTCCATGTCGGGGAGCCCGACGTCGAACTGGAGGCCCGGGACGGGGATGATCTCGCGGTCGAGAGTGAGGGGGTACACGCCGATGCAGAAGTTCGCCTTCCGCCGCTCCTCCCCGTAGAGGTACTTCCCGCGGTCCAGCCCGTGGAGGTCGGGGTAGAGGAGGCGGAGCCGCTCCCCCTGGACGTTCATCGCCCCTCCTTCGCATCCGAACGTTCGACCGCCCCGAGGATAGTTCGCGGGGGCGGAGCGGGCCAGCCCCGCCCGTGGGCGTGGCGCGGGCCCGGCGCTACGCGCGCCTCGGCGGGCGGATGCCGCGGAACTCCCAGTCCCCGCCGAGCGCCGTCGAGACGACCTCCTCGGACTCGGAGGGCTGGGCGCCGACGTCCTCCCGGATCGGGGTGGGCCCGGCGACGATGCGGTTCGTGAGCGCGCCGAGCCCCTCCACCTCCACGGTCACGACGTCCCCGGGCTGGACCGGGCGGGAGTTGGCCGGCGTCCCGGAGAGGATCACGTCGCCGGGCAGGAGCGTGATGGTCCGGGCGATGTCGGCCACGAGGTAGCCCATCTCCCAGACCATCTCGTCCGTCGTGGCGTTCTGGCGGACCTCCCCGTTCACGAGCGTGCGGATCCGCTTCCCTCGCGGATCCCAGTCGTCCACGATCCCCGGCCCGAGGGGGCAGAGGGTGTCGGAGCCCTTCACCCGGAGCATCGAGCCGGCGTCGGTGTCCCGGAAGTCGTGGAGCCCGAAGTCGTTCGCGATCGTGTAGCCGGCGATGCGGTCGTAGGCCTCCTCGATCGAGACGTTCCTGGTCGGCCTCCCGATCACGATCGCGATCTCGCCCTCGTAGTTCAGGTACCGGCACCGCTCGGGGCGGACCACCGCACCTCCGTGGGCGTTGAGCGAGGAGACCGGCTTGTGGAAGTACGTCGGCGCGGGCCCGAGCGTCGCGCCGAACTCCTCCACCCGGCTCCGGTAGTTCAGGTGGACGCAGATGATCTTGGTGGGCTCGCAGGGCGGGAGGTGCACCGCTTCCTCCGCCCGCACCCGCCTCCCGTCCCCGGCCACGAGCCACTCGCCGTCGCGCACCACGGGCGTGACGGCCCCCTCCAACAGGATCCTCCGTCGCTCCATCCCCGCTCCTCGCTCGTGAGGTGCCCCCGGTAGTATGCGGGTCCGTGGCCGAGCTCCGTGGCTTCATGGTGCCCCGCTCCCCGGAGGGGAGGGCCTCGATCGTCCCCCCGCCCCCCTGGCACTACTCGGGGGACGTCCTCACGATCGAGTACCGCACCGACCCCGAGCGGGTGGCGGAGCTCCTGCCGGATCCCCTCGAGCCGGCCGAAGAGGACCCGGGCGCCGTGGCGGTGGTCTTCGCCGACTGGCAGAGCTGCTCCGACTCCTTCGAGGAGCTCCTCGACCCGGTCCGCTCCCAGTACAAGGAGTGCTTCTTCGTGGTCCGGTGCCGCTACCGGGGCACGACCTACTCCCGCTGCGTCTACATCTGGGTCGACAAGGACTTCGCCCTGGCCCGGGGCTGGCACCAGGGCTACCCGAAGAAGCTCGGGTCGATCTGGATGACCCGGCCGGTGCAGGTGGGGAAGGCCGGACCGCGGCTCGGGCCCGGGGCCCGGTTCGGCGCGACCCTCGCGGCGAACGACCGTCGCCTGGTGGAGGCCCGGTTCGAGGTGGCCGGGCCCTCGGAGACGGCCGGGTTCGTGAACGCCCTCCCCATGCTCCACCACCGGTTCCTCCCGGCCATCGAGACCGGGGCCCCGCCCGCGCTCGACGAGATCGTGACGATGCGGAGCGAGGACGTGGAGCTGGGGCCGGCCTGGACCGGCCGCGCCGAGCTCCGGCTGTTCGACTCGCCCACCGAGGAGCTCGCCCGCCTCGAGCCCCGGGAGATGATCGCGGGCTACTGGCGGAGCGTTGGGGCGACGTTCCGCACCGGCACCCGGCTGGCCTGAGCCCGCGCCCCGACCGGCGTCCGGGGGCCTCGGGGAGGCCTGGTCCGCCCGTGCGGTAGCCTTCCTGGGCCGATGCGTCTCGTGCGCTTCTCGACCGACGACAGGATCGCCACCGGGGTCCTCGAGCCCGACGACCGGATCCGGGTGCTGCGCGGGACGTTCTTCGAGGACCCCGTGCCCACCGGCGAGGAGCGCGCCCTCGCTGAGGTCCGCCTCCTCGCGCCGGTCCTGCCCTCCAAGGTGGTGGCCGTGGGGAAGAACTACCCCGCCCACGCCCGGGAGTTCGGGAGCGAGGTCCCGGAGGAGCCCCTCGTGTTCCTCAAGCCCTCGACCTCGGTGATCGGCCCCGGCGACCCCATCCCGCTGCTCCCGATCAGCCGCCGGGTGGACTACGAGGGGGAGCTCGCGGTCGTCGTGGGCCGGGTGGCGAGGAACGTCCGGGCCGAGGACGCCGGGCGGTACGTGCTCGGCTACACCTGCGGGAACGACGTCACCCTCCGCGACCTGCAGAAGCGGGACGGGCAGTGGACCCGGGCGAAGGGCTTCGACGGCTCCTGCCCCCTGGGGCCCTGGATCGAGACCGAGCTCGACCCGAACGACCTCCTCGTGGAGACCCGCGTGAACGGGGAGGTGCGGCAGCAGGCCCGGACGTCGGAGATGGCCTTCGGCGTGGCCACCCTGATCGAGTTCGTGACGACGTTCATGACGCTGCTCCCGGGCGACGTGATCCTCACCGGGACCCCGGAGGGCGTGGGGCCCCTGGCTCCCGGCGACCGGGTCGAGGTCGAGGTCGAGGGCGTCGGGGTGCTCGAGAACCCGGTGGTCGGAGCGCCGGTCCCCGCCCCCCGATGACCGTCCGGACGCGGTTCGCGCCGGCCCCCTCCGGCTCGATCCACGTGGGGAACGCCCGGACCGCGCTCTTCAGCTGGCTCCACGCCCGGCGCCACGGCGGCGCCTTCGTCCTCCGGATCGAGGACACCGACGTGAGCCGGGTGACCGAGGAGGCGGTCCGCGAGCTGATCGACTCCCTCCGCTGGCTCGGGCTCGACTGGGACGAGGGCCCCGACGTGGGCGGGCCCCACGCGCCCTACCGCCAGTCGCAGCGGCGGGAGATCTACCGGGAGCACGTGGAGCGGCTCCTCGCCGAGGGGCACGCCTACCGCTGCTACTGCACCCCCGAGGAGCTCGAGGAGCGGAGGAAGCGGGCCCTGGAACGGGGCGAGCCCCCCGGCTACGACGGCCGCTGCCGCCGACTCAGCGACGCCGAGCGGCGGGCCTTCGAGGCCGAGGGCCGGCCCTGGGCGGTCCGGTTCGCGATGCCGGAGCGGGAGTGGGTCGTCCGCGACCTCGTGAAGGGCGAGGTCCGGTGGGCGGCGGGCTCGCTCCCGGACTTCGTCCTGCTCCGCTCCGACGGGTCGCCGACGTTCCTGCTCGCGGTGGCCGTGGACGACCTGCTGATGGGGATCACCCACGTGATCAGGGGGGAGGACCTGCTGGCCGCGGCGCCCCGGAACGAGGCGGTGATCGAGGCGCTCGGGGGGACCCCGCCCGCCTACGCCCACCTCCCGCTGATCGTGGGGCCGGACCGCCAGCCGCTCTCGAAGCGCCACGGCTCGACCTCGGTGGAGGCCTTCCGCGAGCAGGGGTTCCTGCCCGAGGCGCTCCTCAACTACCTCGCGCTCCTCGGGTGGTCGAAGGACGAGCACACCACGTTCCTCACGAAGGAGGAGCTCGTCGCCTCCTTCGACCTCTCCCGGGTCTCGCACAACCCCGCGGCCTTCGACGTCGAGAAGCTCGAGTGGATGAACAACCACTACGTCCAGGCGCTCGACGACGACGAGCTCGCCGCGCGCTGCATGCACTTCATGACCCAGGCCGGGCTCCTCCCGGACCCCGCCACGCTCCGGCGCGCGATGCCGCTCGTCCGGGAGCGGATGAAGCGGCTCACGCAGGCCCCCGAGCTCCTCCGGTTCCTCTTCACCGACGACCTCGAGCCGGACGAGCGGGCCCGCGAGCTGCTGGCGAAGGCCGGGGCGGACTACCTCCGGGAGGCGGCCGACGCGCTCGAGGGGCTGCCGTCGTGGACGGCCGAGGCGATCGGGGCGGCCCTCGACGAGCTGGCCGCGCGCCACGGGCTGAACCGGACGAGGGGGTGGCAGCCGATCCGGGCCGCGGTCACGGCGTCGACCGTCTCCCCGCCGCTCCCCGAGTCGCTCGAGCTGCTGGGGCGCGAGCGGACCGTGGCGCGGCTCCGGGCGGCCGCGGCGTCGCTCTGAGCGCCGCGGCCCTAGCGAGCGGCGGCGCGGGACCGCTCGAGCGAGTCCCGCATCCGGGCGGCGGCGTCCTCCGGGGCCACGGTGTTGATGCTCATCCCCGAGCCCAGCTCGAACCCGGCGGCGGTCGCCAGGCGCGGGACCACGCGGAGGTGCCAGGTGAAGTGGGGCTGGTCGCGGTCCGCGACCGGGCCCGAGGCGAGGACGATGTTGAAGTCGGGGTCGCCGGCGGCCTCGCGGAGGGCGCGGAGCACCTCCCGCAGGAGCCGCGCCAGGTCCGCGAGCTCGGCGTCGTCGACCCGGCCGAACGAGGAGCGGTGGCGGGTCGGCAGGATCCAGGTCTCGTAGGGCGCGCGGGAGGCGAACGGGGCGAACGAGACCATCGAGCCGACCTCGGCGACGACCCGCTCGCCCTGGCGGACCTCGGCGTCGCGCAAGTCGTCGTAGACGGAGCGCCCGGTGTCGTCGAAGTAGCGGAGGGCGACCGAGTGCCGCCTGAGGTCCTCGGGCGCGTGGACCGGGATCGCGACGACCTGGGAGTGGGTGTGGACGAGCGAGGTCCCGGCGGTGATCCCGAAGTTCTTGAACAGGACGACGGAGCGGGCCCACGGCTCCCGCTCGAGCGCGTCGTAGCGACGCCGCCAGACCTCCAGGACGTCCTCGACCTCCTCGTCGGCCATCTCGTCGATCCGCGCGTCGTGACGGGGGGACTCGATGATCACCTCGTGGGCGCCGACCCCGTCCATCCGTCCGAACACGCCGTCGCCGGCGCGCCGGGCCTCCCCGTCGGGGGAGACCGCGGGGAAGAGGTTGGGGACGACCCGGATCCGCCAGCCCGCGCCGTTCGCCACCCGCATGATCTCGGGGGGCGTCTGCTCCTCGTTCCCGGGGCAGAAGGGGCAGGCGGCGTCGCGGGCCGGGAGCGGCGGGCGCTCGACCCGGAGGGGGTCGTGGGGACGCGCCGCCCGCCGGGGGGCGATGATTACCCACTCCTTCGTGGTCGGATCCTGCCTGAGCTGGGACATGTTCCGTGTAGGGTATCGGTCCCCGCGGACGCTTTCGTGAGTTTGGGGCCCGGAACCCGTGGCGCGCTCATGCGCTGGTCGTACCCTTGTTACGGAAGCTGGTGCATGCGGCGGGGGGCCCCGCCGCCGAGCATCGAGGGACGGCCGGGGCGCCGTCCGGCGGCCGGGGGACTCCCTGGGCCGAGGCAGGGTGCGAGCCCCGGAAGGCCCGGTGGGACCGGCCGCAGCCCGACGGCGCCCCGCGCCGTCCACCGCCGCCCGGCCCTCGATGCCCAGACGATCCTCGGGCCGTCCCGCGAGGCGCTTCAGCCTGATGAGGTCGGGGATCGACGCCATCCGCGCGGTCGATGGCCCGCCTGGCCTCGCTGGGCGAGCGGTCGACCGCGAGATCGAGGTCGGCCGTGAGCGTGGGATGCGCGTGGAGCACGACCGCCAGGCCCCCGACGACCACGGAGCGGACCCCGGCCCGGTTGAGGGCCTCGAAGAGCGGCTCGAAGAGCGCCACGGGCGGACCGTGCGTGCCGGCCGGGCTCGCTCCGTACACGCGTTCGGCCGTGCGGGCGGGATCGGGCGCCGTGGTGAAGGGAGGATCGTAGGCCCTGCTGGACGGTGTGTGAACCGTCTCCCTCTTCTTCAGGAACTGCATCATCGAACGGTTGCGTAGAGGCCCAGGATCCTTAGGTCGACGGCCGGTGAGGGTTCGGTGTTCAGTCGGGCGGTCCCCCGAGCGATCACTCGAGTAGCCACGTTCTGATCACGGGCGACCGAG
Source organism: Actinomycetota bacterium (assembly GCA_035573995.1). GTDB lineage: Bacteria > Actinomycetota > UBA4738 > UBA4738 > HRBIN12 > DATLZM01. Next base: position 370 of record DATLZM010000126.1, on the reverse strand, counting down.
ATTGGGCGCCTCGCCATCACAGGCTGCCGAGCGACGATCTCAGAGCCCCACCGGACCGCGCGGACCGGTGGGGCTCTGAGGATGTCAACTGCCACCGGAATTCCCCAGATGTTGCCATCGAAACTCCCCACCCGTGCGGGGGACAAGATTCACATCGGAGCCATCACCCCCTTCCTGGTCTCCTCGATGAGCCTGCGGTGCTTCCGCATCCGGTAGGACTCCCCTCGGATGTTGATCACCACGGCGTTGCCGAGGAGGCGGTCCAGGATGGCCGCGGCCACGACCTCGTCCTCGAAGATCTCGCCCCAGGAGGCGAAGCTCCGGTTCGTCGTCAGGCAGATCGAGCCCCCGATCTGGTTCCGCCGGTCCA
>DATLZM010000125.1:0-12183 GCA_035573995.1 Actinomycetota bacterium | reverse complement strand
GGGACCCCGGGCCGGCCGCCCCGGAGGCTCGTCCCCGACCCCTCCTCAGCCCCCCATGAGCCGGGGGATCGCCCCCTCCCAGGCGTCCCGGGCCGCCGCGACCTCCAGCTCGAACAGCCCGTCGAAGGCCATCCGCGGCCCCCCGGTCTCCCCCAGGAGCGCGCAGGGGACCCCGCGCGCCCCGGCGAGCCCCTCGAGCTCCGGGGCCCGCCCGGGCGCCACGCTCACCACGGCCCGCGAGGCCGACTCGCTGAACAGCGCCACGTGCCCGGGCAGGTCCCCCGGGAGCGTCACCGCGAACCCGACGTCGCCCGCGATCGCCGACTCCGCCAGGGCGACCGCGAGCCCCCCCTCGGAGCAGTCGTGCGCCGACGCCAGGAGGTCCCGCCGCGCCGCCTCGACGAGGAGCTCGACCAGGGCCCGCTCCCGCTCGAGGTCGAGGGCGGGCGGCCTCCCCGAGACCCTCCCCAGCACCACCTCGGCGAACTCCGACCCGCCGAGCTCGGGGAGCGTCTCGCCGAGGAGGTAGACCAGGTCTCCCGGCGCCCGGAAGGCCGGGTCCACGAGCAGCCGGTGGTCGTCGATCAGCCCGAGCATCCCCACCACCGGGGTCGGCCAGATCGCGGAGCCCGCGGACTCGTTGTAGAAGCTCACGTTCCCCCCGGTCACCGGGGTCCCGAGGGCCCGGCAGGCGTCCCCCATCCCCCGCACCGCCTCCGAGAACTGCCACATCACCTCGGGCCGCTCGGGGTTCCCGAAGTTCAGGCAGTTCGTCACGGCGAGGGGGCGGGCCCCCGCGCAGGCCACGTTCCGGGCGGCCTCCGCCACGGCGTGGGCCGCGCCCAGGTAGGGGTCGAGGGCGCCGAACCTCCCCTTGCCGTCCGTGGCGCAGACGATCGCCCGGAGCGTGCCCTCGATCCGGATCGCCGCGGCGTCCCCGCCCGGGCCCCGGACGGTCTGCCCCTGGACGAGCGAGTCGTACTGCTCGTAGGCCCAGCGCTTGGAGGCCACGTTGGGCGAGGAGAGGACCGCGAGGAAGGCCTCCGCGGGGTCCCCGGCCCAGGGGACGAAGGTGGGGTCGTCGGCGTGGAGCTCCGCGAGCCCCTCGGGCGGCCGCCGCGGCCGGTCGTAGACCGGGCCCTGGTCGGCGAGGGCGCGGGCCGGGACGTCGGCCACCACCGCGCCGCCCATCCGCACCCGCATCCGCCCGCCCTCGACCAGGCGGCCCACGACCGCCGAGGCGAGCCCCCACCGGGCGCAGACCGCCCGGGCCCGCTCGAGCCGCTCCGGCCGGACCACGGCCAGCATCCGCTCCTGGGACTCGGAGGTGAGGATCTCGAAGGCCTCCATCCCGGGCTCCCGGAGCGGCACGGCGTCGAGGTCCACCTCGGCCCCCAGGCCCAGGCGCGCCGCGGTCTCGGAGACCGCGCAGGTGAGCCCGGCGCCCCCCAGGTCCTGGAGGCCCTCCAGGAGCCCCGCCTCGGCGAGCTCGAGGCAGGCCTCGATCAGGAGCTTCCCCGAGAACGGGTCGCCGATCTGGACGCTCGGCCGGCTCTCCTCGGCCCCCGCCTCGAGCGTCCGGGAGGCGAGGACCGAGACCCCGCCGATCCCGTCCCGGCCGGTGGCCGCGCCCACGAGCAGCAGGAGGGCCCCGGGCTCGACCCGCCGGGGCGCGAGGACCCGCTCGACCGGCGCGATCCCCACGCACATCACGTTCACGGTGGGGTTCGAGGTGTGCGGGGGGGCGAAGGCCACCTCGCCGCCCACCGTGGGGACCCCGATGCAGTTCCCGTACCCGCCGATCCCCGCCACGACGCCCGCGAACAGCCACCGGTTCCGCTCCTCGGTGAGCGGGCCGAACCGGAGCGGGTCGAACAGCGCCACCGGGCGGGCCCCCATCGCGAGCACGTCGCGGACGATCCCCCCGACCCCGGTGGCCGCCCCCTGGTAGGGCTCGATCGCCGAGGGGTGGGAGTGGGACTCCATCTTGAACACCGCGGCGAGCCCGTCGCCGAGGTCCACGACCCCGGCGTCCCGGCCCGGCCCCACGAGGACGGCCTCCCCCTCGGTGGGCAGGGTCCGCAGGTGCACCGTGCTCGACTTGTAGGAGCAGTGCTCGGACCACATCGCCGCGAACATCGCGAGCTCGGTGGGGTTCGGTTCCCGCCCCAGGGCCGCGCGGGCCATCCCGAGCTCCTCGTCGGTGAGCCCGAGCGCCCGGTGGAGCGGCTCCCGGGTCCGCGTCTCCACCGCCGGTCACACCCTCGCGAGGGCCCTGGCCAGGAGCGAGGCGAGGAGCGGCTGCCCCCCGGTCGGCCCGAGGTCGGGGTCCACGGCGTGCTCGGGGTGCGGCATGAGGCCCACCACGTTCCCGGCCTCGTTCCGGACCCCGGCGATGTGGTTCGCGCTGCCGTTGGGGTTCCAGCGCTCGCCCAGCTCCCCGTCCGGCCCGCAGTAGCGGAACACGACGAGCCCCTCGCCCTCGATCCGCGCCAGGTCCTCGGGCCCCGCGAGGAACCTCCCCTCGCCGTGCTTCACCGGGACCTCCAGCACCTCCCCCGGGAGGAGCTCCGCGGTGAGGGGCGTGGCCGTGCTCTCGACGCGGACGTGCACCCAGCGGCAGACGAACCGGAGCGAGGCGTTGCGGGCGAGCGCCCCGGGGAGGAGCCCGGCCTCGCAGAGGATCTGGAACCCGTTGCAGATCCCGAGCACCGGGCCGCCGGCGTCCGCGAACCGGCGGACCTCCTCCATCGCCGGGGCGAACCGGGCGATCGCGCCCGTGCGGAGGTAGTCCCCGTAGGAGAACCCCCCGGGGAGGATCACCGCGTCCACCCCCCGGAGGTCGGCCTCGGCGTGCCAGAGCGGCACGCCCTCGCCCCCGAGCAGCCGCACGGCCCGGAGGGCGTCGCGGTCGTCGAGGGAGCCCGGGAACGTGACCACGCCGACCCGCGGCCGCCGCGCCACCTACGCCACCCCCCCGGCCCCAGCCGGGGACCCCGCGGCGCCCGGTGCGGCCTCTTCCCCCCGCTCGGCCCCTGCCCCCGGCCCGGCGACCTCCTCCACCAGGAGGATCCGGTGGTCCTCGATCACGGGGTTCGCGAGCAGCCGCCGCGCGACCTCCTCGACCCGGGCCCGGGCCGCCGCCTCGTCGGGGGCCTCCACCGTGAGCTCTACGTGCTTGCCGACCCGGACCCCCGAGACGTCGGTCCACCCCAGGGCGGGGAGCGCCCCCTCCACCGCCTTGCCCTGGGGATCCAGGAGCCCGGGCTTGAGCGAGACCACGACCTCGAACCGGTACCTCACGGCTCCCCCCGCCGCAGCCGCTCCAGGTCCAGCTTCGCGTCCCAGGCCGAGGGCGCCCACACCCCCATCCGCTGCCGGTACCGGGCGAAGGGCTCGCCGGTGATCCGCTCGTAGGCCTCGCGGTAGCGGAGCGCGGTCCGCACCACGACCTCGTCGGGGAGCTCGGGCGCGGGCGGCTCGCGGTCCCAGCCCGAGGCGTCCAGCCAGTCCCGGAGGAACTGCTTGTCGAAGGAGGGCTGGGGGCCGCCCGGCCGGTAGCGGTCGGCCGGCCAGAACCGCGAGGAGTCCGGCGTCAGGACCTCGTCCACGAGGATCAGCTCGCCCCCCGCGAAGCCGAACTCGAACTTCGTGTCCGCCACGATGATGCCGCGCTCGAGGGCGAGGGCCGCCCCCCGCTCGTAGAGCGCGATCGTGAGCTCCCGGAGCCGCTCCGCGAGCCCCCGCCCCACGAGCTCGCAGGCCTCCTCGAACGTGAGCGGCTCGTCGTGCCCGCGCGTGGCCTTGGTGGTGGGGGTGAAGATCGGCTCGGGGAGCCGGTCCGACTCGCGCAGGCCCGGGGGGAGGGGCACCCCGCAGACCCGGCCGGTCTCCCGGTACTGGGCCCACCCCGACCCCGAGAGGTAACCCCGGGCCACGCACTCGAGCGGGATCACCCGCGCCCGGCGGACCAGCATCGTCCGCCCCGCGAGCTCGGGGTCGTCGCGGAAGGGCTCCGGCAGGTCCCGCCGGTCGGCCGAGAGGAGGTGGTTCCCGACGACGTCCCTCGTCCGCTCGAACCAGAACAGCGAGAGCCCCGTGAGGACCCGGCCCTTCTCGGGGATCTCGGTCGGCAGCACCACGTCGAAGGCGGAGACCCGGTCGGTGGCCACGATCACGAGGCGCTCGCCGTCCACCTCGTAGACGTCCCGGACCTTCCCCCGGACCAGCGGGCCGCTCATCCCGCCTCCACCGGGAGCTTCTCGAGCCGCTCGAACACCGGCCCCAGGTTGCGGAGGAACCGCCTGGGGTCGAAGCAGGCGGCGAGGCGCTCGGGCGGGAGCGCCGCCGCGACCCGCGGGTCGGCCTCGAGGAGCCCGCGGAAGCTCGCCCCCTGGTCCCAGGCGCGGGCCGCCGCGGCCTGGACGAGCCGGTAGGCCTCCTCGCGGTCGAGCCCGGCCTCGACCAGCGCGAGCAGGACCGCCTGGGAGTAGGCGAGCCCGCCCCCGGCCTCGAGGTTCGCCCGCATCCGCTCGGGGAACACGACGAGGCCCTCGAGGACCTCGGCCGCCTCGCGGAGCATGAAGGCGAGGGCGGTCGTGGCGTCGGGCAGGATCACCCGCTCCACGGAGGAGTGGGAGATGTCCCGCTCGTGCCAGAGCACCATGTCCTCCAGGGCCGCCTGGAGGTGGCCGCGGACCAGCCGGGCCAGGCCCGAGATCCGCTCGCACCGCACGGGGTTCCGCTTGTGGGGCATCGCCGACGACCCCACCTGGCCGGCCGCGAAGGGCTCCTGGACCTCCCGGACCTCGGTGCGGGCGAGGTGGCGGAGCTCGGTGGCGAGCCGGTCGAGCGTGGACGCGGTGATCGCGCAGGCGGCGAGCAGCTCGGCGTGGCGGTCGCGCTGGAGGATCTGGCTCGAGACCTCCGCCGGGCGGAGCCCGAGCCGGGCGCAGACCAGCTCCTCCACCCGGGGGTCCACGTGCGCGTACGTCCCCACCGCGCCCGAGACCTTCCCCACCGCGACCGCCTCCCGGGCCCGGCGGAGCCGTTCCCGGTCCCGGTCCAGCTCGAAGGCGAAGGCCGCGAGCTTGTGGCCGAAGGTCGTGGGCTCCGCGTGCACCCCATGGGTCCGCCCCACCATCAGCGTGTCGCGGTGGGCGAGGGCCAGGCGCTTGACCGCCGCGAGCAGCCGCTCGAGGCCCGCGAGGAGGTGGTCGCAGGCGTCGCGGAGCTGGAGGGCGAGGGCGGTGTCGGCGACGTCGGAGGAGGTGAGGCCGTGGTGGACCCACCGCCCGGCGGGCCCCACCGACCCCGCGACGCACCGGACGAAGGCGGCCACGTCGTGCCGGGTCTCCCGCTCGAGCTCCGCGACCCGCTCGACGCTGAACGAGGCCCGCTCGCGGATCGCCCGAGCGTCCTCCTCCGGGACGACCCCGAGCGCGGCCCAGGCCTCCACCGCGGCCAGCTCGACCTCGAGCCAGCGCCGGAGCCTGGCCTCCTCCGACCACAGCGCCGCCATCTCCGGCGGCGTGTAGCGGGGGATCACCCCGCACCTCCGCCCCACGACGGCCCACCCGGGCGCCGCTTCAAAGCTTCAGCCCCTCGGCGAGGTCGTCCTTGAACCTCCAGAGGCGCTTCTGCACCTCGGGGTCCGCGACCCCGACGATCTCGGCCGCGAGCACGGCGGCGTTCACCGCGGCGTCCACCCCGACCGTGGCCACCGGCACCCCGGAGGGCATCTGGGCGGTGATCGAGAGGGCCTCGAGGCCGGTGAGCTGCGGCGACGTGCTGATGGGGACCCCCACCACCGGGAGCACGGTCCGGGCCGCCACGGCCGAGGCGAGGTGGCCGGAGATCCCGGTCGAGGCGATCACGACCTTGAGGCCGCGCTCGAACGCGGTCCGCGCGTACTCGTCGATCAGGTCGGGGTTGCGGGCCGGGGAGATCACGCGGATCTCGTGGGGGATCCCGAACTTCTCGAGGATCAGCCCGGCCTGGCGGAGCAGCGGAAGCTCCGCCGGGGAGGCCGCCAGCACGCCCACCACCGGCGCGTCGTCGCTCACCGCCCCCTCCCGCTCACGTCGGATCCTCCGCCACGCCCGCCGCGATGTCGCGCCGGAGGTGCATGCCCTCGAACGAGATCCGCCCGCACGCCTCGTAGGCCCGGGCCCGGGCCTCGGCGAGGCTCCCGCCGAGCGCGCTCACCGCGAGCACGCGTCCCCCGGCGGTGACCACTCTACCCCCGCGCTCCGCGGTCCCCGCGTGGAAGACCACGACGCCCTCGACCGCCTCCGCCTCCTCGAGGCCCCGGACCTCGAACCCCGTCCGGTACTCGCCGGGGTAGCCGCCCGACGCCAGCACGACCGTGACGCAGGCCTCGGGCGCCCAGTGCAGGACGTAGTTCCCGAGGTTCCCCTCGCAGGCGGCGAGGATGAGCTCCCCCAGGTCCGAGCGGAGGCGGGGGAGGATCGCCTGGGCCTCGGGGTCCCCGAGCCGGCAGTTGAACTCGAGCACCTTCGGCCCGTCCGCGGTGAGCATGAGCCCCGCGTAGAGGACCCCCCGGTAGCGGACGCCCTGGGCCTCCATCGCCCGGACCGCCCGCACCAGGATCTCCTCGCGGATCCGCCGCTCGGTCGCCTCGTCGACCCATGGGACCGGCGAGTACGCCCCCATCCCCCCCGTGTTCGGCCCGCGGTCGCCGTCCAGGGCCCGCTTGAAGTCCTGGGCCAGCGCGAGCGGCAGGACGTCGCGCCCGTCGGTGATGGCGAAGGCCGAGACCTCCCGGCCCTCGAGGTGCTCCTCGAGCAGGACCCGGGCCCCGGCCTCGCCGAAGGCGCGGTCCACGAGCGCGCGGCGGAGCGCCCGGACGGCCTCCTCGCGCTCCTCGGTGACCGTGACGCCCTTGCCCGCGGCGAGGCCGTCGGCCTTCACGACGTAGGGGGGCTCGAACCGCTCCAGGGCCGCCACGGCCTCGTCGAGGTCGTCGAAGGCCAGGGACCGGCCCGCGGGGATCCCGTACCGCTCGCAGAGCTCCTTGGCCCAGGCCTTCGACCCCTCGATCCGGGCCGCGGCGGCGGTGGGCCCGAAGGCGCGGAGCCCGCGGGCCTCGAGCTCGTCCACGAGCCCCGCCACGAGGGGCGCCTCCGGGCCGACCACGGTGAGGTCGATCCCCTCCCGCTCCGCGAAGGCCACGAGCTCCTTCACGTCGTCGGCGGCGATGTCGAGGCAGGTCGCCTCGCGGGCGATCCCGGCGTTCCCCGGCGCGGCGTACAGCCGGTCGATCGTGGGGTTCTGGGCCAGGCGCCACGCGATCGCGTGCTCCCGCCCCCCGCCGCCCACGACCAGCACCCGCACCCCGACCCCCTAGCCGACCCGCAGGCTCTGCTCCCGGGACGGGCCGACCGAGACCACCGAGATCGGCACCCCCACGAGCTCCCCGACCCGCTCCACGTACTTCCGGGCCGGTGCCGGCAGCTCCTCGAAGGACCGGACCTCGCCGAGGTCCGCCCGCCACCCCTCGAGCTCCTCGTACACCGGCTCGGCCCGGTGGAACAGCGACTGGTGGGGCGGGACGTCCTCGTACAGCTCGCCGTCGCAGCGGTAGGCGACGCACACCGGGATGGCCTCGAGGCCCGAGAGCACGTCGAGCTTGGTGAGGAAGAGCTCGGTGAGGCCGTTCAGCCGGGCCGCGTAGCGGACGATCACCGCGTCGAACCACCCGGCCCGCCGCCGCCGCCCCGTGGTGGTGCCGAACTCGCCGCCGCGCTCCACGAGGCGGTCGCCCGCCGGCCCCCGCTCCTCGGTGGGGAAGGGGCCCGCCCCGACCCGGGTGACGTAGGCCTTGGCCACGCCGATCACCCGGTCCACCTCCTTCGGCCCGATCCCGGCCGAGGCCAGGGCCGCCCCGGCCACGGGGTTGGAGGAGGTGACGAAGGGGTAGGTCCCGTGGTCCACGTCGAGCATCGTGCCCTGGGCCCCCTCGAGCAGCACCTCCCGGCCGGCCCGGAGGGCGTCGTGGAGGAGCCTCGAGGTGTCGGCCACCATCGGGGCCAGCCGCTCCGCGTAGCCCAGGTAGTCGCGGACGATGTCCTCGGCCGCGAGCGGCAGCCGGTTGTAGACCTTGGTGAGGAGGAGGTTCTTCTCCTTGAGCACGACGTCGAGCTTCTCGCGGAAGATCGCCTCGTCGAACAGGTCCTGCACCCGCAGGCCGATCCGGGCCGCCTTGTCCGCGTACGCGGGCCCGATCCCCCGCTTCGTGGTGCCGAGCGCGTGCTTGCCGAGGTAGCGCTGCGTGACCTTCTCGAGCTCGAGGTGGTAGGGCATGATCAGGTGGGCGTTGCCCGAGACGCGCAGCCGCGAGCAGTCGATCCCCGCCGCCTCGAGCTGGTCGATCTCCTCGAGCAGCACCCGCGGGTCCACGACCACCCCGCCCGCGATCACCGGGGTGATGTGGGGGTAGAGGATCCCCGAGGGCACGAGGTGGAGCTTGAGCGTCCGGCCCTCGGCCACCACGGTGTGCCCGGCGTTGTTCCCGCCCTGGTAGCGGACCACGAGGTCCATCCGGTCCGCCAGGTAGTCGACGACCTTGCCCTTGCCCTCGTCCCCCCACTGGGTCCCGATCACCACCGAGGCCGGCACGGGCCCAGTGTAGCCCGGCCCCCGGAGGCCTCAGCGCTCGATCCGGAAGTGGATACGGACGTGGGTGTGGTACTCGGCGATCCGGTTGTCGCGGACCACCGCCGTCGTCTCGAGGACGTCCATCGCCTCGATGTTCCGGATGGTCTTCGCCGCCTCGGCGAGCGCCTGCTGCGCGGCGTCCCGCCACGAGGTCTCGGAGACTCCCACCAGGTCGATCCACTTGATCACGGCCATCCCGACGCCTCCTCCGCCGCCCGCCGGTACACCTCGATGTGCCCACGGTAGTTCGCCGCGACGAGCCGCGTCGCCTCGTCCCGGGGCAGCGTCCCGTCGACGTAGCCCTGGAGCGGGTCCCACCAGATGGTGCGGCCGATCGCGAAGCCGACGTAGCCGGGGACCCCCGCCCCCTGGCGGAGCCAGTGGTCGACCGCCGCCCGGTCGGCCCCCCGGCCCAGCACCACGCAGGCCACGCCGTCCCGTCCGCCGGCCCGGACCGCCCGCGCCACCGCCTCGCAGTCCTCCCGGCGGTCCAGGCCCTCGATCTTCCACACGTCCGGCTCGACGCCCGCCCCGTGCAGCTCCTCGATCGCGCGGAGCATGAGCCCCGGGCGGACCTCGCGGTCGTAGCGGGCGGCGTCGCCGCCCACCGCCTCGAGCTGGTGCGGCTCGGCCGGGACCAGCAGCTCGAACAGGAACCGCCGCCCGCGCTCGTGCAGCCACTCCGACAGGCGCCGGAGCCGCGCCGCCTGCCGGGCGTTCATCGCTCGGTCGCCCTCGGGGTTGTAGCGGACCAGCACCTTGGCGAAGGTCGGGTCGAACTCCTCGATGTGCTCGCCGAAGGCCTCGCCGTACTCGAAGTCGAACTCGTGCTGGCCGCTCTTCTCGACGGGCATCGCGAAGATCAGCCCCTCGGCGCGGGCCTTGCGGGCGATGTCGGCCCCGAACTCCTCGTCCACCAGGATCCCGCCGTGCTCGCGGGGGACCCCTTCCTCGAGCGCGCGGAGGAACCCCTCGAAGATCACCCGCTTGGCGTCGGAGATCCGGGCCGCCTCCTCGGGCGTGGGCCGCCGCCCCTCGATCCCGAAGAACCGCTCCTGGAAGGAGCCGCGGTGGTCGAAGGCCAGGATGTAGAGCGGCCGGTCGTAGCCGAGCGTCATGGCGCGTCCTCCTCGTCGAGCCCCTGCGATGCTACCCGGCTCGCCGGGGTCCCCGCGACGCTACCCGGAGGGCCCAGCGCCCCGCGCGGCCACCTCGCGGCGGGCCTCCTCCAGGCGGACCGCGGTCCGGTGCAGGCCCACCGCGAGCAGGGCCATGACGATCACGGCCGCCCCGGCGACCGCCCCCACCCGGGCCGCGAGGCTCGCCACGAGCGAGGCGCAGTCGGTCACGGACCCCGGCGGAACGGCCGCCCCCGGCGGGCAGGCGGCCGTCCCGAAGCTCCGGGCGAGGGCCCCCACCGCCGCGCCCACCGCGCCCGAGGCCGCGCCGAGCGGACCGAACAGCCGGAGCGCGGCCCGGGCGCCCGTGGCTCACCCCCGCTCGAAGGGGTGGACGGGCGTCAGGGCCTCCACCTTGACGGGGTCCGCCGCCTCCCGGAACCGGTCGGCGTCGGCGGGCGAGCCCACCACGAACCCGTAGTGCATCGGCACCGCGAGCTGCGGGGAGATGGCCCTGGCCAGGCCCCCGGCCTCGGTCGGGTCCATCGTGTAGGTGCCGCCGATCGGCAGGAAGGCGACGTCGGCGCGGACGTCGGAGAGCTCCGGCGCGTGGTCCGTGTCGCCCGCGTGGTAGTAGGTGCTCCCCTCGAGCTCGAGCACGTAGCCCACCCAGCGGTTCGCCTTGGGGTGGAACTCGAGCCGCTCCTCCACCACGTTGTAGGCGGGGACGACCTGGACCCTGATCCCCCGGACCTCGAGGGAGTCGCCGGGCGCCACGGGCGTGACCTCGCCGGAGAGCTCCCGGGCCACGTCGTGGGGCGCGAGGAACCTCGTGCCCTCCTTCCGGACCCGCTCCAGGTCCTCCTGGGAGAAGTGGTCGAAGTGGGCGTGGGTGATGAAGACCACGTCGGCGGGCGGGTCGTCGTCCCGGATCCCCCAGGGGTCGATGTAAACCGTCAGGCCGTCGCCCTCCCAGCGGAACGCGGCCTGCTTGAACCACGTGAACCGCTCGAGCATGGCTGCCTCCTCGTGGGACGGTCCTCGTCTGTAGTCTGGCAGCCGCCGTGAGCGAACGCGAATCGGCCGGGACGGCCCTCGGATCCTCCGGGCACGCCCCGGCGAGGCGGCCGTCGTGAGCGAACGCGGATCGACCGGGGCCGCGCCCCGGGGCGGCCTGCGGGATGCCGGCTCCCTGCTCGCGCGGAACCCCGACTTCCGCCGCCTGTACCTCGGGGGCCTCGTCTCCCTGGGCGGGGACTGGTTCCTCACCGTGGCCCTGTTCGCCCTGGTCCTCGACCTGCGCGGGTCCGCCCTGTCCCTGGCCCTGATCGTGATCGGGCAGGAGCTGCCGTTCGTGCTGATGTCCCCGGTGGGCGGGGCGCTCGCCGATCGCCTGGACCGGCGCCGGCTGATGATCGCGGCCGACCTCGCCCGCGCCGCCCTCTGCGCGGGGTTCCTCCTGGTCCGGGAGCCGGGGGATCTCTGGCTCGCCTTCGTCCTTCTCTTCGCGCTGTCCTCGTGGAGCGCCGTGTTCGACCCCGCCTCGTCGGCGGCCGTCCCCAACCTGGTCGAGCCCCGGGACCTCCCCACGGCCAACGCGCTCCTGGGCTCGGCGTGGGGCACGATGCTCGCCGTGGGGGCCGCCGTGGGCGGGGTCGTGGCGGCCACGCTGGGCCGGGACACCGCGTTCCTGGTGGACGGCGCCTCGTTCTTGGCCTCGGCCGGGCTCCTCGCCCGCATCCGCCGGCCGTTCGGCGAGCCCCGGGCGGGCGTCGAGCACCCGGGGGTCGTGGCCGCCACGGCCGAGACCCTGGCCTACGCGCGGCGCGACCACCGCGTCCTCGCGCTCCTCGCGGTCAAGGGCGGGTTCGGCCTCGCGGCGGGCGTCTTCGTGCTGATCGGGGTCTTCGGGCAGGAGGTCTTCGGGCGGGGCGAGGTGGGGATCGGGACCCTGATGGCCTTCCGCGGGGTCGGGGCCCTGGTCGGCCCCTTCCTCGGCCGCGCCCTGGCCGGGCGCGACGACCGGCGCCTCCACGTGGCGATCTTCCTGGCCCTCGCGACCTTCGGCGCGGGGTACGTGCTCTTCGGCCTGGCCCCCTCGCTCGCCCTCGCGGCGGCCGCGGTCTGCCTGGCCCACCTGGGCGGCGGGGCCCAGTGGGTCCTCTCGACCTACGGGCTCCAGCGCCTGGTCCCCGACCGGATCCGGGGACGGGTGTTCGCGTTCGACTTCGCCCTCGTCACGCTCTCGCTCGCGCTCTCGAGCGTGGTCGCGGGGTGGGCCGCGGACCACCTCGGGCCGCGCCGGGCCGCCGTGGCCCTGGGCGCCGTGGCGCTGGCCTGGGCCCTGGCGTGGTGGGGCGCCACCCGCGGCGTCCGCCGGGCCGCG
>DATLZM010000124.1:0-1867 GCA_035573995.1 Actinomycetota bacterium | reverse complement strand
GGCGGGCCCGCCTCTTCGTCGACCGGGTCTTCACGATCCGCGGGGCGGGGACCGTGGTCACCGGGACCCTCACCGGGGGCGTGCTGTCCGTGGGCCAGGAGGTCGAGGCGTGGCCGGTCGGCGTCCGGGCCAGGATCCGTTCGCTCCAGACCCACAAGCGCGCGATCGACGTGGCGCGGCCCGTCTCCCGGGTCGCCGCCAACCTCGTCGGCGTGGACCGCGCCCGGCTCGAGCGGGGCGACGTGGTCGGCCCGCCGGGGGCCTGGCGCGGGACCCGGGTCCTCGAGGCGCGCCTGCGGCCGGTCCGCGGGCTCGCGCACCCCCTCACGGCGCGCGGCGCCTACAAGTTCTACGCGGGCTCCGCCGAGCGCGACGCCCGCCTCCGCCTCTACGGCCCGCAGGAGCTCCGGGCGGGCGAGGAGGGCTTCGCCAGGATCCACCTCGCCGCCCCGATCGTGCTCGACGTCCACGACCGGTTCGTGCTCCGGGAGGCCGGCCGCCGGGAGACCGTAGCGGGGGGCGTGGTCCTCGACGTCGATCCCCCCGAGCGCCCCGGGGCCGACCCGGCGGCGCGGCTGCTCCGGCGGCTCGGGGCCCCGCGGGAGGAGCTCCCCGCGATCGTCGTCGAGGAGCGCGGGGCGGTCCGGACCGCCGACCTCCTCGTGCTCGCCGGGCGGGGGGAGGCCCACGGTGCGGAGCGCGTGGGCGGTTGGTGGGTCCACCCGTCGCTCCACGCCGAGGTGCGGAGGGCGGTGGAGGAGGCCCTGGCCGCGTTCCATCGAGAGCGTCCCCTCCTGGAGGGCGCGGAGGTCGCGCTCGCGCGGGAGGCCGCCCTCGCCGCGCTCCGCTCCCGCGGCGCCCCGCCCGACCCCGACCTCGTCGACGCCCTGCTGGAGGACCTCGAGGCCCGGGGGGTCGTGGCCCGCGCAGGGCCGACGGTCCGCCTGGCCTCGCACCGCGTCACGCTCGCCGGCCGGGAGGAGGAGGTCGACGCGCTCGTGGAGGCCGTGGCCCGGGGCGAGCCGGGCCCGCCCACGGTCCCCGAGCTCGTGGCGGGGGGAACGCCCCGGGAGGTGATCGACGCGGCCGTCCGGGCCGGGCTCCTAGTCCGGGTCTCGCCCGAGCTCGTCTTCACCCCGGGCTTCGTCGCCCGCGCCGCCGAGGTCGCGCGGGAGCTGGGCGCGGCCGGGATGACCGTGAGCGCGTTCCGGGAACGGCTCGGCACGTCCAGGAAGTACGCGCTGCCGCTGCTCGAGCACTTCGACCGCCAGGGGCTCACGCGCCGGCAGGGCGACCTGCGGTTCGTCCGCGCCGACGCGCCGGCCGGACGATAGCGGGACGGACGGGGCCCTCCTCGGCGCCCCGGGGAGCGGACGGGATGCCGCTCAGCGCACCGCCGCCACCAGGGCCACCTCGACCGGCGCCCCCAGCGGCAGCTCGGCGACGCCCACCGCGGCCCGAGCGTGCCGGCCGGCCTCCCCGAGCACCTCGACCAGGAGGTCGCTCGCCCCGTTCGCCACCTTCGGCTGGTCGGTGAACCCCGGCGCGGACGACACGAACACCGTGACCTGGAGGATCCGCTCCAGCCGGTGGAACCCGCCGAGCTCCGCCCGGAGCGCGGCGAGGGCCTGGAGCGCGCACCGGCGCGCGGCCTCCCGGCCCTGCTCCCCGCTCACCTCGGCGCCGAGGTGGCCCGGGTGGAGCGGGACGCCGCCCTCGGTGGCGACCTGGCCGGCGACGAAGGCCAGCCCGCCGGCCACGACCACGGGGACGTAGTTCGCCACGGGCCGGGGGGCCTCGGGGAGCTCGAGCCCCAGCTCCCGGAGCCGCTCGAGCACGGTCCGGTCGTCCACGTCCGCGGAAGGAT
>DATLZM010000123.1:0-4102 GCA_035573995.1 Actinomycetota bacterium | reverse complement strand
CCGGGTCGCCCCCCGCGAGGCCCGCGAGCCGCGAGCCCGGCCGCTCCCGCGCGGCCGCCCGCCCGGCCCGCTCGATCGCCGTCCCGGAGGCCACCTGCTCCCAGCAGCCCAGGTTCCCGCAGCCGCACCGCGGGCCGCCGGGCTCCACGATCACGTGGCCGATCTCGGCGGCGAACCCGTGGGCCCCGCGGAACGGACGCCCCTCGACCACGATCCCGCCCCCGATCCCCGTCCCCACCGTCACCAGCAGCAGGTCCCGGGCCCCGCGGCCCGCCCCGTACCGGTGCTCGGCCAGGGCGGCGACGGCGGCGTCGTTGTCGACGATGCAGGGCAGGCCGGTCGCCTCCGCGAGCCGCGCGCGCAGGGGGAACTCCCGCCAGGCGTTGTTCGGGGCGAACCGGATCACGCCGTCGGGCCAGGTGACGAGCCCCGCGGCCCCCACGCCCACCGCCCGGACCGCGGGCGAGGCCAGCTCCTCGGCGATCCGCACGATCGCCTCGAACGTCCGCTCCTGGTCCCCGGGGGGCGTCGCCGCGGTCGCGCGGGCCTCGACCGCGCCCGCCCGGTCGACGCGCACGCCGGCGATCTTGGTGCCGCCGACGTCGATGCCGATCGCCCGAGCCTCCACGGCGGCCGCGGCCCTCAGAACCTGAGGAAGGCGCCGATCCCGCCCAGGTCGGCGAGCTCGGCGTCGGCGTTCACGGTCTCCACCCGGGCACCCTGCCGCACCGCGAGGGCCACGGCGGCCTCCACGACGTCGAGGACCGGGCGCATCTCGCCCCCGCACGTCGGGCAGGCGCCCGGCTCGAGCGACGGCCGGCCGCACCCCCGGCAGGTGGTCCCGGGGAGCGACAGGTCCACGTCGACGAGCAGCTCGCCCACCCGGCCCGCGGCGATGGCCCCGAAGGTGGCCTCGGGTCCCACCACGGCCCCCCGGTCCGCCGCCGCCGCCTCCGCCAGCCGCGCCACGCGGGCCCGTTCCCGCTCCCGCGTGATCTCCTCCTCGAGGGCGAGGGAGCGCTCGAGCACCTGCTCGGGGGTGGCGGTGATCGGGAGGTGGATCCTGGCCCGCACCCGCTTGGCCACGTAGTCGTGGAGCTCCCGCTCGAGCTCGGCCACCACCTCCTGCGGCCCGGCGAGGACCAGGTGGTCGAAGGGGCGCTCCTGGAAGCGGCGGAAGACCACCTCGGCCACGTGCTTGAGGTGCCGCTGCCGGTGGTCGTCGACGTGCCGCTGGTAGCGCATCTGGGCCCACCCGCCCTGGTCGTGGCGCCCGGGCACCTCGTCCCACACGTCGGACTCCTCCTCGATCCGGCCGAGTTCGGCGAGGAAGATCCGGGCCTTCTCGGAGTCGACGAGGACCGTGCAGATCTCCGGGTAGGTCTCGAGCAGCTCCTCGAGGGGCAGGACGTCGGGCTCGGGCCCCACCACCGCGCGGTTGCGGACCGGGCGGGGCAGCGCGATGGCCTCCCAGAGCCCCGCCTCCCGCGAGGAGAAGAGAGCCAGCCCCCGGACCCCGTCCCGCTCGAAGCGTTCCCGGACGTAGGAGGACATCGCCTCCAGGTCCGCCTCCACCGAGCGGCGCGCGTCCCGGTCGAGCTCCTCCGCCTGGTGGCGCGCCGCTCGCACGAGCTCCTCGAGCCGGACGAGGTAGTCGGCCTTCCGCGGGAACCGCCGCCCGTCCACGTTCAGGTAGAGGGAGGTCACGGGGGCGCCGCCGGGATCCCACGCCGCGAGCGCCCGGACCGTCCCGCGCTCCAGGCGGGTGGTGGGTGGGTCCGCCGCCCGCCGCGTCATGCGATCTCGATCCGCTCGAGCGGACGCCCGCCGCGCCCCGCGTCGGCCGCCCTGGCGTCGAGGACGGCCCGGGCCGCGAGCAGGAGCTCCCGGGCCGCCGCCAGGACGTGCTCCACCGCCTCGGGCGATGCCCCCCGGAGGGCGGTGAGCGCCATGCCCACCGGGCAGAGCGCGACCGGACAGACCGGGGCGGACTTCGCGGGCTCCTCGGTCCGCGGCCCGGTCCCCGACCGGGCCGACCTCCTCGCGCGTGCCTCAGCCATCCGCAGCCCTCCTCCCTCTGGCCTCGGTCGTGTCCGCCGGCTGGGGCTCCCGCGCGAACACGATCTCGAGGTCGTCGCCGTTGAAGGCGGCCCGCTGCACGTCGAGCCGCTGGAGCATCTGGGGAAGGATCAGCGTCCGCTTGTAGGAGCCCACCCGCACGACCAGCTCCTCGCCGCGCCGGTGGACGTCGGTGTCCTCGCGGGCCACGAACGGCAGGCGCAGCGCGAGGACGTAGGCCTGCCCCCGCTTGCGGACCCGGACCGGCTCGTCCCGGTACAGGACCCGCACCGGGTCGAGGTCGCCATACACCTCCTCGCCCATCCGCTCGAGCAGGGGGAGCCCCACCATCTCTCGGTCGAAGAGCCGGGCGGTGAGGATCGGGACCGGCTCGAACGACTCGCGCACCGCGGCCAGGTGCTGGGCCTGTATCTCCTTCCACTGCCCGAAGTAGGGGTCGGTCACCGTCTCGGGCAGCAGCCGGTTCACCACCACCGCGTCCACCCGGTACCCGAACAGGGAGAGGTAGGTGTAGGTCCGCCGGGCCTCGGCGATCACCATCCGCTCGGGGTTCACCACGAGCCGCACCGTGGAGGTCCGGGCGTCGGTGAGGATCCGGCGGACCGCGTCGAGGTTGCGGTGGAGCCGCTCCACGGCCCCGAAGAACCGGTCGTTCGCGATGGGGATCGACGTGATCCGCGTCACGAGCGGCCGGACCCCCTTCACCACCCGCCGCTCCACCGGGAAGATGCGCTCCATGTACCAGTTCATGACCTCCGGGAGCGAGAGCAGCCGGAGGGTCTCGGCGGTGGGCGCGCAGTCCACGACGAGCACGTCGAACCGGCCCCCGTCCACGTGCCGCTTCACGTCGATCAGGCTGAAGATCTCGTCCAGGCCCGGGATCACCGAGAGCTCCTCGGCCTGGATGGTCTCGACGCCCGCCCAGTTCATCAGCGCGACGAGGTAGTCCTGGATCTCCCGCCAGTGCGACTCCAGCCGCTCCTGGGCGTCGATCTGCTCGGCCCAGAGACCCGGCCCTACGGGGGTCGCCGCGCTCCCCACGGGGACGTCGAACGAGTCCGCGAGCGAGTGCGCGGGGTCCGTGCTCATGACCAGGGTCCGGTGGCCCGCCCGGGAGGCGCGGACGGCGGTGGCGGCGGCCACGGTCGTCTTGCCCACGCCGCCCTTCCCGGTGAAGAGCAGGACCCGCATGCGCCCTAACTCTACCCATCCCGGGCCGCCGGACGCTCCCCGGGCCGGCTACCCGCGCTCCACGCGCCGCTTCAGCCGCTCCAGCGCGTTCTCGATCACCCGCTTCGCCCCCTCGGTCCTGATGAACCCGGGGACCAGGACCCCGAGGTCCACCTCGAGCCGGTAGACGACCTCGGTGCGGTCGTCGTCGAGCTCGGTCAGGAGGTACTCGCCGCGGATGTCGCGGACCGCCCCGCGGGCCTCCTTCGTGGTCCAGGACACCCCGGCGTCCCCCGGGGCGTAGCGGTAGACGAGGGTGTAGCGAGCCGGGCCGAGGACCGGGACGTCGACCTCGTACGCGACCTCGGTGGCGCGGCCGCCCTCGCCGCGCTGGAGGACCGTGGCCCGCTTCACGTCCGCCCACTCCGGGTAGGCCTCGTAGTCCGTGATCACGTCCATCACGTCGGCGAGGGGCGCCTCGATCACGATCGAACCTTCCGCGCGGGCCATGCCGCGATGGTACCGGCCGCCGGCGACCCGAGCCCGGCGGCACGGGAGCCACGGTCCGGCTACCGGCCGGCCGCCGCCACGATCGTGAGGGCCACGAGCACCCCCGACGCCGCGATCAGCGCCACCGAGCCCCACAGCAGCGCCCGCGTCGGGAGCAGGGGCCCCTCCCCCTCCGCGAGCCGCCGGGCCTCGAGCGCGGAGAGGACGTAGAGGGCCAGGGCCGCCGCCCCGTACAGCCCTCCCACGAGGGCGCCCGCGCCCCGCCACGCCGACAGGAACAGCGCCGCCATGCCGAGCGTCCAGCCGAACAGGACGCCTCGCAGGATCCCCTCCCCGGTCCTCC
>DATLZM010000122.1:0-3866 GCA_035573995.1 Actinomycetota bacterium | reverse complement strand
CTCTCGGACATGTTCGGCGGCACGAGCACCCTGGCCGGCGGGACCGCCCTGGAGCGGCGCCTGGATAGGATCACGGTGGTCACGGCCGTCGTGTTCGGGCTCAGCACGTTCTGGCTGGCCTGGAAGTGGATCTAGGGACCGACGCTGCCGGGGCCGGCCCCGGCGGTGCGGTCGCGGGCATGCAGGGCCCGGCGACCGGGTCCGGGCCCCTTGGTAGAATCGGGTTGCTCGTCGGAGTGGCGGAACTTGGCAGACGCGCTAGGTTGAGGGCCTAGTGGGCGCATAGCCCGTGGGGGTTCAAATCCCCCCTCCGACACCAGGAACCACCTGCGGAAACGCGAGGAGCCCCGGCGGGAGCGGGTCCCGGCCGGGGCTCCGATTTCCCCAAAATTTCCCCACGCACTCACATCCGCCCGTCGAACAGCGCGGCGACCCGGGCGGCCGCCTCCCTCGCCGCCTCCGGGTCGTCGTGCCCGTAGACGTCGGCCGTGGTCCCGATCGAGGCGTGCCCGAGCTGGCGGGAGACCACGTCGAGGCGGACCCCGGCGCGAAGCGCGAGCGTGGCGTAGGTGTGCCGCGCGGCGTGGAGCGGGATCTCCCGGACCCCCGCCCGCCGGCAGGCCGCCTTCCAGCGGTCGAGGAGGGTGTCGGGGTGGACGACGTACCCGTCGGGCTCGGTCACGACCCACGCAGCCTCCACCCCGAGGCCGCCGTGGGCGCGCCAGGCAGGGCCGAAGGCGAGCCGCTCCTCGGCCTGGCGGGCCCGCCAGGTGTGGAGGGCGGCGGCGGTCGCCAGGTCGAACCGGACCAGCCGCTCGCGCCGGCCCTTCGTCGTCTCCCGGAGCCGCAGCCGCGGCCCCTCCTTCCCGGCCACCCGCGTCGTCACCTGCCGCCTGACCCGCACCTCGCGCTGCTCGAGGTCGAGGTCGTCCCACCACAGGCCGAGGAGCTCGCCGCGGCGGAGGCCGGTGGCGAGCGCCAGGCGCCAGATCGGCCCGAGTCGGTCGCCCTCCGTCGCGGCGAGGAACCGACGGACCTCCTCGGCCGTCCAGGCCGGCCGCTCCACCGAGTCGTCCCGGCGCGGCGGCTCCACGCCGTCCAGCGGGTTCCGGGCCAGCAGCGGCTTGGGCCGCCACCTCGTGGCGTCGACCAGGGCCTTGCGGAGCACGGCGTGGACGTTCCGGACCGTCTTCCCTCGCAGCGGTCGCCCCCCACGGCCGCCTTCCCGGGCCAGCTCCGCGTAGAAGCGTGCCAGGTGCTCGGTCCCGAGCTCCTCGAGGCGGACGTGGCCGAGGCGGGGGAGGATGTAGGCGTCGACGATCAGGCGCTCGAGCTCTCGGGTGCCGGGGGAGAGGTCGGCTGCCTCCCGCGTCCCGAGCCATCGGCGCAGGTAGGCCTCGACGGTGAGGCCCGACGGCGGCACGTAGCCGGGCGCCAGGGCCTCCCGGACGGCGGCCCGCGCCTCAGCGCGGGTGCGGAAGCCTCCGAGCGAGCGCTCCTGCCCCCCGTCGTCGACGACGAAGGCGTACCAGCGGCCGTTCGGCCTGCGGCGGACCTTCCCCCTCATCACTCGACCACCTCCAGGCCTTCCGTCCGCGGGGCGTAGCCGACGAGGCCGCGGATCGCATCACGGGCCGCCCGCCAGTCCTCCCTGCCGACGGGCTCGAGGCGCGCCGTCCCGTCGGGAAGCACGACCGTCCGCATGAGCGTCGAGAGGCAGGCCGTGGCCACGATGTCGCGGACCGGGACCGTGGCCAACGCCGTCCACCCGACCCCCCGCGGGTGGCGGACCGTGACGGCCTCGGCGCGGGCCCTCCCGCCGCTCACCGCGATCTCGACGATCGCCTCGACGCCACCGGGAAGCTCCGCGTGAGCCCGGAGCCGGCGGGGAAGGGAGAACGGCCCCACGAACTCGCGGGAGACGAAGTGCTCGGGGTCGGGGACGGTGGTGCGGACCTTGCCTCGGGCCTTCTTCCTCGACGCCATCGAGACCTCCCTCTCTTCTGCGACTTGCGGGAAGTATAGATTGGGTATGACCTAGTGGCAATAGTTCTTGAGAGTCGCTCTACACTCATGACGACCGCGTATATTCGCGGCATGAACCGAACGGAGGCCCTTGATCGGGCCCGGGCCACCCGCCGCGTCGCGCGGCTGGCCCGGGCGGGCGTGCTCCGCGCCCTCCGCGAGGAGCTCGGGCTATCGCAGGCGGCGGTGGCGGCGGCGCTCGGGGTCCGGCAGCCCTCGGTGTCGAGGTGGGAGACGGGCAAGGCCCGTCCCCGCCCGCGGCACGCGGTGGCGCTTCTGCGCCTCCTCGAGGAGGCGGGCGCGTGAGGGTCGAGGAGCTCGAGGGGCGGGTGCTGCGCGTGGACGAGGCGGCGCGGGTCCTCGGCATCGCCCTCTCCACGGCGTATTCGGCGTGCCGACGGGGCGATCTGCCGGCGTTCCGATGCGGCCGGCGGTGGCTGGTTCCCGGGGCGGCGCTCGCACGACTCCTGCGGGGAGAGCTCCTCGGGCCTGGTCCCACCCGCGTGCGAGGCGGCGGCGAGGAGGGGCCCCGGTGAGCGCGCGCCGGGGAGGTCGGGGACCGGGGGCACGGGACTGGCCTCCGTTCGACGACGACCACACCTGCCCGTGCGGAGGCCCGCTGGTCCGCCGCCGCGACGGGTCGCCGGGCCTGCGGTGCGGACGCTGCGGGGCCCCGGAGCCGCTCCGGTGGGTGGAGCTGCGCTTCGGCCGGGCCTGGATCCCCGTCGCGGTCCGGGAGGTGGTGCCGGGATGACCTGCCGCCGATGCGGGCACCCGGAGGAGCGCCACAACGCCCTCGCCGGCTGCATGGCCGAGGGGTGTGCTTGTCCCGGCTTCCTCGCCGGGTTCCCCGGCGACGGCGAGGAGGACGGCCGCGGCCGGCCGGCCCAGGCCGACCGCCTCGTCGAGCTCGGCCTGGCCGGCGCCGAGGTCTTCTGCGACCCCCGCGGCGTCGCCTTCGCCCAGGTCCGCTGCGGTGGCCACGTCGAGTACCACGCGGTCAGGTCCCGGGCTTTCCGCCGCTGGTTGGCCGGCCGGTTCTACGAGGCGACCGCCGGGAAGGCGCCGAACGCCGAGGCCCTGGGCGCCGCCCTCCTCGTGCTCGAGGCGAAGGCGCAGTTCGGCGACACGCCGCCCCGACCCGTGTATCTCCGCGTCGCCCCCGACGGGGATGGCGGCCTGTACATCGACCTGGGGGACACGACCTGGGAGGCGATCCACGTCAGCGGCGGCGGCTGGCGTGTCGTGGCCGACCCGCCGGTCGCCTTCCGCCGACCGCCCGGCCTCGGCGCCCTACCGAGGCCGGAGCGGGGCGGGGATCTCGAGGAGCTCCGGGGGTTCCTGAACCTCGGCTCTGACGACGGCTGGGCCCTGCTCGAGGCCTGGCTCGTGCAGGCGCTCTACCCGCGGGGGCCTTATCCCGTCCTTGCGCTGGGCGGGGAGCAGGGGTCGGCGAAGTCGACGAGCGCGAGGGTCCTCCGCGCCCTCGTCGACCCGGCCACCCCCGAGCTCCGCTCCGACCCGCGGGAGCTCCGGGACCTCATGGTCGCGGCGGAGAACGGCTGGCTCCTCGCGTTCGACAACGTCTCCCGCGTCCAGCCCTGGCTTTCCGACGCGCTCTGCCGGCTCTCGACGGGCGGCGGCTGGGCGACGCGTGAGCTCTACTCCGACGCGGACGAGGTCCTGTTCGAGGCCACGAGGCCCGTGATCGTGAACGGGATCACCGAGTTCATCACCAGGGGTGACCTCCTCGACCGCGCGGTGCAGCTCCGGCTCCCGCCGATCCCCGAGCACGCGCGCCGCCGCGAGGGGGAGCTCTGGGCGGAGTTCGAGCGGGCCCG
>DATLZM010000121.1:0-1872 GCA_035573995.1 Actinomycetota bacterium | reverse complement strand
CGGCGCGGGAGCGGGCGCCGCCGGCGCGGCGGCCGCTTCCGCCGGGACCGCCTCGAGGGCCGCCATGTTCGCCCGCAGGCAGTCGGCGAACTGCTGGGTGAGCTTGGCGGAGACGTCGGGGAGCATCCCCCGGGAGACCTGGGCGACGAAGCCCGAGAGGGAGATGTCGGCCTGCATCTTCACCTTCGTCGCGCCGTCGCCCGGCTCGAGCCAGGAGGTGACGTTGGCCGAGGCCGCGCCCTTCCCCTTCTGCTCCATCCCCTGGGCCTTGAGCACCACCCGGTGGGCCTGGTCGTCGCGTTCCTCCATCGTCACCGTGCCGGCGAACGAGAGCGACACCGGCCCGAACTTCACGTTGACCTTCCCCTTCCAGGTCCGCTCGTCGACGACCTCGGTGAGCTCTGCCCCCGGCATGCAGGGGGCGACCCGCTCCACGTCGAGCAGGTACTCCCAGAGGCGGTCGACCGGCGCGGGGACCTCGAACTCGTTCTCGATCAGCATCCGCTCCTCCCGTGCAGCCGGCTGTCAGCGCCCGGCCGGGGCCCGCTCGTGGATCGGCCCGGGCCGGTCCTTGAGGAACCCCGCCGGCCGGCGGCGCCTGACCGCCACGATCTCCCCCACGATCGCGTGGGCGATCTCCTCGGGCCCCTCGCTCCCGATGTCGAGCCCGGCCGGCCCGAAGATCCGGGCCCGGTCGGCCTCCGTCACCTCCACGCCCTCCTGCGCGAGCTCCGCGAGGAGCCGCTCCGAGCGGGCCCGCGGCCCGAGCAGCCCGAGGTACGGCACGGGGGTCCGGAGCAGCGACCGGAGGTACTCCTTGTCCCGGAGGAAGTTGTGGGTCATCACGACGACGAAGGTGCGCTCGTCGAGCGGGGCCTCCTCGGCCACCTTGCCCGGGTGGTCCACGTAGACGAACCCGTGGGCCTCGGGGAACCGGTCGTGGGTGAGGAACTCCTTCCGGTCGTCGACGACCACGACCCGCCAGCCCAGCGCGGCCCCCGACCGCACCAGGGGGATCGCGTCGTGGCCGGCCCCGCAGACCACCAGGCGGAGCGGCGGCTCGAGGACCTCGACGAAGGCCCGGGCCTCGCCCTGGCTCGCCGGGAGCGTCCGGACCTCGCTCCGCTCCGCCGCGAGCAGCTCGAGGGCGGCCCCGGCGGCCGCCCGGTCCAGGGCCGGGTCGCCCAGGGTGCCCTCGGTGGCGCCGTCGGGCCGCACGAGGATCCGGTTCCCCCGCTCCACGCCGGGCGCGGTGGCCTCGAGGACCGTGACCACGGAGATCGGCCGCTCCTCCTCGAGGGCCGCCCGGAGGGCCCCGGCCACCTCCGCCGCCTTGTCGGCGGGCTCGACGAAGACCTCGATCGCGCCGTTGCAGCCGAGCCCCCAGCCCCAGACGGCCTCGTCGTCGGCGGTGAGGTCGAACGACACGATCCGGGGCTCCCCCTTCACCATCACGACCTTCGCGACGTCGGCCACGTCGCCCTCCAGGCAGCCCCCGGAGATGTTCCCGACGAGGTCGCCGTGCTCGGGGACGAGGAGACGCGCGCCCGGCCGGCGGTAGGTGGAGCCGCGGACGGCCACGATCGTGGCCAGGGCCATCCGCTCGCCCCGTCCGGCGAGGGACTCGATGGCGGAGAGGACGTCCGCGATCTCGCTCATCGCTCCCCCGGGGTCAGCCGCTCGGCGCGAGGAACGCCGCCGGATCCGCCTCGAACCGCGCCAGGCACCCCGCGGAACACAGATAGTACGTGCGCCCCGCCTGGACCGACCGGTACCGCGCGGTGGCCACGTCCACCGTCATCCCGCAGACCGGGTCGGTGGCCTCGTGGCGCGGGGCCCCGCCGGGCGCCGCGCCCGCGCCCGGCGCGCCCG
>DATLZM010000120.1:0-3310 GCA_035573995.1 Actinomycetota bacterium | reverse complement strand
CCGAAGTCGTCCTCGTTCAGGAGGGTCGAGAAGACCTCGCGGTAGATCGGCTTGCGGAGGACCTTGTCGGTCGCCTCCCGCACGTTCGGATGCGTCGGGAGGTCGGGCAGAGAGCTCGCCCGAGCCATCACGTGGTAGCGGGCCATCTCCTCGTGCCCCGGAACCGGAGTGGCCCGCACGTGGATAGCGTCGATGTGACATTCCTTGAGCCCCATGGCCCCTCCGTCTCCGCGCTCGTTCCCTGATCGGCTGCTTGACGCCGGATCTTAAGGGATCGGTTCCCGGATGCGAAACCGCTCTCCGAAGGGTCCGGCGGACCTGCCCCTATCTGGATCTAGGGCTCGGATCGATCGGACGCGGGACGCCGGAGGACCTGCAGCACACCCTCCGCCAGTCCCAGCGCAGCCAGCCCGGCCGCTTCGGGCGACAGAATCAAAGACGCAGCGCTTCCAGCCTGAGGAGCCGAGTAGACGACGCCGTCCCTGCCAAAGGACACCTGGACTCCCCTCGGCCACAGGACGTTGCGGAGCCTGCCCCTACCAAGGATGTAGTCAGCCGCGTGTTCGTAGAAGTCCCGGAAGTGCCGCGCGGGTCCGGCCTCCCGCTCGTATCGCATCCGCAACCCGGCAAGCTCGCGTTTGGTCTTGTCGTCGTCCAGATGCTTCTCGACGGCCAGGACGATCTTCTCGATATCCCTCACCGCCACCAGCAAGTGATGCGTGGCGTTCTCCACCGCGAGGTGGAGCCCTGCCGCCTCCTCCCGGGACCCTCCTTCCTCCCGGTAGTGCTTCCATAGCAGAGGCGCGACTCGGCGCCATCGCTTGAGTTGGTGCTGTACGTCGACGTGCAGCCTCGCGAGCTCGTGCTTGAACCAGTCAATCTCGCTGGGAACGTTCCAATCGCCCATAGTCGCCTCGCTCGAGCCGGCTTCCTCCGGCAGCTCGTCGCCCGGCAGGGGAGCGCCAACGCTACCGACGAGGCGGCGCCCCCAGGCTCATCACCGTACCGTCTTCCGGTACAGCGCTGCGGCGCGGCGGGTGACGCGGCGCAGCGTGTCGCGGACCTCGAAGAGGACGTCGTCCCCGGTCAGCTCGGGGTCCTTGGCCAGGAGCTCCCGGGCCAGCCCGAGGGCGTAGGTGGTGAACGCAATCTCGTAGCCCAGGCGCAGGAAGCCCGGGTCGTCGATGCCGAGGGCGTCCCGGGCGGCCGCCACCATTGGGTGGTCGAGGTTGATCAGGACCACCTTCTCCGCCGAGTCGTAGAGCCCCCGGTCCTTGTCCTCCCCGAGGTTGCGGTACTCCACGCGGAGCCCGCCCCGCGCCCGTCGGCGTCCGCCCTCCCCGCCCCGGGGCCCCACGCGGTCCGGGCCGGCGGGATCCGGCTCACCGCGGCGGGCGATGTCGGGGGCTTCCCGCCCCGAGGCAGCGGCCTCCGCCTCCCCCGGCGGCTCCACCTCGTCCAGGATCCCGGGCTCCTCGCCCCCCTCGGCGACCGTATCAGGGTCCTCGCCCGCGGACTGCGCGCCGGCGCGTGAGACGTTACCTCGGCGGCGGAGGGCAGCCAGCTCCGCGAAGCGCTCGCGCATCTCCGCGAGGTCCTCGTTCAGGATGCGCGCGATCCGGTCCGCCTGCCGCTGGAGCTCCTTGAACTCCCGCTCGTCGCGGCGGTGGCGGAACTCCTCGGCGAGCGCCTCCCGCACCTGCTCCAGAGAGGCACCGATGAAGCCGATCAGCACCGCGGCGACCGGGTGCTGCGGGTTCAGCGTGAGGCTCCTGGTCGCGTCGTAGGGGGCGAGCTCGTAGCGCTCGTCCTCGAGGGCCGGGCACTCGACCTCCCCGAAGAGATAGGTGCCGAACTCCTTCTTCTCGATCCCCGCCGTCTCCACCGCCACCAGGGCGCCGGGGGCGGTCGTCACGGCCACCCCGTACAACCCCTCGTCGAGGGGAGCCGCCGAGACCCCCACCTCGAGCGTCACGTTCCCCAGCAGCTTCCGCTGTTCCTCGGTCGGGCGGAACGTCCACGTCTTCACCGCCTGTGGGCGACGCGCCTCGCACCGGTGGCCGTTCACCACCACCACGGGATCCTGGCGGAAGAACGGGAGCTGTCGCTCGATGTAGCGGACGACCTGCTCCTGCGAGATCTTGGGGACCAGGAGCTTCGAGATTGTGACCACGGTGCCGTTCGGCTCCTGGGTCGGGACGTCCCGCTCGACCCATCGCACGGGGATCTCCGCCCCGCCCGACCGTTCGATGTCCTTGCGTTCCAGCTCCACCACGTTGCGCCTGCCCCGCCGGACGGTGCGCACCTGGAGCTTCTTGGCGATCCCAAACGCCGCGGCCTTGCCCGTCCCGAACTTCCCGCGCCCCCGCTTCCCCCGCTTCCGGTCTGGGTTCTCGGCGTGCATCGTGAAGAAGTGCTGCAGTCCGGCGACGTCCATCCCTCGACCGTTGTCGGCCACCACGACCTCGCCCGCAGCCCGATCGATCCGGACGACCACCTCGGGATGGACCCCCCGGTCGACGTACTCGATGCTGTTGACCACGTACTCCCAGATAGCCGCCTCCGGGCTCCGGAAGAGCTGCGCGGTCTGGAGGAGGTCGCGGGCGACGTGGGTGCGGACCTTGAGCTCCTCGGTCACGATGCCTCCCTGCGGCGCCGGGGGCGCTTCCCCTTCGCCGGGCCCGTGACGAGGACGGCCATCCCCCGGACGAACGAGCCGACGGAGGGATCCTCCCCGAGGAGCTCGACGATCCGCTGAACCTTGAGGTGGACGTCTCGACGCGGGGTTTCGGAGTCCACCCGGAAGACGGCCTCCGCCTGCCGTCGCTCGACCGGTCGCCCCGCCTCCCACAGCCGCCAGGCTGCCAGCCTCCGGATCCGGCCCCGTTCCAAGGCGCGCTTCCTGGTCTCCGCGCGCTGCTCGTCGCGGCGGCCGGGTCCGACCGCCCGGGCCAGCCGGCGCTGCACCGACGGGCCCTCCCGCTTCGCCCACTCGACCCCCGCCGGGGTGAGCGACCAGCCCGACCGCACGGACCCTTCCACGAGGTGCCCGTAGCGCTCCTTCGCCGCGTCGTGGAGGGCGACCCGCACGCCGTCGAGGTCGATCTGCTCCGGGTACTTCCGCCAGGAGAAGGCCTCGGGGGCGAGCTCCCTGGCCCGGACCGCGATGTCCTCGGTGTCGACCCAGCGCTCCGCGCCTCCCAGGCCGGCGAGCGCGAGGACCACGACGTGCGGCTTGAGAACGGCGTCGGCGGTCGCCCTACGCATCGGTCGCGGTCCCCTCATCGTCGGCACGAGCGAGGGTGAGGGT
>DATLZM010000119.1:0-2189 GCA_035573995.1 Actinomycetota bacterium | reverse complement strand
ACCTCCCCGAGAACTTCGCCGCCCGCCCGTGGGTCGAGCGGTCGGCCCGGACCTCGGCCGGCGCCATCGCCCTCCTCGCCGGCGCCGTCGTGCTGGCGCTGTTCGCCGCGCGGCCGTCGCTGGGGATCTCCGCCGCGCTGTTCGCGGCGATGGCCGCCGTCGGTGGTGCGAGGACGCTGGCCGGGAGCGCCTGGGGCCTCGAGCTGGGCGGGTCGCGGCCCGTGGTCTCGACCGGGGTCCGGGCGGCCGCGCAGCAGCTGGGGTACCTAGTCGGCGCCGGGCTAGGGGGAGCGGTCCTCGACGCCCGGGGGCCGTCGGCCCTCGGGGTCGTGTTGTCGGCGATGTTCGGCGCGGCGGATGCCGGGCGCCGCACGGATGACGGCCTTGCACTTGAAGGGGTAGGCGACGGTCCGCTGGCGCTCGCGGTGGCGGAGTGCCGGGAGTGCAGGAACAGCGCAGGTAGATGGTGTCGGAGGGGGGATTCGAACCGTACGCACACGGACCGTCCTGCGAGGGGAGTTCGCCCTGCAAGCCTGACGGGCGGATTATGAGTCCGCTGACCCGGAGTTCAACGACCTCCAGAAGCTCGCGGAGCTGCCGGTCAGGGCCATCACACGGGTCGCTCGACCCTGATCGGCTTCGCTTAGAGTCCACGCGCGTGGTGTACGAGGTGGCCACGGGAGGTCCTTGAACCAGGTGACCACCGCTCCATCCTTTCCGAGACCGATAGGGCAGCTCGGAAGGGGGAACGGTGGTCGATACCACGATGGACCCTCTCGAGTGGCTCCGCAAGCAGCTCGAGGAGGCCGATGCGGACCTGCTGCGGGAGATGGTCCGCGCCTTCGTCCGGGCGCTGGTCTCGGCGGAGGCCGATGCGGGTCCCGCGGGGCCTCCTACGGGGAGCGCTCGGGGGAGTGGGTGAACCGCCGCCGGCGGCTACCGGGAGCGCCGCTGGGACACGCGGGCCGGCACGATCGACCTCCAAATCCCCAAGCTCCGCCGGGGAAGCTACTTCCCCTCCTCGTCGCCTGCCACCAGTTCAGGTTCCTCGACCCGATCGACGTGCTGGGGGTGGCGGAGCCGGGCGCTACGTTCCTCCTGGACAGCCCCTACGGGCCCGACGAGGTGGGATCGGCTCCCCGTCGAGGTCCAGGAGCAGATCATGGGGAAGCGCCTCCGCTTCTTCGTCGTCGACGGCTACCGGGTGGCCCGTCAGGCGGGGCTCGGGGCCAGAATCAACACCGTGCTCCAGACCTGCTTCTTCGGGCTCTCCGGCGTGCTCCCGCAGGACGAGGCGATCGACGCGATCAAGGACGCCATCGGGGAGACCTGGTGGGAGCGGACGTCGTAATGATGGCCTCCGCCCTGTTCAAGTACGGGCCGGAGCACCTGGGTGCCGTGCTCGAGGGCGTCCGGGCCTGGTTCGACGAGCGGGGCCATGCCGCCATCGAGCAGGCCAGGGCAGCATGAGCCACGCCCGGGGTTCCGACCCCTCCGGGTTCGAGCGGGCCAACTACAGGCAGGCCCTCACGATGTACGTGAGCCCCTACGACTGGCGGGGCGCGCCCGGCTCGCCCGTCGCCTGAGCCCGCACCCGCACCCCTGGGCGCATGGACCGACTGCACGGGATCCAGGCCGCGCTCTGGGCCCAGCACCTCGCGGCCCGGGCCCAGTTCGAGGAGATGCGCGGCCGGGCCCTCGAGGCCCACCGGGAGCGGGAGGAACGTCAGGCCGCCTCGCGGTACCTATTGAGGGCCGCCCCTTCAGGCTCAGGGCCGGTCCACCGCGAGAATGGCGTCGGCCACCGAGGCGAGGTCGGGGCCCACGACGTCGGGAGGCTCCCCGAACGCGAACGGCCCGGGACTCCGCGCCACGTAGGCGCCACGGCAGCCCACTCGCATCGCGCCCCAGACGTCCCAGTCGTGCGCCGCCACCAACCGCACCTCGGCCGGGGGGAGGCCGAGGCGCTCGGCCGCCATGCGGTAGGGCTCGGGGGCGGGCTTGTACCGGCGGACCTCCTCCACCGAGAGGACGTGGTCGAAGAGCCGGGCGATCCCGGCGTGCTCGAGCTGGGCCCGGGCCATGCTCGACGGGGAGTTGGTGAGGGTGGCGAGGGGAAACCCGGCGGCTCGGAGCTGCTCGAGGGCACCGGGGACCTCCGGGTGCGGCGGGAGGGACCGCATCGTCGC
>DATLZM010000118.1:0-7746 GCA_035573995.1 Actinomycetota bacterium | reverse complement strand
GGCGCCGGGACCCCCGCGGGCGGGGGGCCGGGGGGCCGGGCCGGCGCCGGGACCGTCGCGGCCCTCCTCGTGTTCGCGGGCCTCGTGGCGGCGCTGCTGTGGTCGGCCCGCCGCCTCCGCCCGCCGGGCCCGTGAGCCCGGGGCTCCGCGCTCGGGGCTCAGGCCTTCGGGCGCTTCAGGTACGCGACGAGGGACCGGCCCCCCATCGGGTTCTCGATCTGGAGCACGGAGACGAGCTCCCAGCCGTCCTCCCCGAACGTGTTGAGGATCTCGCCCGGGTTGTGCTCGAGGAGCGGCGCCACGAAGTACTCCCAGCGCTGCATCTCACCCCTCCGTTCCGGTCTCCGCCGAGCCCGCCGCCTCCTCGTCGAGGCGGAGGAGCTCCTCGTGGATGCACGCCCCCATGATGACCGAGAGCCCGGCCCCCTCGGCGATCCGCGCGGCCTCCTCGCTCACGACGCCCGCCTGGAGCCAGAGCACCTTGGCCCCGACCCGGGCGGCCTGGCGGGCCAGCTCCGGCGCGTGCTCGGGCCGGCGGAACACGTCCACGACGTCGATCCGCACCTCCGGGGGCACCGCCTCGAGCGACGGGTAGGCCCGCTCGCCGAGGACCTCGACCTCGTTCGGGTTCACCGGCACGATGCGGTACCCCCGGCGCTGGAGGTAGGCGGCCACCCGGTGCGACGGGCGCCAGGGCTTCGACGAGAGCCCCACCACGGCGATGGTCCGGGCGTCGCCGAGGAGCGCCCGGAGCTCGGGGTCGGCGGGGAGCCGGCGGTTCACGGCGCGATCGTCCACGGGGCCTCCTTCCGCAGGATCTCGAGCAGCTCGTGGAGGATCCGGGCCGTGAGCCCCCAGATCGTCGCCCCCCGCATCTCGTAGGCGAACCCCCGGTAGACGTGGTCGCCCACGGGCCAGGCCACCTCGGCCTCGGCCGCGGCGAGGGCGGCGAGCGGGAACTCGAGCACCTCGGCGATCTCCTCCTCGCTCGGGAGGAACGCCTCGTCGCCCGCGAGCATGCCCACGTACGGCACGACCAGGATCCCGCTCACGGTGGTGTGCACCGGGGGCAGCGCCCCGAGCACCTCCACCCGCTCCGGGGCCACGCCCAGCTCCTCCTCGAGCTCCCGGAGGGCGGTCGCCTCGAGGTCGGGGTCCGCGTCGTCCGCCAGGCCGCCGGGGAACGAGATCTCCCCGGCGTGCCGCGGGAGGTGCTCGGTCCGCCGCGTGAACACCGCCCGCACCTCCCCCCGGCGGACCAGCGGGAGGAGCACGGCGGCCAGCCGGTCGCCCCGCGCCGGCTCGGGCCGGGGGGCCTGCTCCAGGGCGGCGCGGAGACGGGCGCGGAGGTCGGGGGAGGGCATCGGCGGCCATCGTAGAGGCTGCGGGCGGTCGGCCCCCACGGCTCGCGTCCGCGCTCCACCCCGCCCGCCGGGATGAAGGCGGCCCCACCCGCGGTTAGCCAGGGACGTGGAACGCTTCGACGTCTTCGTGATCGGCGGCGGGGGCACGGGCTCCGAGGTCGCCTTCCAGCTCGCGCGCCGCAGCGGCCTCCGCGTGGCGATCGCCGAGCGGGCCGAGCTGGGCGGGGAGTGCAACCACCACGGCTGCGTCCCGACCAAGGCGATGCTCCGGAGCGCCAGGATCGCCGCGATGGCTCGCGACGCGGGCCGGTTCGGCGTCCGGGTGCAGGGGGTGGAGGTCGACCTCGCCGCGGTCCGCGAGCGGGTCCGTCGCGTGATCGACGCCCAGTCCGGGGAGGGGCCCGCCCCCTTCGAGCGGATGGGCGTGCGGGTCTTCCTCCAGGAGGCCCGGCTCACCGGCCCCCACCGGATCGAGCTCGCCGACGGCACCGCGGTCGAGGCGGAGCGGGTCGTCCTCGCCACGGGGACCGAGCCGGCCCTCCCCCGGGTCCCGGGCCTCCGGGACCTCCCGGTGTGGACGAACCGCGAGGCGATCTGGGAGCCCGAGCGGGTGCCCGCCTCCCTGGCGATCCTGGGCGCCGGGGCCATCGGCGCCGAGTTCGCGCAGCTCTACGCGCGGTTCGGCTCCCGGGTGACGCTCGTGGAGCTGCTCCCCCAGGTCCTGCCGACCGAGGACCCCGACGCGGCGGCGGAGCTCGCGGCGGCCCTGGGCGAGGAGGGGATCCGGGTCGAGGTCGGCGCGCGGACGGAGCGGGTGGGCCGGGGCGGGGACGGGGGGTTCGTCCTCTCGCTCGAGGGCGGCCGGGAGGTGCGGGCGGAGCGGCTCCTCGTGGCGACCGGGCGGCGCCCGGCGTTCGACGGCCACGACCTCGCCGCCGCCGGGGTCGAGCTGGACGCCCGAGGTCGGCCCCTCCTCACCGACACCCTCCGGACCACCGCCCCCCACGTGTGGGTGGCGGGCGACGCGACCGGGGAGCTCCTGTTCACCCACGTCGGGAGCTACGAGGCCGAGCTCGTGGTCGACGACATCCTGGGGAGGCCGAGGCCCCGGGACTACCGGGTGGTGCCCCGGGTGACGTTCACCGACCCCGAGGTGGCGAGCGTCGGGCTCACCGAGGCCGAGGCCCGGGCCGCCGGCCACGACGTCGCCACGGCCACCGCCCGCCTGGAGGACAACGAACGGGCCCACATCGACGGGCGGACCCACGGGCTGGTGAAGCTCATGGCCGACCGCCGGACCGGCGAGCTCGTGGGCGGCCACGTCGTGGCGGAGGAGGCGGGGGCGATGATCCACGAGGTCGTGGCGGCCATGGCCGGCCGCGTGCCGGTCCGGGCCCTGGCCGACGCGATCCACGCCTACCCCACGCTCTCGGAGTCCGTGCGGTGGGCGGCGATCCAGCTCGAGGAGCAGGTCGGCTGAACGCGGCCGGTGGCCCGGCGGCGCTCGTCGCGGCCCCGGGAGGCGGGCGACGGGGGCCGGTCGCGGGCCGGGCCCGCTATCCTTGGGGCGTGGAGATCGACGCGCGCCCCGTGCTCGAGGTGACCGAGAAGGCCGCCCGGAAGGTGCGCCAGCTCGCGGAGCGGGAAGGCCGCCCCGACGCGGCCCTCCGGGTCCGGGTCGTGGCCGGCGGGTGCTCCGGCCTCACCTACGAGCTCTCGTTCGCCGACGGACCGGGGCCGGACGACCACGTGATCAGGGCCGGCGGGCTCACCGTCCTCGTGGACCCGAGGAGCGCGCAGGTCCTCGAGGGGTCGACCCTCGACTTCGACGACGCCCTCCTGGGCGGCGGGCTCCGGGTCCGCAACCCGCGCGCGAAGCACGAGTGCGCGTGCGGCGAGTCCTTCGCGATCTAGCCGAGCCCCGCCGCCGTCAGCCGACCTCCAGGGCCCCCAGCATCCCCTGGGTCCGGTGGAACCGGCAGTAGAAGACCACCTGGCCCGAGTCGGGGAACGTCACGGTGACCGTCGCCGAGCCGCCGGGGGACAGCTCTTCGTCGATCCCCTGCTCGTCGATCGTGAAGGTGTGGGTCGCGTTCCCCTCGTTCTCCACCTCGATCGTGAGCTGCTGGCCCGCCGAGCCCTCGAGGACCGTCGGCTCGAAGTAGAAGTCGTCGGCCTCGAGCCGCACCTCGGTCTCGCCCGAGACGTCCCTCGAGCCGTGGTCGTTCGCCTCCTCGCCGCCGATGGTCAG
Organism: Actinomycetota bacterium; assembly: GCA_035573995.1. GTDB lineage: Bacteria > Actinomycetota > UBA4738 > UBA4738 > HRBIN12 > DATLZM01. The sequence goes on along the minus strand of DATLZM010000118.1, from coordinate 4,131 downwards.
CGCGCCGCCGCTGGGCGACGAGCCGCCGGCGGCGCTGGGCGACGACCCGCCGCCCCCGCCACCGCTCGCAGCGCCCCCGCCGCAGGCGGAGGCGAGCAGCGCGAGGGCCAGCACGGCCGCGGCCACGATCCGTCGATCACCGGGCATCCCGACCTCCTTCCGGTCCCACGTTCGACCGGGGACTACGGGCGACGGGGGCCCAGAGATGTCTCAACGTCGAGACACCCGCCCGGCGGTGTATGCTGCGTGTCCGGATGCCCACCTCGGCCGACAAGACCCAGTGGCGGGACCTCTACCACGAGGTGGTGCTGACGGGCCTGTGCACCGGGTGCACGGCCTGCATCGTGGCCTGCCCCTTCCACGTCCTCGGCTACGAGGACAACGTCCCCGTGCAGCTCCAGGAGGACGGGCCCGATGCCTGCTCCCACGGCGACCGCGGCTGCGACATCTGCACCCGGGCCTGCCCCCGGTTCCGCGAGTGGGAGCCCGAGATCGACCGGCTCCTCTTCGGCGAGACCCGGCGGCCCGAGGAGGTGATCGGCCGCTACCGCGACATCGTCCTGGCCCGCGCCACCGACCCCGAGGTCCTGGCCCAGGGCCAGGATGGCGGCGTCGTCTCCGCCCTCCTGATCTGGGGGCTCGAGCGGGGGGAGATCGACGGCGCGTGCACGTCGAAGCTCTCCGACGAGCGCCCCTGGGACGCCGAGCCCACGGTGGTCACCGACCGCGAGGGCGTGCTCGCCACGGCGGGCTCCCGCTACACGTACTCCGCCAACCCCCTCGCCCTCGTGAAGGCCGCGGAGCTCGGGCTCTCGAGGGTGGCCCTGGTCGGGATGTCCTGCCAGGCGAGCGTCACCGGCTCCCTCGAGGCCCGTCGGGTGAACAAGTGGCGGCGGAAGATCGCCTGGACCTTCGGGCTGCTCTGCTCGAAGACCTTCACCTACGACGGGCTCATGGTCGAGATCGCCCAGCGGAGGCTCGGGCTCTCGCTCGAGGACCTGGTGCGGGTGAACGTGAAGGGGAAGATCCTCTTCTACACGAGGGACGGCCGCGAGCTCTCCTACCCCCTCAAGGAGGCCCACGCCTTCACGCGGCGGGGCTGCCTGCGCTGCCCCGACTTCGCCGCCGAGCACGCCGACATCTCCTTCGGCGGGCTCGGACAGCGCGAGGGGTGGACCCTCACGATCGTGCGGACCGAGCGGGGCCAGGACATCTGGGAGCGCGCGGTGGCCAACGGGGTGGTGGAGTCCCGACCCGGCTCGGAGGATCCGCGGGCCATCGAGCTCATGGTCAAGCTGGCCGCCCGGCAGCGACGCCGCTGGCCCGCGGACCTCACCGGGGAGCGGGCCCGGCCCGGCCTGCTCCCCGACCCCGCGTGAGGCCTCAGCCCGCCGAGGCCCAGCCCGCGACCACCGGGTGGTCGACCTGCGCCGGACCCACCTGCGCCGCGCCGCCGGGGGAGCCGAGCCCCGTCACCGACTCGTCGAAGAACTCCGCGTTGATCTTCGTGAACTGCTTCCACTCCGCCGGCACGTCGTCCTCGTAGAAGATCGCGGTGACCGGGCAGACCGGCTCGCACGCGCCGCAGTCGACGCACTCGTCGGGGTGGATGTAGAGCATCCGCGGCCCCTCGTAGATGCAGTCCACGGGGCACTCGTCGACGCAGGCCTTGTCCTTCACGTCGATGCAGGGCTCGCAGATCACGTACGTCATCGGCTCGCTCCTCCCGTCCCAGCTCCGTCCGTCGTCGTCCCCTGCTCGGTTCCGTCGTTTTCCACGGTGCGGACCGTGCCAATCGGGAGTTTACCCCATCCGGTCCCGCGCCGGATCCCCGCCCTCCCGCCCGGGCGCCAGGGCCAGCAGCGTCCCCACGACGGAGGACCGGGGATCGAGGCAGGGGACCGGGTACGCGACGGGGAGGTCCGCCCCCGCCTCCCGGTACGCGGCGAACCGCTGCCTGGCCGCCGCCGCATCGCCCAGCAGGCACACGGCGCGGACCAGGGCCTCTGGCACCTCCCCCGGCCTCCCGGCCAGGTGGGCGGCGGCCGCCCGCTCGGCGAGCTCGCCCAGGCCGACCTGGTGGAACTGCCGCCGGTAGGCGGGGTAGGAGGCGTAGGTGCCGGCCTGGGCCCGGAGCGCCGCGAGCGCGGCGTCCTCGTCGGGCCCGATGCAGGCCCGCACGTAGACGGCCACGGTCACGGCGGCCGGGTCCCGCCCCGCGGCCTCCGCCCCCTCCCGGACGCGCTCCCGGGCCAGGGCCACCCGCTCGGGCGGGCACCAGTTCAGCAGGACGCCGTCGGCGATCTCCCCGGCGAGGCGCATCGCCCGCGGCCCGAGCGCCGAGATCCAGACCGGGGGCGGGGAGGGCAGCTCGAGCCACAGCCGCTCGGGGCGTCCGTCCACGTCGGCGCGCTCGCCCGCGAGGAGGCGACGGACGGCGGCGACGTAGGCGCGGAGCCGCTCCAGGGCCCCCGGGCCCGCGTCCCCCGTGCCGATGCCCAGCACGAGGCGCCCGCCCGAGACCTCGTGCACGGTGGCCGCGGCCATCGCGGTCGCGACCGGCGAGCGGGCGCCCATGGGCACCACCCCGGTCCCGAGCCGGAGCCCCTCCGTCACCCCGGCGAGCGCCGCCAGCGTCGCGAAGGGCTCCCGCCCGCGGGTCTCGGGGAGGAACACCGCCGCGTACCCCGCGTCCTCGGCGGTCTCCACCACCTCGACCACCTCCCGCCAGGGGAGCGGGTCTCGGAGCGCGAACGCGGTGCGACCGACGAGCCCCGTGTCCACGGCTCCCATCGTCCCACGCCCCGGAGCCGGTCGGCCCCCTCCCCGTTTGGGCCCGCCGGGTCGGCGCACCTTGCCGCCGCCTCCGCACCCGCCTAGGATGGGTGCAACCGCATACACGCGCGTCGCTCGCGGCGAAGTCCGGTCGAAGTCCGGCGCTGCCCCGCAACTGTAGGTCCGCTCCGGCGGACGAGCCAGGTCGCCCGCGACGACGCAGGGCCCGGTCGCCCTCGAGGTGCGGGGTGGAGGGCCAGGCGGCTCCCCGTGCCGCCCGACACCCGACCTCGGTGGGCCGGACGCGCCCGGCGAGGGCCGGGTGAGGGAGGTGCCATGGGGAACCGGTTGCGAAGGGCGCTGGTCGCGGCGGTGGCCGGCGCCGTCGTCGTCTCGGGGCTCCCGTCGGGGGCCGTCACCAGGCGCGAGCGGATCGCGCTCGCCGCACGCTACATCGCGAGCCGCCAGCAGGCCGACGGATCGATCCCCGGCTTCTCGCCGGTGGGCGGCACCGCGGACGCCGTCCTGGCGCTGGCGGCGGCCCGCCGGGGGGCGCAGGCGGTCGCCGACGCCCTCGCGTTCCTCGAGGGCCAGGCCCCCGGGATCTCGTCCGTGGGGCAGCTCGGCAAGGTCGCGATGGCCGCGGTGGCGGCCGGCCGCGACCCGCGGGCGTTCGGCGGCGTCGACCTGGTCGAGCGGATCCAGGCCGCCTACGACCCCGAGACCGGCCGGTACGGGACCGACCAGGGCGTGGGCGTCGTGGACCAGGCGCTCGCGATGCTCGGGCTCGCCGCGGCGGGGGTGCCGGTGCCGCGGCGGGCGGCGCGCTGGCTGGCGGAGGCCCAGTGCCCCGACGGGGGCTGGCAGTTCGACGCCCCCTACGACCCGGCCACCGACGACCGGCACTGCTCCTCGGGGGAGGAGGACCTCAGCGTCACCGACACGAACTCCACCGCCTACGCCGTGATGGCCCTCGAGGTGGCCCCGCCGGTCCGGCTGCGCCGCGACCCGTTCCGGTACTTCGACCTGGCCCGGGACGGCGTGAAGGGCGGGTGGCGCTTCGACCACCGGCGCAGGCCGTTCGGGACGCTCGCGGTGACCGACGCCAACTCCACCGCCCTCGTCCTCCAGGCCTACGCGGCGGCCGGGGCGGAGCCCCCGCCCCGGGCGCGGCGGGCCCTCGCCGCGCTGCAGTACCGGCCCTGCGGTCGGCTGGCGGGCGCCTTCGCGTTCACCTGGGTCCAGCGGGACGGCCGGTGGGTGCGGAGCCCCAGCCGTGCCGAGGCCCGGGCGGAGGCCGCGAGCGGGGGCGTCACGGTGATCGGGGCGACGGTCGGGGCCGTGCCCGGGCTCGCC
>DATLZM010000117.1:0-33107 GCA_035573995.1 Actinomycetota bacterium | reverse complement strand
GCCTCCGCTCAGCCCGCGAGCGCCGCCCGCGCCTCCGGCACCGTCTCCTCGGGCCGCACGCGGTACCAGGCCCGCTCGATCCTCCCCTCCTCGTCGACGAGGAACGAGGAGCGGATGACGCCCACCACCTTCCTCCCGTAGAGGGTCCGTTCGCCCCACACGCCGTACGCGTCGGCGACGGCGTGGTCGGCGTCGGAGAGGAGCGGGAACCCCAGCCCGTATTTCCGGTCGAAGGCGGCCTGGTCCTCTGGAGGGTCGGGGCTTATCCCCACCACGTCCACCCCGAGCGCGGCCAGCTCCTCCCTCGCGTCGCGCACGGCGCAGGACTGCGCCGTGCACCCCGGGGTGTCGGCCTTGGGGTAGAAGTAGATGAGGAGCTTGCGCCCGCGGAAGTCCTCCAGCCGCACCGTCCGGCCGGACTGGTCGGGGAGGGCGAAGGCGGGCGCGGGATCGCCGGGTCCGAGCTTCGCCATGGCCCAAGGATAGCCGGGGCAGCGTCGGCGCCGGCCCGCGGTGGGACGAGCCCCCGGCGCGGCGGGACGCAGGGTCACGACGGCGCGCCCGGCCGAACGGGCCGGATCACGACGCCGCGGGCACGTGGTCGGGACAGTCGAGCCGGATCGACCGGTCGCCGAAGGGCGCGTCCACGAACGCGCAGTGGTGGGGGCGTTCGGGGTCCTCCGGGTGGGCGTTCGGGCGGAAGAACCGGCAGGTGGGGCACATCCTGGCCACCGGGATCCTCCCCTGCTCCTGGAGGCTCCGGATCAGCTTCACCACCGCCCCCAGCAGGACCGCCTGCTCCTCCCCCGAGAGCGCCTCGATCCCCTCGAGGAGGAAGTCCGGCCACCCGGCCAGCCGCTCGGCTTCGACGCGCCCCTCGGGGGTGAGCGAGAGCTCCACCGCCCGCCCGTCGGCCGCCGACCGTTCCCTGCGGACCAGGCCCTTCGCCACGAGCGGCCCGAGCGCCTCGCTCACCGTGGGGAGGCCGACCCCGAGCTCGCGCGCGATCGCGGCCGGCGTCCCCGGCCCACCGGGACGCCGGAGGAGCGCGAGGATCTCGGCCTGGGTGGGGGAGAGGCCGCGGGCGCCGGCCTCCCGCCGGGCCCCGTGCTTGAGCGCGAGCCCGATCTTGGCCAACCCCGTCACGAGCCGGGCCGCGAGCGGTCCGCTCTCCTCCTCGAAGGCCCTCGCCGCGCCGCGCCGCCGAGCTCCGTGGCTGGGCGCCGCCGCGCCTCGGCTCACCAGTCCTCGCCCGCGTACGGCCTGCTCCACAGCGCCACCTGGAGCACGACGGCCTTCAGCCAGGCCTGGTGCATCCGGTCCACCTCCTCGGGCGGGTGCCCCTTCTTCCCGAGGAAGTCCCTGATCGTGAGCGAGATGGGGGCGATGAACGCCACGAGGTACCGCAGCGGGATGTTGGGGACCGAGGACACGCCGTCGGTCCGGTTCTTCTTGGTGCGGTGGTGGCGGAGGCCGATCTCCTCCGCGTAGTCGAGCCAGGCCCGGTCGTACGGCCGCTCGCACGTGTCGAGGATCCACCTCCCGAACCGCCGCCTCACCGCGGCCAGGTACCCGGCGTCCGGCTGGCCGTCGGGCCCGGCGAAGTAGTGGACCAGGTGAGGGTGGGAGCCGACGAACCCGTACCAGAGGTCGAGGACGTCCTCGACCTGGTCGGCGAGGACCTCCCCGGCCATCCGGAGGTACCGGGCGTCCTCCTCGGAGAAGAGGGTCGCGGCCTCGAGCTTCGCCAGGTCGTCCTCGCTCACCGGGGAGCGCGCGGCCTCGGGGGTGCCGTACGTGTAGCCGGGGATCTCCGCGGCAGCCGTGCCCATGTCGAACCTCCTCGCTCGCCGGGCGGGAACTACTTCGGACTCCGAACGATATCCGGCGGCGGCCTGCCCCGTCAAGCCGTGGGTTGGAGGTCGAAGCCCAGGGCCCGGAAGTCGGCGTCGAACCCGAAGATCTCACGCGCGCCCGCCCGGCGTGCGACCACGGCGCTAGCGGCGTCGAGGCAGGACGCTCCTCACCGGCGCTTCCCGTGGCCGTACACGTAGAGGTCGTGTTCCTCTGCGCCGTCCTCGGGTCCCTGGAAGGCCCCGATCAGCGCCCGGAACGGGTCGGAGGGCGGCACCCGCGTGCGGTCGAGGTACGCGCGGACCGCGTCGCGGATCACGGCCGATGCCGACCGCCCCTCCGCCGCCGCCGCTGCCCGGAGCCGGCGGTCGAGCTCCTCGTCGAGGTAGATCTGCGTCCTTTTCACCCGCCGGCGAGGATAGGTCATGGGACGAAGACCTGATCCATCACCCGGCGCCGCGCTCGGATCGGTCCGGCTCTCCGCCGGGGGTCGGCGCCGGCCGGCCGCTCAGGCGGAGAGCCGCGCGGCGAGGGCCTCGGGCTCGGTCACCGGCAGCTCGCAGACGAACCGCCGGCACACGTAGGCCGCCGCCCTCCCGTCCACGGTCGTCCTCCCCGCGAGGAGCGGGACCGCCCGCCGGGCCGCCTGGTCGCCCGGCGCGGCCACCGCGAGAACCCGGTTCGGCAGGAACCGGCGCACGGTGACCTCCTCGACGAGGGCCCGGGTGTCCGGGGCGGCGGGGTCGCCCACGATCGCCACCTCGTGCGCGGGCCCCACCCACAGGTCGAGGGCCTGGAGCGCGTGGCCGAAGGCCGTCGGTGCCCGCCGCATCCCCTCGGCCACGGCCCGGAGGGCGCCCGCCGCCGCCCGCTCGTACCGCTCCTCGCCCGTGAGGAGCGCCATCCGGAGCAGCACGTCGGCCGCGGCCGAGTTCCCCGAGGGGACCGCGTTGTCCATAAGCTCCTTGGGCCGCAGCACCAACCGCTCCTGGTCGGCCCCGGTCTGGAAGAACCCCCCGCCCTCCTCGTCGTGGAACAGCCGGAGCAGCTCGTCGGCGAGCCGCCGGGCCTCCTCGAACCACCGCAGCTCGAACGTGGTCTCGTAGAGCACGAGGCACGCCTCGGCCAGGAGCGCGTGGTCGTCGGCGAAGCCCGGCCCGCTCCGCCGCCCCTCGCGCCAGGCGCGCGCGAGCCGCCCGTCCGGCCCCCGCAGCTCCGCCAGGACGAACCGGGCGGCCTCGACCGCCGCCTCCACGTACCGCGGCTCCCCGAAGGCCCGCCCCGCCTCGGCCAGGGCCGAGATCGCCAGGCCGTTCCACCCCGCGAGCACCTTGTCGTCGGTGGCCGGGCGGACCCGCTCCTCCCTCGCCCGGAACAGCCGCCCGATCGCCTCCTCCACGGCCCGCTCGAGCTCCTCCGGGTCCCGCCCGAGCTCGGCCGCCACCGCCGCCACCGGGACCGGGCGCCAGAGCACGTTGGTCCCCTCCCAGTTCCCCTCGGGCCGCGCGCCGAGGCAGGCGGCCACGGCCCGCCCGAGATCGCCCCCGCCCGCCACCCGCACGAGCTCCTCGTAGGGCCAGACGTAGAACCGGCCCTCCTCGCCCTCGGAGTCGGCGTCGAGCGAGCTCCAGAACCCGCCCTCCGGGGAGCGGAGCTCGCGGAGCACGTGGTCGAGCGTCCGCTGGGCGACCCGCCGGTACCGCGCCTCGCCCGTCACCTGCCAGGCCCGCGCGTACAGCCGGGCCAGCTGGGCCTGGTCGTACAGCATCTTCTCGAAGTGGGGAACGTGCCAGGCCGCGTCCACCGCGTACCGGTGGAAGCCCCCGCCCACTTGGTCGAAGATCCCGCCCTCGGCCATCCGGTCCAGGGTCTGGGTGAGCATCTCGAGCGCGTCGGGCATCCCCCGCAGGTGGCACCGGAGCAGGAACCCGAGGGTCATGGGCTGGGGGAACTTGGGCGCGCCGCCGAAGCCGCCGAAGCGCCGGTCGAAGGCGCCGCGGAGGAGCTCGAACGCCTCGCGCAGGATCTCCTCCCCGGGCTCCTCCCGGGCGGCGAGCCGCGCCCCCTGGCCCACGACGCGCAGGACCCGCTCGCCCTGGGCCAGGACCTCGTCCCGCCGCTCCCGCCAGGCCTCGGCCACCGCGAGGAGGATCTTGCGGAACGCGGGGAGCCCGTGGCGGTCCTCCGGCGGGAAGTAGGTCCCGGCGTAGAACGGGCGGCCGTCGGGCGTGCAGAACGCGGTGAGCGGCCAGCCGCCGCCGCCCGTCATCGCCTGGACGGCGTCCATGTAGATGGCGTCGAGGTCGGGCCGCTCCTCCCGGTCCACCTTCACGCACACGAAGTGCTCGTTCATGATCGCGGCGGTCGCGGGGTCCTCGAACGACTCCCGCTCCATCACGTGGCACCAGTGGCAGGCCGCGTAGCCGATCGAGACGAGGAGCGGCTTGTCCTCCCGACGCGCGCGCTCGAGCGCCTCCTCGCCCCAGGGGTACCAGTCCACGGGGTTGTAGGCGTGCTGGAGCAGGTAGGGGCTGGTCTCGTGGATCAGCCGGTTCGGTCGGCGCTCGCCCATCGCTCCCATCATCCCCGCTCCGGCCGCCGACGACGACCCCCGCCGACCGCGCGGGCCGGTCGTCCGCGTCGTCGCGGCGGTCCGCCGGGCGTCAGGCGTCCGCGGGCAGCAGACGGAACGCCCGGGGGCCGCGCAGCGGCCTCATCGCCCGGAAGTGCCGTTCGTCGAACGGCGCCCGGGCCACCGCAGGACGATCACGTCCTACCGAACCCGGTCTCGGAGAGGTGGCGGTCCACGTCGCCCGCGACGTCGCCGGGCCCCCTGCCCACCCCGATCGCCCTGATCCTCGGTGGCTCGAGGCCGCGCGTGGCATCCCGAAGGGCGCGGCGGATCGCCTCCGCCTTGGAGACGCCCTCACGCACGGCCAGCCTCTCGATCGCTCGGTCGAGCTCGGGCTCGAGGTACACGGTGGTCTTCTTCACGCCACATACGGTACGACCCCTACGGCCAGGTCCGTTCCCTTCAGGGGCTCAGGTCCCGGGCCCGACGCGCCGATGCATCAGGCGATGGCCGAGCGGGTCCGGGTCCTGGTCGTGGACCACCACGGGATGTTCGCGGAGGGGCTCCGGCACGCCCTCGGGGGCGAGCCGGGGATCGAGCTGGTCGGGGTCCTCCCCGAGCCCTCGCCGGCCCGCCTCCGCAAGCTCGGACCCGACGTCGTGCTCCTCGGCGCCGACGACCCGGAGGGCGACCCGGCCGCGGACGTCTCGCGGATCCGGGACGCGGTCCCGGGGGCCAAGGTGATCCTCCTCACCGACGGCGGATCCCCCTGGGTCCTGGCCGAGGCGCTGGCCGCCGGCGCCGTGGGGTTCCTCCGCCGGAACCAGCCCGTCGAGGACCTGGCGGGGCTCGTGCGGCGGGCGGCCCGCGGGGAGGTGGTGATGGCGGCGAGCGACCTCCCGCGGCTGCTCGAGGCCATCGAGGGTCCCAGCCGGGTCGTGCCGGCCGAGGTGGCGCTGGCCAGGCTCACCCCCCGGGAGGCGGAGATCCTCCGGGCCCTCGCCGAGGGGGCGTCGGCGCGGGAGGTGGCCGAGGCCCTCGGGATAAGCCGGCTCACGGTCGAGAGCCACGTGAAGAGCATCCTCGCCAAGCTCGGGGTGCACTCGAAGATCGAGGCCGTGACGCTCGCCTGGCGCCACGGTTTGGTCCCGATGTCGAAGCCGGCCTGAGCTCCTCGCGAGCGCCGCCGCCTCCGGGGCGGGGTAGCCTTTGGGGGTCATGGCGGGGGGCGTCGGGGGATCCAGCAAGCGCTTCCGGGTCCTCATCGTCGACGATCACCCCATCCTGCGGAACGTGGTCCGCCTGGCCTGCGAGGCCTCGTCGCTCCTCGAGGTGGTGGGGGAGGCGGCCGACGGCGAGCGGGCCCTCCAGGCGCACGCCGCGCTCGACCCCGACGTCGTGGTCCTCGACCTGATCCTCCCGGGCGTGGACGGGCTCGAGGTGGCCAGGAGGATGAAGGCCGAGCGCCCCGAGACCCGGATCCTCGTCCTCACCGGGCGGACCGACGGCGAGGCGGTGCTCGCCTCGATGCGGGCCGGGGCGGATGGGTTCCTGGTGAAGAGCTCCGGGGTGCGGGACATCGCCTCGGCCATCGAACGGGTCGGGCGGGGCGAGCGGGTGTTCGCGCCCGAGCAGGAGCGGCGGGCCATCCAGGAGCTGGGCCGGCTGGTGCGCGAGACCCGGCGGCGGACCAAGGCCGAGGCCCTGGTGACCGAGCGGGAGCGGGAGGTGCTCCAGCTCCTGGCCCGGGGGCTCACGATGCAGCAGGTCGCCCGGCGCCTGGGGATCTCGCCCCGGACCGTGGAGTCCCACGTGACGAAGATCTACCGGAAGCTCGAGGCCGACTCCCGCGTCCAGGCCATCTGGAAGGCCGCCGGCCTCGGCCTCATCGACCTGGGGTGAAGCCCACCGCCGGACGCGGCTGGGGTGAGGGGCGCGTTCGGCCGATACTTGACCCGTGGATGGGAGCGAGCTGCGCGCGGAGCTCCGCCGCCGCCTCCTCGAGGCGCGGGCGGGGGACGGCGGGTTCGGGGCCCGCCCCGGGCAGCCCGCGGAACCCGAGCCGACCGCGCTCGCCGCGATCGCCCTGGACGACGAGCGGGCCCGGGACTGGCTCCTCGACCACCAAGCGCCGGACGGCGGGTTCGGCCTGCGGATCCCGGGGGACGTGAGCGACGCCGCCACCCCGCTCGCCGCGATCGCGCTCCCGGCCGGCCCGGCGCGGGAGCGGGCCCTGGACCACCTCCTCCGGAACCGGGCCCAGCGGGTCCCCGACACCCCCGAGATCCCCCACCGCCCCGACGTCGCGGGGTGGGGGTGGACCCCGGACACGTTCGGCTGGGTCGAGCCCACGGCCCGGGCGGTCCTCGCGCTCCGGCTCCTCCGGCCCGACGCCGGGCCCGCCATCGCCGACGGCGTGGCGCTCCTCGAGGACCGGGAGTGCGTGGGCGGGGGGTGGAACTACGGGAACCGGGTCGTGCTGGGGGAGGAGATCCCGCCCTACGCGCAGACCACGGCCGTGGCGCTCCTGGGGCTCCAGGGGCTCGAGCTCCCCGCGGTGGCCCGGGGGCTCGCCACGCTCCGGCGGCTGTGGCCGGCCGAGCGGGGCGGGCTCACGCTCGCCCAGGCGCTCGCCGCGTTCCGCCTGGCGGGCGATCCCGAGGCAGGGGCGGTGGAGCGGGCGCTCGGGCGCCGGTTCGCGCGGACCGGGTTCCTGGGCGACGTGGTGGCCCTGGCCTGGGCGGCCATCGCGACCGGGGAGGGCCTGGAGCGGATCAGGGTGGAGGGGCCGTGAGCCGAGGCCGGACCGGATGTGGACGGGCGTCATAGCATCCGACATACTTATGCGCGATGATACGCACCACGGTGATGGCCGACGAACGGACCATGGAGCGGCTCCGGGCCCTCGCCCGCGAGCGGGGGGTACCGCTCTCGCACGTCGTCCGCGAGGCGCTCGAGGAGAAGGCCCGGCAGTACCGCCCGAAGCCCAGGAGCCTCGGGATCGGATCCTCGGGGCCGAACCGGGTGGCGTCCACGCTGGCGACGGAGCCACAGCCCCCAGCCCCGTGGCGCTGATCCTCGACACCGGCCCCCTCTACTCGTCGCTCGACCGCGACGAGGCCGACCACCGACGGTGCCGCGAGCTGATCGAGGGCGCCGACGAGGTGCTCGTGATCCCGGCCCCTGTCCTCCCGGAGGTCGACCACCTGGTCCGCACGCGGATGGGCCCGGGTCCGATGCTGGCCCTGCTCGGGGACATCGAGGCCGGCGCGTACCTGGTCGAGGACGTGCGCCCGGCCGACGTCCCGAGGATCCGGTCGCTCCTCGACCGCTACGCGGACCTCGGCGTGGGGTTCGTCGACGCCGCCGTGCTCGCCATCGTCGAGCGGCTCGGGGAGCCGAAGCTCGTCACCCTCGACCACCGCCACTTCGCCGCGATGCGACCCCGCCACGTCGATGCCCTCCAGCTCCTCCCGTAGCGGTCGGATCAGCCGGCGGGACTTCCTGGTCCGCTCGGCGAACGCCGGGCTCGCGGCGACCCTCGCGGGGCTCCTCGGCTACCGGTTCCTCCGGCGGGAGCCCGAGCCCTGGGACCACGCCGCCTTCCCCCCGCCCGGGGAGGCCAGGGTCGCGGTGGTCCCGGCGGCGTCCTACGAGGCCGACCTCGAGGCGCTCGTGCTCGACGGCCTGCGGGCGGTGGGGGCTGACCTCCGCGGACGGCGGGTGCTCCTCAAGCCGAACCTCGTGGAGTTCGTGGAGGGGACCACGATCAACACCGACCCCCGGCTCGTGGCGGCCGCGGTCCTCGCCGCCCGCCGCCTCGGCGCGGCCTCGGTGGTGGTCGCGGAGGGCCCGGGCCACCGCCGGGACACCGAGCTCGTCGTGGCCGAGTCGGGGCTCCTCGAGGCGCTCCGCGAGGTCGGGGCCCCCTTCGTCGACCTGAACGCCGCCGAGCTCGTCCGGCTCCCGCTCGCGAGCCGGTTCTCCTCGCTCGAGGCGCTCTGGCTCCCCCGGCCGGTGGTCGAGGCCGACCTGGTGGTCTCGATGCCGAAGATGAAGACCCACCACTGGGCGGGGGTGACGCTCTCGCTCAAGAACTGCTTCGGCTGCGTGCCGGGCCGGGTGTACGGGTGGCCGAAGAACGTCCTCCACTGGGCGGGGATCCAGGAGGCGATCGTCGACGTGGCCGCCGCCGTCCGCCCCGGCCTCGCGATCGTGGACGGGATCGTGGGGATGGAGGGGAACGGCCCGATCCAGGGGACCCCGGTCCGGGCCGGCGTGCTGCTGTTCGGGGACGACCCGGTGGCCACCGACGTGACCGCCGCCCGGCTCATGGGCGTGGACCCGGCCAGGGTGCCCTACCTCGCGCAGGCGGCCCGGTTCCTGGGCCAGGGCGACCCCGAGCGGATCCGCCAGGAGGGCGAGGAGCCCGCCCGCCACGCGCGCCCGTTCGCGCTGCTGCCCGGCTTCTCCTGGCTCCGCGAGGGGGCGCCCCCGCCCGGGCCGGGAGGCCCCGCCTTCGAACCCCCCGGCTAGGATCCCGCCCTCACCGTGGGAGCGACGACCCGCGTCGACAGCAGCGGTCGGCCGGCGAAGATGAGCGACCGGGATGGCGAACATGAAGGTCGTCATCAGGCCGATCCGTCCAGTTGACAGGCGCGCAGCTGTCCCTCTGTACTCCCGCCCGACGGCTCGGCAACGGAAGGGGAAGGGGGCGTCATGGGAGCGGGGCAGGGGCAGGGAAGGGAGCGCAAGGACGGGATCACCCGCCGTGAGTTCCTCGATGGCGTGGCTGTCACCGCGGCTGGTCTGGCCATCGCGGCGGCGAAGCCGTGGTTGACGGGGGCCGAGGCGATGGCCCTCGCGGCCGAGAGGGGTGCGCCGCAGCCACCCGGGCCGCTCCCGTCGGACTACTACCCGCCGATCGCCGTGGGGCTGAAGGGCCAGCCCGACGGGATGATCGCGGAGATCCTCAAGATCGACGGGCCTCCCAACCCCGACGACGTGCACAGCGTCGTGGGTGGGCCGGGGATCAAGCGGAAGACGAAGAACACGGGCGAGGTCTACGACTGTGTGATCGTCGGCGCGGGGGCGAGCGGCTTGGCCGCAGCCAAGTTCTACCGGGACCGCTTCGGACCGAACTCCAAGATCCTGATCCTCGACGCCCAGCCGGACTTCGGCGGTCACTCGCACCGCAACGAGTTCCACATCCCCGACGCCGGGCTCGGCGGGGGGGACACGATGCTCCTCCGCAACGGAGGCACCGTGAACCTCGACAGCATCGGCACCTGGGGTCGCCCGTCCGGTGCGTTCCTCGACGTCCCGCCGAACCAAGCGGCGCTCGAGATCCTCGCGTTCTGCGGCGTCGACCCCAACAACTTCCCCTCCACCACCGGGCCGGGCATCCCGAGCTCCTACGGACTTCGTCCCATGCTGCTGTTCCCCGCCGAAGACTGGGGGACCGACGTCGTGGCACGCGCGAGGTTCGAGCCCAACACGGTCGACGGTTGGACGGCGTACGTGAACCGGCTTCCGTACAGCCAGGCGGCGAAGGATGCGATCGTGCGGATCCAGACGGACACCACGACGGACTGGATCGCTCTGAAGCACGGACCGGGGATGACTCCCGAGCAGCGTGTCCACCTGCTCACCACCATCACGTACAAGCAGTGGCTCATGGACTACCTGGGCGCGCCGGAAGAGGCGATCATCGAGTACCAGCGCGGGTCCCACGGCCTCCTTGGCGCGGGCGCGCAGGCCACGTCCGCTGCCGACAACTGGATGCTTGGGCGTCCCGGCTTCTCACCCGCACTGGGGCTTCCCGATCCGGAGGTGCTCGCTGACAACGGGTTCCCCGGGATCGGGCGGACGCCGCAGATGGACAACATGTCGAACTCGGGGCCGACACGGTTGTGGCCGGATGGGAACAGTTCGCTCCTTCGGCTCCTCGTCAGCAAGCTGATCCCGGACGCGTTCCCGGATGGGCCCCCGAACCAGGAGAACGTCATCCTGGCCAGGCTCGATTACTCGAAGCTCGATCAGCCCTCCAACGACGTCCGCATCCGGTTGAACAGCCTGGTGTTCCAGGTCAAGCCCGCTGAACGGAGGAACGACCTCGCCAAGGTTGAGTACGAGGTGCTCGATGGGCCGGGTGCCGGCCAAGCGTTCTTCTGCCACGCCAAGCACGTCATCATGGCTTGCTGGAACCGGGTCACGGCGAGGGTCGTCAAGGGGCTGCCGGCCCAGCAGATCCAGGATCTCTGCTACGCACGCAAGGTTCCCCTGATCTACGGCCGGGCCGGGCTCAGGAACTGGCAGGCCTTCGCCGATGCCCAGGTCCTCAGCGTCACGCCGCGAGGGCCGTCGCTGTTCTGGGACAGCACCACCCTGGTCGCGGGGGCGCGGTTCGGCTCCGTGTACGGGCCGACACCCAACACGCCGGATCGACCGGCGATCCTGCAGTTCAACGTCGTGCCCACCGGTCACGACACCACCCCTCAGCTCGCCGCGTACGAGGTCGGGCGCCAGAAGCTGCTCGAGATGACCTTCGAGGAACTCGAGTCGGCTCTGTTCGACGTGATCGACCGGACCGTCAACAGGTTGGGTGGGGACTTCGATCCGGAGCGGGACGTCGAGTCGATCATGATCAACCGTTGGAACTACGGGTACGCGCATGAGCTCACGTCCGTGTGGGACCCCGCCGCCTACGGGCCGTTCGCCGATCAGCCGCAGGTCCGCGGCAGGGCCCCGTTCCGGAACGTGGCGATCGCCAACAGCGACTCCCAGGCCTTCGCGTACACCCACTCGGCGATACAGGAGGGCTACCGCGCCGTGCAGGATCTTCCGGCCTGAGGGGGACGGAGGAGCGACGCGGCCGTCGTCCTGTCGGCTCGAGCGGTCGCCGGGATAGGGGGACGGTTACGCGGCGCCGGCGCGGACCGGCTGCCCGGGTGGGTACGTCTTGCGATCGATCACCCGCCATACGCCACGGCTGCGAGCGGCCTCGTCCCCGTCGGCCGTGACGCGGATCCCGGCCACCGCCGCCAAGGCACGGTGGCCAACGCGCGAAAGGATGTCGGCGCGGGCGACCGCGTGTTCCACGTCCGCTCGGTCCACCTGGAAGGCGACCTCGACCACGAGGAAGACGGGCTCTCCCTCGGGGGCGGAGCGGCCGGCGAGTAAGAGATCCGCCATCCGGACATGCTCCGCCTCGTCGTCGGAGATCGCGTGCCTGGCGACCGCGTCGTCCAGCGAGGGGTCGAGCTCCTCGGGGGACAGGAGGCGCACGCGGCGGACGACGCCGGGGAACGAGAACCAGACACGGGGGGAGAGCCGCAGGATGCTCTCCAACGCATCCTCGCGCAGGTCCCTGAGCCAGTCGAGGACGTCCTCCCACGCCGGCTCTCCCGGTCGGTCGGGCTCGCCTGATGGACCCCCCGCGATCCGATGCCCACCCACGCGAGCAACTATAGGTCCGGCGCGATCCGCAGGGACCCCGGCGAGCCCCGTGAGCGCGCCGAGCGTTGATGGCGGACGCCCGGGAAGAGGACCCAGGCGGGCGACTACGTCGAACGACGTACGACGTTCGCATGGCGGATCCTGGTTCTTCGGGTGATGGAACCCTTACGGCGCCTCCGGTACCGTTCCTCCTCGAGGAGCGGGCCCCGCCCGCCGAATGGAAGCTCAAGGATGGCATCGAGGAACCCGAGGGCCGCGGACGAAGACGCCGCCTCCAGGCGGAAGCTCGGGATCGTGATCGTGGAGCCGCTCGGCGTGGTCCGGGCGGGGATCGCGCTGCTCGTGGGGGAGCGGCCGGACATGGAGGTGCTGG
The DNA here is from genome assembly GCA_035573995.1 of Actinomycetota bacterium. Lineage (GTDB taxonomy): Bacteria > Actinomycetota > UBA4738 > UBA4738 > HRBIN12 > DATLZM01. The sequence goes on along the minus strand of DATLZM010000117.1, from coordinate 20,850 downwards.
CCGAGGCCGGCTCCATCGACGAGGCCGTGGAGGCGGTCCGCCGCATCCGCCGGAGCCGGGTGGTGGTGCTCGTGGCGCTCGGGATGAACGGGAGCCACGACTCGTTCTGGCTGATCCGCGCGCTCCGGGAGCGGCTGCCGCAGGCGGCGATCCTCGCCTGCGCGGCCAACGCCGAGCAGGTCGCGATCTCGCGGGCGCTGTTCGTGGGGGCCGATGGGTACGTGGACAAGCGGGCCGACCCCGTGGAGTTCCTCCAGGCCATCCGGGCCGCCGCCCGGGGCGAGATGGTGCTGGTCGGCCCGCCCCCGGAGTGGGTCGGGCAGATTGCCGACGGGATCGAGCAGCGGCGGGAGGTCGAGTCCAAGCTCACCGACCGGGAGCTCCAGGTCCTGGTGGCCGCCGCCGAGGGCCTCACGGCCCGCGAGATCGCCCGGCGGCTCGGGGTGGCGGAGCGGACCGTCACGACCCACCTGGGCCGGATCTACGGGAAGCTCGGCGTGAACAGCCGGGTGGGCGCCATCCTCACCGCGGCCCGCTCCGGCCTGGTCACGGTGGGCGCGCCGCAGTAGGGCCGTGCGCACCGCCACACGGACGCCCGGGGCCCGCGGAGAGACCCCGGAGGCCCGCGCCGTCGACGTGTCCGTCGTGATGCCGTGCCTCAACGAGGCGGCGACCCTCGAGCGCTGCATCCGAGCCGCCCAGCGTGGGCTCGCCGCGACCGGCGTGCGCGGCGAGGTCATCGTGGCGGACAACGGGAGCACCGACGGCTCCGTGGAGATCGCGGAGCGCCTGGGTGCCCGCGTCGTCCACGCGCCGGTCCGCGGGTACGGCGCGGCCCTCCTCGCGGGGATACGGGCCGCCCGAGGCGGGTTCGTGGTCATGGGGGACGCGGACGGGACGTACGACTTCTCCTCGATCGCGCCCTTCGTCGAGCGGCTCCGGGCGGGCGACGACCTCGTCGTGGGGGACCGTTTCGCGGGGGGGATCGAGGCGGGGGCGATGCCCTGGCTCAACCGGTACGTCGGGAACCCGATCCTCAGTCTCCTCGGTCGCCTGTTCTTCAGGAGCCCGGTCCGGGACTTCCACTGCGGGCTGCGGGCCTTCCGTCGGGAGGCGGTCCTCGGGCTCGACCTCCGCACGACGGGCATGGAGTTCGCGAGCGAGATGATCGTGAAGGCGACCCTGGCCGGGCTCCAGATCGGCGAGGCGCCAACGACCCTGTCCAGGCCGGTCGATGGGCGTCGGACGCACCTCCGGCGCTGGCGCGACGGCTGGCGTCACCTCCGGTTCCTGCTGCTCTACAGCCCGAGGTGGCTGTTCCTGTACCCGGGGCTCGCGCTGATGGCGGCGGGGACCGGGATCTGCGTCTGGCTCCTCCCGGGTCCCGGCCGCGCGCTCGGCGTGACGTTCGACGTCCAGACGCTCCTATACGGGGCCATGGCGGTGGTCGTCGGCTTCCAGGCCGTCCTGTTCTCGTACCTCGCCCGCGTGTACGGGACGATCCACGGACTCCTCCCGGAGGATCCAGCGCTTACGCGCCTCTTCCGCGTGGCCAGGCTGGAGACCGGGCTCGCCGTGGGCGGCATCCTCCTGCTGATCGGGATGGGCGGCTCCGTGTGGGCCTTCGTCCAGTGGAGCCTGGGCTCGTTCGGCCCCTTGGATCCCTCCCGGACCCTCCGGACCGTGATCCCGTCGCTGACGGCGCTCCTCCTCGGGACCGAGGTCGTCCTCGCGAGCTTCTTCTTCAGCATCCTCGGGCTCAGGAGAAAGTGAACCCGGGGGTGGCTCACGGAACTCGTGCCACGCAGAAGATGGACTGTCCGAACGGCGGGATCCAACGCCGTTCGATCCACGCCGTCGCGGGGACGATCAGCCGGTCGTAGAGCCTGACGAGCGAGGCGCGCGGCGCGGAGCACCCACCCACCCGCACGGATAGCCACCAGGCTACACCGCCGAGGAAGTTGACCGGCCTGAGCACCTCGACGCGGAGGCCGGCTCCTTGAACGACCCGGCTGAGGGATCGCGGTGTGTACCGCCGCACGTGGCCCACCGCACGGTCGTAGCGGCCATAGAGCGCGGGGTAGCCCGGGACGAACAGCACGATCGTGCCACCCGGGACGAGCGAAGCCCTGAGGGCTTCGAGGGCTGGCCCGTCCTGGAGGACGTGCTCGAGGACGTTGACCGCGATGACCGTGTCGACCGGAGGTTCCAGCCGGTCGGCGAGGATGTCGAACCTGCGGACCTCCACGCCGGGCTTGCCGTCGAACCGTTCGCGGAGCACGGAGAGGCAGTGGGCATCGACGTCGCTCACCACGAGGCGCGCGTAGCCGGACATCTCGGATGCGAGGTCGCCAAGACCGGACCCGATCTCGAGGATCGTCTGGCCGCAGTGAGGTCGGATCAGCTCGAGGAGCCATCGCCGGTACCGCGCCGCCCCGGTCATCGCCTCCAGGCCAAGGGAGTGGACGCTTCGCCCGCCGGAGGTGTCGGGCTTCATGGTGACATCCCTGCCGAGGAACCCCGCGCCCCGTGCGGTCTCCCTCGCTCGAAGAGCGTCACCTGTACCGCTCCGTGGTCCCCCACGCGGCGAGATTCGAAGCCGAGGGGCTGGAGCCGACCTTGGAACCAGGCGGTCAGACCCGAGCCGTTCTCGAGGGTTACGAGGACGAGGCGATGAGATCCCTCCACGGACGGTACGACCCTACGCTCGAGGTAGGACTCGGATGCGTCCGTGAGGTCGAAGGGGATGGGGACGATCTTCCCCTGTACCGGGTAGCGGGAGAGCGGGGCGAGGAGCAAGCTGCGATATCCGGGATCGCGGAGCAGGGCCACGTGCGTTCCCTCGACGAACGCCGCGTGCATCAAGACCGGCGTTCCAGGATCATCGATCAGCGCGTTGACCTCCGCCACAGCACCCCGCCAGTCCTGGTCCGCGTACCATCGTCCGTTGGCCGCAACCTGACCGCAGATGGCGACGAGCAGAAGTACGATGCGGCGGGCGGTAGGAGAGCGGATCGTCGCAACACCGGCGCCGACGAGGAGCGCCGCGCCCAGTGCAGATGACCTCGCGTACGTGGGCCACATGAGGTTGATGTCGGACGCGACGGAGGAGAGGAGGAGGCCCGACGGGCCAGCGAGCCAGAGTCCAGCGACCAGCGTCAGTGCTCCTTGCTCACCTCGGCCTTGGAGCTCGATGGGACCGATCGACCTCGCGATGAGCAAGCCGAGGACCAGCCCCGCAAGGATCGGAAGAGGCACGAGCGAGATCAGTAGCGCTTCCATGGACGGACGTCCGAGTGGAAGGTCGGGGATCCGGGCGTGCGCCAGGAGGTAAGGGATCTGGAAGATCAGAGGGAATAACAGGATCGCCAAGATGGCCAGCGCCGTCCAGAGACCTCGCCTCGCGGGCCTTTCTCGACCGGGCCAACGGGACAGCAGGAATGGGACGTGTCCGAGCAGCGCGAATCCGAACAGATAATGGAAGTGGATGGTTGCTGCGACAGCCGCGCCGTAGGCCGGGCCCCACCGTGCCCCCCTGTCCTCTAGCAGGTTGATGAGACTGACGGTCGCGGCAGCGAGAGCGAGGTAGGCGAACGCGTACGGTCTGGCGTTCACCGCGCTGAACGTCACGATAGGAGTGGCGGCGAAGACGAGGGCTGATGCCCATCCGGCGTTCGGTCCGAACAACCTCCGCCCCAAGCGGCCCACGAGGATCGCCGCGAAGAGGCCAGCGAGCAGGGATGGGGATCGCAGGACGGCCTCGCTTCCTCGACCGACGTTCCGAGCCAACCATGCGATGAGGTAATAGGCGGGAGACTGCCCTTGGTACTTGAGCGCGAGATCGATGGCGTCGGCCAAGCCGGCGCGGACGACCCAGTACGTGCCGAGCTCGTCGAGCCAGAAGCTCGAACGCAGCGGTCGGATCCACAGGATGATGATCCCGCAGCCGATCAGGAACTCGTACAGATGCCCCTCGCGCTGCAACAGAGAGACCAGATCGCTGCGCTTCCGCTCGCCCATCCGGGCCTTCATCGAGCCCAGCATCTACTGCCCCCGATCGGCTCCTCCAGGGTGTCGATCATCGTGCACGAGATGATCGGATCGGTCGAAGTGCGTCGTCGTCGGTGTCGCCGCGGATCTCTGAGCAACGGCCCCTCTGAAGCAGGAGATCCAAGCGAACAAGAGGTACGGGACCAACGTCAGGAGCGCGGCATCACGCAATCCGACGTAGAGGAGGACGTAACGGCTAGGGCGGGCAATGGCGTCCAAGAACGGTCCCAGCATCGAACCGATCACGAGAGGCCGCCGGACCGATCGAGGGGCTGTCCAAGCCAGTGGAGTCAGCCAGGCCAGGTACCAGTGGCTGAAGGAGGGGAGGCTCAGTGCGATGAGGAACAGCACCTCCGACCACGACCGAAGATCCGCCAACGGCATGGCGTCCGGGTCCCTTCGCGCACGCTCGGTCGCGAGCGCCAACACCAGGAGCGACGCGACCATCAGGGAATAGGTGTACGCGCTGATCAGTACACCCAGGGCTGAAGACGGCTGCCCGAGGCCCAAGCGGGTCGTGATAGCCAGCGGAAGCGCGGCGGGTGAGAGGAAGTTCCAGTAGTTCGCGAAGATGGCGACGCGCCTCAAGGACCTCCCGAGTTCGGGGAGGAAGGGGTATATCGTAACCGCGACCAGGAGGACCGCCGGGGTCCACACACGAACGGCTTGCCGGGCGGAACGCTCGTTCGTTCCCCCTGAGCGTCGGGCGCTCGCCGGGATCGCAAGTACCATGCCCGGAAGCTTGACCAAGCCACCAGCTACGATCGAGGCGAGGCACAGGGCTTGTCGTCCCGGCTCCCTCGACCTCGCAGTGGCGAGAGCCGCGGCTGTCGCGATCGCAAGCACGACGAAGGAGTCGTTCCGGCCCGCTCCGACCACCGAGAGAACGACCAACGGGTTGAGTCCGACGAGGCTCGCCGCGTACGGGACGGATGGGGGATCCATGCGGCCGACGGTTCTAACCGTCAACGCCATCGCGGCGAGGACCGCCGTAGCTGCGAGGAGCTTCATGACGAGCACCTGCTGGGCGATGCTCTCCAGATGGGAGATGAAAGCGGCCACAAGTAAGAAGAGCGGACCATAGGGTGACGGGGTCGACCGCCACATCGGGTCGACGAGCTGCGCTACGGGATCGGATCGCAGGTCGTCCGCGGTGACCAGGTACGGGTTAAGCCCCTGCGCGTACAGCCGGCCCTGGAACAGGTAGGAGAACACATCAGCCGACGAGATCGGTGGCAGGAGCGCAAGGGTGAGGTTGGCTAGGCCCGCCAGGAGCACGACGGTGCGGAGCCTGAGCTGGCCGCGTCGCGCCAGGCGGAGGCTGGCCACGAAGCCGGCGCCGAGTGCCGCGCAGCCGGCGAGGGCTGCGGCGGCTAGGAGCGGAGGGGGAAGGGGGCTCCCGGGAGAGCCGATGACTCGGTGCAGCGGCGAGGCTGCCAACGCGATGCGAGGCGCGGACACGAGCCAGGGTGAGCGGGCATCGAGGACAGAAACCGCCGTGAGGACGAGGCCGACCACGGTCGCGACCACCACGGTGATGGGGTTCCGTACCACGGCGGACCACCCGTGCCCAGATATCCTCGGGTCGTCAGGCTGAGGGCGGAGGAGGGGGATGTCAACCGATGCCGCGAACGGGGCACCCCAAGCCGGTGCGGATGGGCGGGCCTCCGGTCCCTATGACCTTCTCGTGGTGGTAGCGGCGACCGCCCTCATCCTGCTTCTGTCCCTCATCATCCGCGCGCCTTGCACCGGAGGCCTGGGGGCTGGCTCCGTGCTGGCCGAGCGCTATTGCTACACGGACATCCTCCCCATCTACGGGGCACGAGGGTTCAGCCGTGATGCGCTGCCGTACCTCGAGGCGAGGAACGAGTACCCGGTCGGGATGGGCCTGGCGATGTACGGGGCCGCGCGATTGAGCAGATCTGCCGTTGGATTCTTCTCCACGACCATCGTCCTGCTCTCGATGGCCGCTGGGCTGACTGCGCTCCTCCTGTACCGGTTGCGAGGTCGGTCGGCGCTGTTCTTCGCCGCGTCGCCATCGCTCGCCCTGTACGCCTTCCTGAACTGGGATCTCCTGGCTGTGGCGGCGGCGACGGGTGCGACGTACGCCTTCCTGCGCCGACGCCACCTCCTCGCAGGGGTACTGATCGGGCTGGGAGCGGCGATCAAGCTCTACCCGGTGGTGCTGCTCCCGGCTTTCGCGCTCGAGCGGTGGCGGCAGGGTCGCCACGGAGCGGCCTGGCCTTTGCTCTCGGGTGCGGGCGGGATGTGGATGGCCCTCAATGCCCCGTTCATGATCCTCGCGCCGACGCGGTGGACCGAGTTCTATCGGTTCAACGCCTCGCGTCCACCGGACTGGGGATCCGTGTGGGCGACTGGATGCAGCCTCGTGACTCGGCAGATGGTCTGTCCCTCGGATCTGGATGCGTTCGTCGCGCTGGGCTTCGCGCTCGCCGTGATCGGAGCCTGGGCGGCCTGGCGACACTGGGTGGGAGCGGTCGACTGGCGCTTCGCGTTCCCTGTCCTCCTTTGCTTCCTGGCGCTCAACAAGGTCGCCTCCCCCCAGTACTCGCTGTGGGTGCTCCCGTGGTTCCCGCTCCTCCTCCCGCGTATGGATCTCTTCGTCACTTACTCCTTGGTAGACGTACTCGTGTTCCTCACGCATTTCGGATGGCAGGCCCGCCTCCATGGATACGGGGGAACTCCCCTCGCCTGGCTGGAGATCGCGGGGATCCTCCGGACGGCGGTCCTCGCGGCGATGGTCGTAGCTACCCTTCGGTCACAAGGACCGGGTCCAACGTCAGATGCGGGGGACGGATCGACGTCCGACCGTGGAGGCGCGCGCTGACCGTGGGATCGGGCACGCCGTGGCGCATAGGGCTGGCGACGCTCCTCGCGGTCGCGCTGTCGGTCCTCCTCCGGGCCTCGTGCTCGCCGCACTGGTGGGGGCCTGCTGCCCCACACCCGTACTGCTACTCGGACTTGGCCGCTCTCTTCGAACGAGCAACCTTCAAGCGTGACGCGCTGCCCTACGTCGAGGCTCCGAACGAGTACCCCGTGCTGACGGCCCTCTTCGCCTACGGCGGGGCGTTGGCCAGCGATTCGCCTTTGGGGTTCTTCCTCGTCAACACCGCCGGCCTTGCCGTCCTCGCGGTCGCGACCGCGCTCGTCTTGGAGAAGGCCGTCGGTTCACGAGCTATCCTCTTCGCTCTGGCTCCGACCCTCGTCCTCTACGCGGTTCTGAACTGGGACCTGCTCGCGGTTGCGCTGACGACGTCCGCTACTTGGGCGTTCCTCTCGCGCCGGCATCACCTAGCCGGTGTGCTCCTTGGGCTGGGAGCTGCGGCGAAGCTGTACCCGGCGCTCCTGGTCGTCCCGTTCTCTGCCGATCTCGTTTCCCACGGTCTCAGGCGGCGCGCCGCTGGACTCGCCGGGGCGGCCGCGTTGGCGTGGTTGGCGGTGAACCTGCCGTTCGCCGTCGTGGCACCGAGCGGGTGGAGCCTCTTCCTCCGGTTCGCCGCCGATCGTCCCGCGACACTGGGCACGCTCTGGTCGGTGTCCTGTCGCATCCCGGTCCACGCGGCGTGGTGCCAGGACGTCAACGTCCTCAACACCGTCTCCGTGATCGCGTACGTGGGGATCGCAGGGGCGTCCTGGTGGCTCGCCGCGCGCTGGGCTCCCGCGTTCCCGAGGTGGGCCCTCGGACTGCCGTTCCTCGTGGCGCTGCTGCTCACCAGCAAGGTGTACTCGCCCCAGTACTCGCTGTGGCTCATCCCCTGGTTCGCGCTCGTGCTCCCCGATCTGCGACTGTTCGCCGCCTTCGAGGTGGCAGATGTCATGGTCTATTTAATGGAGTTCTCTGCGGGAGGCGCTCAGTTCGGGCTTCAGCTGTTCCCGCGGTGGACGCTCGGCTGGGCAGTATCGTTCCGTGCTGTCGTACTCGCGTGGATCATCCTGGCCTTCATCCGCGATGCACGTGCAGGGGTGCTCGGAGACAGGGCAGCTGTCATCCGGGAGCGACTCCGCGATGTCCGAACCGGGTCGGTATCGACGGAGGTGCCGAAGACGAGATTTGATGACCACGAGGAGCATGCGGACTCGGACCCGTGACGCCATCCTATGGAGCTCCCCAGCGGCCTCTCCCGAGTCCTCCCGCTCAAGCAGGGGGAACCGGCCCCGATGTCTCTGATCGATAAATCCCGGTCGAGGTTCGGACCCTGTCCCTTGGATCCAACGTCGACCTGCCTCAACGGCGCCTGCCGTCAGTCTCCCTAGGTGCGCTCGAAGAGCACAACCTCGATGACGCCGTAGGTACCTGCGGGTCGAGAGTCGAATCCGAGGGGCTGGAGGCGACCGTTCAACCACGCCTCGAAGGGGACCTCTGGAAACTCGGTCATCAGCAAGAATCGGTCGGTCGTGCGGAGGCGGGGAACCACGGATCGTTCGAGGTAGTCCAGGACCTCGGGTGTGAGTGCGCGGGGAAGCAGGATCGGGGAGCCTTCGATCGGATATGCCGCGAGGGGAGCGAGGAGGAGGCTCCGGTACTCCGGGTCTTCCACGAGATCGACGTCCGCAGACTCGAACAGCCCCGGATGGACGAGGACGGGGGTCTCCGGCCCCGTAACGAGGCCGTTCACGCCAGCCACCGCTCCTCGCCAATCATCGCCCCCGTGGAGCCTACCTCCGCCAGCAAGCAGACAGGTCACGACGACGGACAAGAGGACAGCGCTCCGAGCGTGTGGAGGGTGAATCCCCGCGATCCCCGCCCCGGCGAGAAGGGCGAGCCCGGGCGCGGCCGAGATCGCGTACTGCGGCCACGGGAATCGGACCCCCCCGAGGACCACCAGCCCGGCGATGCCCACGGGGGGGATGAGCCAACTGAAGGAACAGAGCGCGAGCGCTCCGGGGGCCGTCCACGTCCACCTGAGCTGATAGGGGCCCGTGGTGCGCGCGAGAACGGCGCCGAACAGCGCACCCGCCGCGAGCGGCAGGGGGATCGCGGCGAGGAGAAACCCCTCCACCGTCACGGGGATGAGAGGGAAGTCCGCGATGTGACCCCGCTGGGCCAGGAACCGCAACTGTCCGCCCAGCGGGGCCGTGGCCACCGCGGCGCCCGCGATCGCGAAGAGCACCCGCCGCCTGATGGGGCGATCGCAGGAGGCCCAGCGCCGCATCAGGTAGGGAACGTGCCCGAGGAGGGCGAAAGCGAATAGGTAATGGAAGTAGACGGTCGCCGCCACCGCCGCGCCGTACGCGACTGCCATCCTCGGGGTGCCCTCCTCGACGAGTCGGACGAGGCATAGGGTTGCCGTGATCAGCGCCAGGTAGGCGAACGCGTACGGCCGCGCGTCGATCGCCCTGAAGGCGACGACCGGGATCACCGCGAAGACCGCTGCTGCGAGCCACGTCGCGCCCGGGCCGAAGAGGCGGCGGGCCAGTCTTGACAGGATGATCGTCGCGAGGGCCGCAGCAACGAAGGACGGCAGCCGCATCACGATCTCGTTCCCGCCCCCCACCACGCGCGCCAGCCAGGCCACCACGTAGTAGGCGGGTGACTGACCCTGGTACCTCCACGCGAGGTCGAGCATCTGGCCGAAGCCGCCTCGCACCACCCAGTAGGTTCCGAGCTCGTCCAGCCAGAAACTCGAGGCGATGGGACGGAGCCATAGCACGCCGATAGCGAAGACGATGAGACCGCGCAGGAGGAGCTCGTCGCGCCTCTCCCCCGTCGCCGGCTCTGGCGGCTCTCCCCTCTCCACCGCTCGTGTGCTTTCGTTCACCCCGCTCATCGGCGCCAAGGCCCTCCTCAGGCCCGCACGAAGACGAGCCCGTCCCTCCCCTCGTACACGAGCCTCCAGCCGGGGTCTCGATGTATGCGCGGGATGAGGCCATCCTGCTGCTCGCGGTCGGCGGCCACGGCCTGGACCCCCCAACGATCGAGGATCTCCTGCCACCCTTCCCGGCCGTTGGAGACGGCGAAGTACTCATCCCAGATCTCCTCCGGGAAGAGCTCGATCCTCGAGTCCACGAAGACGGGGTTGTCCGGGAGCGCGAGCTCGAACCACGAACCCCAGATCTGCGCGTTGAAGACCCGGTCTCCGGGTTCGAGGGCCGCGCGGAGAGCGTGGGTGATACCTCCGGGGGCGGTGCTCACGAGGTCCGAGCCCAGCGCCCCCGGCCACCGGCCGAGGAAGAGGATGGCGACCACCGTTAGGACGGCCATCACGACGAGGTTGGCACGGCTACGCTCCGAGGAGGTCGGCGACGTCGCCGGAGCCAGGGGCGCGGGTGCCTGGGCCTCGGCGATCAGCACGGGGAGGGCGATCGCCCACCACACGACCCCGCGCACGGCGATGAGCCCGAGCGAGGCCAGCAGGCCCGCCTTGAGGACCGTCGTCCACGCCGCGCGGGTCGGTTTGAGCGCCAGCCACGCCGCGAACGCGAACAACGAGGCGAAGAAGAGCGCGCCGGGGATGGTGCGAGCGTCGGGCGGGGCCCATTCGGTGACGGCTCGAGAGATGACGGGGTTGGTCGTGAGGCCGAACGCGTAGCTCCACACCCGGACCCCGAACGGGTTGGCGAGCGTCCCGAGCACGCTGAGCGCGCACGCGACGAGGGAACGTCGGAGCCGCGTCCGGTCCCGCAGGTCCTCGAGCGCCGCGATGGCGATCAGGGCCAGGCCCACGGGGAAGCTGCCGTGGAGGTTCGACCAGAGGGCGGCGAGGGGCGGCAGGAGCCAGAGCGCGGCGGGCTTCCGTCCTCGGGCGTCGAGGATCCGGAGGACGGCGGCGAAGAGCAGGACGCCGAAGAGCTGGGGGCGCATCCCGAGGTAGGGGGCCGCGAGGACGAAGCCGCCGGCCGTGAGGAACGCCGCCTCCCGCGCGCGGAGCCCCCGCTCCCGGCACCCCATCAGGAGCAGGAGATACGTCCCGGAGATGAGCGCGGCGCGGAGCACGGCGAGCCCTGCCCAGGCCCAAGCGTCGAAGGCGATCCGGAGCAGGACCTGGGCGCCCCACTGCTGGTTGAGCCACGGGGCCCCGGCCGCGGTGAACGTGAAGAGGTCGCGGGTGAGCGGGGCTCCCTCCCGGAGCGTGACCGCCCCCGCGCGGAGGTGGTAGGCCAGGTCGACCGTGCTCATGGGCACGCCGAGCGACGCGACCCCCGGGAGGGAGGCGGCGATGAGCGACCAAAGCGTGCTCATCGTCGGTCCCCGTCGGAGGGTGAGGGCGATCGCCCTTCGGTCGGATCTCATCGCGACGGACATCGTGGCGAGCACCCCATCGGCGGCCCTCGGGGCATGCTGAAGGGGCCTGCCCCCGGATGCAACCGGCGATCCCGAGCGTGTACGTAGGCTTGCGTAGGCGCCTTCGGGGAAAGTCGGAATCCCTGCGGGGCGATCCAGCCCCTATGCTCGGTGCGGCGTCGCCCACGACCTGGAGCGGCGCCTCGGGTAGGCACCGAAGGGAGGTGGCACATGCTGGAGCGCCTCAAGGCGCGGGCGCTTGCCTGGTGGCTGTCGATCCGCGAGGAGCGCGGCGCGACGGCCGTCGAGTACGCGCTCATGGTGGCGCTGATCGCCGCGGTCATCATCATCGCGGTCTCGCTGCTCGGGCGGAACGCCAGCTCGGTGTTCAGCAGCGTTGCTCAGACCATCGGGAGCTCGTAAGCGAGACATCCCCAACGGAACCAGAGCGGCCGGTCGCCGGCCGCTCGCTCTCCCGGGATCGGGGGAGGGGGAGCGAGGGGCCGGCGAAGCCCGACGGGGGGACGGGTGCGGGCATCGTGCCCCGATCCGTCGGCCCCCGACCCCGGAGGGTAGGATGCGGCGGATGTCCATCAGACGGCGTCCCCGGGCTGGGGACGAGCGAGGCGCGGCGGCGGTCGAGTTCGCCATCGTCGCCACGCTGCTCTTCATGCTCATCTTCGGCATCATCAACTTCGGCCTCCTCTGGAGCCAGAAGAACGTGTACGTCGGCGCGGCTCGCGAGGGCGCCCGCTTCGCGGCCGTTCGATGCGGGGGGACCTGCGGGTCGACGTCCGTGCGCGACCGAACCGTGGCCGCCGCCGCCGGGTACCCGATCAACTCTGCCGGGATCGTGGTCGATGTGGAGCCGTATGGCAGCCCTGACGCCGGTTGCACCTCCAACACGGCCGGACGGCAGGTGAAGGTGTCATGGATCCAGCCCATGCAGGTGAACCTCCCGTTGCTCCCGCGCTTGAATCTCAACGTCCCGATCGAGGCGGTGTTCCGATGCGAGTGATCGACGAGGTTCGCATGAAGGAGGAGGGCGGCGCGGTCCTGGTCATCGTGGCGCTGTTCCTGGTGGCGCTCTTCGGCATGGTGGCCCTGGTGGTCGACATCGGAGGCCTCGCCGCCAAGCGGCGAGGGCTCGTGAACGCGAGCGACTCCGCCGCGCTGGCTGCGGCCATCTCGTACGCGAGGAACGAAGCGCAGTGCGGGACCGCACAGGGCGATGCCTACGCGCAGGGCAAGGCCGACCTCCTCGCCACCAGCAACGTCGCTGGCGCTGTTCGTGTGGGCTGGCAGGTCGACTGCTCGGCCCGGACCGTGCACGTGGACTACCAGCACGTTCAGCGCTTCTTCTTCGCCCAGGTCCTCGGGCTCGGCAGCCAAGCGAACGTCCGAGGGGCCGCGACGGCCCTCTGGGGGCCAGCCGGCGCTGCGAGCGGCGTGATCCCGATCGTCAACTACGCCGGCACGTTCCAGGGGAGTTGTGACGTGCGGGAGAACCCACCGGTCGGCACCCCCTGCTATATGTGGTGGGACAACGACATCAGCCAGTTCGACGGGTCGGCGTTCGGGTTCATGAACCTCGATGAATGGAACGTCGCTGCCGATGCGAGGTGCCCGGACTCGGGGTCCAGGACGAGGGATTACATCGTCAACGGATATCCGGGCACGCTGAGCCTCAACTACCCGCAACCGACGTACGTGTGCCGGGACTCCGGGCTCTCTCGGGTGGCGTGGGAGAACGACCTTGAGAGCCAGATCGGGCAGATCAAGTTCTTCCCCGTGAACGACCCTGCCACGATGCTCTGCAAGAGCGGGAGCTCGTACCGTCCGTGCGCTCCCGGGGAGGGGCCGCCGGACAAGTACAACATCATCGGGTTCACCGCCTTCCGGATCGCGGACGTCCTGACGCCCCAGGAGGCGGGAGGCAGCGAGGACGACTGCGGGAACAACGTCCGGGTCAACTTCACCCCCGGCACGCAGATCGACCTGGGCATCTTCGCGCAGACGAGCTGCCAGCGGCGGGCACCGGACCGGCCGGACTCGATCACGAACCTGACGCTCAGTGGGCCCGGCGGTTGCTGTCAGCCGGGCAGGGACTACACGTACGACCCCAACTCGCAGATCCTTCGGTGGACGGACGGCAGGGTGAACAACGTGGAGATCGATTTCCACTGGGCCGTGTACGGAGAGTGCGGCGTCCCACCCGCCAACAACAGGAGCGCGCAATGCGTGAAGCTCGTCTGGGAGGGCTATCAGACCGGAGGCAGCAACCCGGGAGGCGGAGCCAACCTGGGTCTTCAAGCCGTGCAGCTCATCGAGTAGCGCCGCTCAAGACGAGCATGGGATGAGACGAAGGGAGAACCGATGAGATCGCGAGGACTGGTCGTCGTGCTGGCCCTGTTGCTCGCGGCGGGGGCCACCGCCGCGGTGTTCCTCTACGTCCGGGGCGTGCGGGAGGAGGCGCGCACGGGCGGGGAGCTCGTCCGGGTGATCGTGCCCACCCAGGACATCCCGGCGGGGACCGAGCTCGACCCCCTGATCCAGCAGGGCGCGTTCCGCGAGCTCGAGATCCCCCGCGACGCCGTGGTGGTGGGCGCCGTCACCGACCTCTCCCAGCTCCGCGGCCAGACGGCGACCTCGGCCATCCTCGCCGGCGAGCAGATCCCGACCCAGCGCCTGTCGAGCGGGGCCCTGCCCGGCGGCGCCCTCGGGCTCACCGAGGGCTACCAGGCGGTCACGGTCTCGCTCTCCGCCGAGCAGATCGTGGGGCCCGCCCTCCAGCGGGGCGCCCACGTCACGGTCTACGCGTCGTTCCCGGGCGTCGACACCCGCTCGCTCCGCGGCGGCACCGCGCCCGCGCCCACCCAGGTCCGGGGGATCCCGGGGCTCGTGATGCCGCTCGTCCAGGAGGTCCGGGTGCTCGACGTGCTCCGTCCCGGCGTCGCCGAGGGCGAGCAGGCCGCGGACCAGGGCGCGCTCGTCACGCTCGAGCTGCTCCCGGTGGACGCCGAGAAGGTCGTGTTCGCCCAGCAGAACGGCAGGATCTGGCTCGGCCTGATCGCGCCGGAGGACGTGGGCGCCGTCGAGGCCATCCGGCCGGTGGACTTCCTCCAGCTCGCGAGAAGGACCCAGTGACCGAGCCCTCCGTCGTCGCCGTCGGGACGCCCCAGTCGTTCCGCCAGCAGCTCGCCCGCGCCCTCGAGGTCGAGCCGGACGAGATCGGCTGGGTGCAGTCCTGCACGGCCGCCGAGGAGATGCTCATCAGCACGGCGCGGCCGGTGGACGTCCTCGTGCTCTCGCCCGAGGTGAAGGAGCCCGACGCCCTCGGCCTGGCCGAGTTCGTGGGCCGCTCGGCGCCGGCCACGGCGATCGTCCTGGTCCGGGACCACACCTGGAACGGGCTGCTGCCGGCGGCGATGCGGGCGGGGATCCGCGACGTCGTGGACCTCACCCAGGGGACCGAGGAGCTCCGCGACGCCGTGGAGCGGGCCATCACCTGGGCCACCAACCTCCGCTCGATCGGGACCCAGGTGGCCGCCCCCAAGCAGCGGGGGAAGATCATCTCGATCTTCTCCTCCAAGGGCGGGAGCGGGAAGACCTTCCTCACGAGCAACCTCGCCACCGCCCTCGCCGAGATGGCGGGCGGCAAGGACGTCGCCGTCGTCGACCTCGACATCGACATGGGCGACGTCTTCACCTACTTCGGGACCGAGCCCCAGGGCTCCATCTCGGACCTGATGCAGCTCGGGGAGTCGAACGACCCCGAGGCCGTCCGGGCCGGGGGCCGGAAGCTCGCCGAGCACCTGTGGGGCTACGCCGCCCAGCCCGACCCCACGGCGGAGGCCCCGGCGGGCGAGGCGGTGGGGAAGTTCCTCCGCGCCCTCCGCAACGAGTTCGCGTTCGTCGTGGTGGACGCCTCGGTCGACTACTCCGACGCGGCCCTGGTCTGCTTCGACCTCTCCGACACCATCATCCTGGTCACCGCCCTCGACGTGGTGGGCGTGAAGCACCTCTCCAAGGCCCTCGACACGCTCCTCGCCATCGGGATCCCGCGGGACCGGTTCCGGATCGTCCTGAACCGGGCCGACTCCAAGGTGGGGCTCGAGGCGGGGGACGTGGAGCGGGTGATGAAGATCCAGGTGGACGCCATGATCCCCTCGAGCCGGCTGGTCCCCATGACGCTGAACAAGGGCCGGCCGGTCGTGGTGGACGAGCCCCGCTCCGAGGTGGCCCAGGCCATCCGGGCCCTGGCCTCGCGATTCGCGGGCGCCGCCTCCCTCGAGGAGGCCGCCGCGGCCGAGCAGGCCGGCGGGCGGAAGCGGGGTCTGTTCCGACGTTAGGAGGTCCCATGTCCCTCGCAGACCGTCTCGCGCAGACCCAGAAGAAGGACCGGTTGGCGGAGGTCCGCACCCGCGTGCAGGAGCGGCTCGTGGAATCGCTCGGGCCGCGCCTGTACGACTCCACGATCTCCGACACCGAGCTGGAGGGGATGGTCCACCAGCGCCTCCGAGAGCTGCTGGACGAGGAGGAGGTGCCGCTCTCCGCGCAGGAGAAGCTCCTGATCGTCCGCCAGATCGGCGACAGCGTCCTGGGGCTCGGCCCGCTCGAGCCGTTCGTCCGGGACCCCGAGGTCACCGAGATCATGGTGAACGGGTGGGACACGATCTACGTGGAGCGGGGCGGCAAGCTCTACTGGACCGGGGTGAAGTTCCACGACGAGGGCCAGCTCCGCCGCACCATCGACAAGATCGTGGCCAAGGTCGGGCGGCGGGTGGACGAGGCGTCGCCCTACGTGGACGCCCGCCTCCCGGACGGCTCGCGGGTGAACGCGATCATCCCGCCGCTCGCGATCGACGGGCCCTGCCTCACGATCAGGAAGTTCGCCACCGACCCCTACCAGGCCGAGGACCTGATCGAGTTCGGCACCATGACCTCGCCGGTGGCGAAGTTCCTCGACGCCTGCGTGCGCGGGCGGATCAACATCCTGGTCTCGGGGGGGACCGGCGCCGGGAAGACCACCACGCTCAACGTGCTCTCCTCGTTCATCCCCGACGACGAGCGGATCATCACGATCGAGGACGCGGCGGAGCTCAAGCTCCAGCAGCCCCACGTGGTGCGCCTGGAGTACCGCCCGCCCAACATCGAGGGGCGGGGCGAGGTCACGATCCGCGACCTCGTCCGCAACGCCCTCCGGATGCGGCCCGACCGGATCGTGGTCGGCGAGGTCCGGGGCGGGGAGGCCCTCGACATGCTCCAGGCTATGAACACCGGCCACGACGGGTCGATCTCCACGATCCACGCCAACTCCCCGCGGGACGCGCTCTCGCGCCTGGAGACGATGGTGCTGATGGCGGGGATGGACCTCGGGGTCCGGGCCATCCGGGAGCAGATCTCTTCGGCCCTCAACCTCATCATCCACCAGGGGCGCCTGAAGGACGGGACCCGCAGGATCACCCACATCACCGAGATCGTGGGGATGGAGGGCGACGTCATCACGCTCCAGGACATCTTCCTGTTCGACTGGTCGGCGGGGATCGACGAGAACGGCCGGTTCCGCGGCCGGCTCAAGGCCACCGGCCTGCGGCCCACGTTCCTCGACGACCTGCAGGACAAGGGCGTGTACGTGGACCACGAGATCTTCACGCCCGAGCAGCGGGGGGCGGCATGAGGCGCCGACGCGCCCCGGTCCTCGCGCTCGCGCTGGCCGCGGCCCTCGCCTCGGCGGCACCGGCCGGCGCCCAGGAGGATACGGCCCGGATCACCGGGACCGACACCCACCGGTTCCCCGAGGTCCGGGTGACGTTCACGGTGCCCGGCGGGCAGGTGGACCCCTCCGCCGTCCGCCTCACCGAGAACGGGGCGCCCGTGGCCGACCTCGTGGTCCAGCCGATCGTCGAGTCGAGCACCGAGATCGACGTGGTGCTCGCGCTCGACGTGTCGGCCTCGATGCGGGGCGAGCCGCTCGCCCGGGCCCTGGAGGCGGCCCGGGCCTTCGTGGCCGGGCTTCCCCCGGGGAGCCGGGTGGGCGTGCTCACGTTCGCCGGCGAGGTCCGGGTGGTGAGCCCCCTCACCCCGAACCTGGAGGCCGTGAGCCAGATGCTCTCCGGCAGCTTCGAGGTCTCCCGGGGGACCGCGCTCTTCGACGCCCTGGTCCAGGCGGCCGGGATGTTCGACGGCGAGGGGCAGCGGAACGTGGTGCTCCTCGCCAACGGGCCGAACAACGTGGGCGACACCAGGCTCTCGGACGCCGAGGCCGCCCTCCGGAAGGAGCGGACCACGGTCTACTCGGTGGCGTTCCGGGGCGGGGACGCCGACGTCCTCACGATGCGCCGCCTGGCGGAGACCACGGGCGGCACCTACTCCTCGGGCCAGCTCGCCGAGCTGTCGGCGCTGTACGAGGCGATCGCCTCGCAGCTGTCGAGCCAGTACGTGGCGACCTACCGCTCGACCTCGACCTTCGGGAGCGAGCTCTCGATCCGGGTGGAGGGGCCCGGCTTCAGCGTGGACGCCGTGACCCTCGCGCCCCGCAAGCCGCGGCCGGCGGGCCCGCCCCCCACGGTGGAGCCCCCCCAGCCGCTCCTGCGGGGGACCTGGGGGCTCGCGGTCGTCGGCGGGCTCGTGTTCTTCGCCGCCTTCCTCCTCGGCGTGATGCTCGTGGGCACCGGCGTCCGGGTGCGGCGGGAGCGGGAGGCCGCGGCCCGGATGACCGCGGTGGCCCGCCCGCAGGCGGTCCTCGCGGCCCAGCCCGAGCGGGCCGCGGTGCCCTGGATCCCCGAGCAGATGATCCAGGTCGGCCAGCGGGTGGCCCAGGTCGGCGGGTTCGCCGGGATGCTCGACCACAAGCTCGAGCAGGCCGGGCTGCCGCTCCGGGCGGGCGAGTTCGTGGCGGCCACCGTGATCGCCGCGGTGGGCGGCGCGATCCTCTCGCTGCTCCTGTTCCAGAACCTCATCCTGGTCCTGGCCTTCACCGCGGCCGCCGGGCTCGTCCCCTGGGCCCTGCTCTCCCGGAAGCTCGCCCAGCGGAAGGACAAGATGAACCGGCAGCTCCCGGAGGTCCTGAACATCATGGCCAGCTCCCTCCGGGCCGGGTACAGCTTCCTCCAGGCCCTGGACACCGTGGCCAAGCAGATCCCCGAGCCCGCGGCCTCGGAGTTCAACCGGACCATCGCCGAGATCCGCCTGGGCCGGAACGTGGAGGAGGCGCTGAACGCGATGGCCGAGCGGGTGGGGAGCGACAACTTCCGCTGGGCCGTGCTGGCCGTGAACATCCAGCGGGAGGTCGGGGGGAACCTGGCCGAGATCCTCGACACCGTGGCCCACACGGTCCGGGAGCGGGACGAGCTGCTCCGGGAGGTGGACGTGCTCACCACCGAGGGCCGGATCTCGATGTGGGTGCTGATCGCGCTCCCCGTGCTGCTCACGGTCTACATGCTCGCGGTGAACCGCGAGTACATCAGCCTCCTGTGGAGCACCCGGGTGGGCTGGGTGATGATGATCACCGGGGCGAGCCTCCTCGCGCTCGGCTACGTCTGGATCAAGCGGTTGGTGAAGATCGATGTCTAGCACCGGGTTCCTCGTCCTCGGGCTCCTCTGCACGTTCGGCGCGGTCCTCCTGCTGGGGCTCGCCGTGGACTTCTCGCTCGCCGAGCGGCGGCGGGCCCTCCGGCTGCTCCAGGCCCAGGTGGGGGCCACGACCCCCGGCGAGATCCCGAACCTCCGGGAGCAGGAGCTGTCCCAGGGGTTCGTCCAGCGGGCGATCCTCCCGCTGGTCGCGGCCGCCGGGCGCGCCGCCCGCCGCTTCACGCCGATCGGGGCCCGGGAGCGGTACGCGAGGAAGCTCGTCCTCGCCGGGAGCCCCGCGGGGTGGGACGCCGAGCGGGTCGCGGCCTTCAAGGTGATCGGCGGGATCGCGGGGCTCGTCCTCGGGATCGTCGTCACGTCCGCGGTCGGGATGGGGCGGCTCCCGCAGATCGGGATCACGCTCCTCCTCGCCGCGGTGGGGTTCTTCGGGCCCGACGCGATCCTCGACCGGAAGGTCCAGGACCGGCAGAAGACCATCCTCAAGGCGCTCCCCGACACCCTGGACCTCCTCACGATCAGCGTCGAGGCCGGGCTCTCGCTGAACGCCGCCATCGGCCAGGTCGTGAAGACCGTGCCGGGGACGCTCTCCCGGGAGCTGGCCCGGATGCTCCAGGAGATCCAGCTCGGGGTGTCGCGGGCCGACGCGTTCAAGAACCTCGCGGCCCGGACCGACGTCGAGGAGCTGAACGGGTTCGTCCTCGCCATGGTCCAGGCCGACGTCTTCGGGGTGCCGATCTCCCAGGTGCTCCGGGCCCAGTCCAGGGACCTGCGGATCCGCCGGCGGCAGAAGGCGCAGAAGCAGGCGCAGCAGATGCCGGTGAAGATCGTCTTCCCGCTGATCCTCTGCATCCTGCCGGCGCTGTTCATCGTGGTGGCCGGCCCCGGCGTGATCCGCATCATGACCGCGGTCCTGGGCACGCTCACCTGACGCCCTGACGCGGGCCCGGTCCCTTCCCGGGCCTGGGCCGGACGCGGTCCGCGGCGTACCCCGGCGTGGGTGCTCCGGACGCGCCCCGACGTCGATGCCCCCCGGCCGAAGGACCGTCGCTCCGGCGTAGCCGACCTACCGCAGGCGCCGCATCGCAGGGGGAGCGATCCCGGCTACGCTCGGCCTGCGGCCGGAAGGGAGGCGTTCTCGTGCGTCGCGTGGCGATCGGCTCGGCGGTGGCGGTGGCGTTCGTGGTGCTCCTGGCGACCGCCGCCCTGGCGCAGTACCCGCCCTCCCCCAGCCCGTCGCCGCCCAGCGGGCCCTCGCCCTCCCCCACGGTCACGCAGTCCCCGACCGCCACGCCGACCGTGCTCCCCACCGCCACGGTCTCGCCGCCGGGGGGCGGCGGGGGCGGAGGCGGCGGAGGCGGGGGCGTCGAGGGCGTGGAGGTCGTGCGCCCGGGAGCCGGCGGGATCGCCTTCACCGGCGCCGACGTGACCTGGGGGATGCTCCTCGCGGCGGCCCTCCTGGTGGTGGGGGTCGTGCTCCTCGCGGCGGCCCGCCGCCGCAGCCACACCGACTGACCCGGCCTCCTTCGAGCGCGAGGCTGCTCGGCCTGGTATACGGGTGCCGTGCGCCGAGTCACGGTGGCCCTGCCCGACGAGCTCGCGGCCCGCCTCGAGGAAGTCGCCCGCCTCAACCGCTCGTCGATCTCGGCGGTCGTCCGCCGAGCGCTCGAGGTCCACCTGGGCCTGGGCGGGCGTCGCCTCATCGGCGCGAAGGCCGGTCGGAGCGGCCACCGCGACACGGCCCGCAGGATCGAGGAGATCCTCCGCGCCGCCAGCCGCCGAGAGCGGCGTCCCCGGCCGGGGGATGTTCCCCCGGAGACTGAACCTCAGCGGCCGAACACCGGCGTCCGGAGGAACTCGAGCAGCTCGCGCCACAGGCGGAGCGGGAACGGCGGGGCGAACGAGACCTCGAGCTCGAGGACCGGGCCCGGCATCCCCTCGTAGCGGACGCCCGCGCCCGCCGGCTC
>DATLZM010000116.1:0-1280 GCA_035573995.1 Actinomycetota bacterium | reverse complement strand
GCTCCCCTTCCGCGGCTGGTAGGTCTTCAGGACCTTGTTCGCCGAGGAGGTGGGGGAGGGGGTGATCTCGAGGTCGAGGCCGTCGTCGAGGGAGGTCAGCTCCTCGATCGCGTCCCAGATCGCGTCGCCCCGGCAGTAGGTCCGGGTCCTGGTGAGGCTCCCCCCGGTGTGGTTCCCGGCGAGCGTGGTGTCGATCCCCATGCTCCCGCCGGACTGGGACTGGACGTGGTCGACGAGGCCCCGGACGATCTGCTCCTGGGCGGTCGCCTGGTAGCGGAGCGACGTGTAGACGTGGGTCCGCCGGAGGCGCGAGAGGTAGCCCTCGCCGACGATCGTGAGCTCCCGGGGTCGGCGGACCCGGATCGCCCACAGGTAGCCCCCCCACACCAGCACCCCGTCGCGGTAGACGCGGAGCTCCCGCTTCCCGGGGGCGAGGTTCGCCTCGGTCACCGCAGGGTCGTCGAAGATCAAGGGCGCCTCGAAGGCGCCGGGGCCGTTGAGCCGGTAGCTGAACCGGATCTGGGAGTCCTTGATCGGCAGCCCCGTGACGAGTGCGGTCGGCGAGTTCAGGGCGTGGAGGTCGACGCGCCAGGTGGCCACCGTTCACCTCCCCGGGGACGGACGGGTCACCAGCCGCGGGCCAGGCCCTCGTAGTCGGCCTGGCGGAGGAAGCGGCGGCGGTCGAGGACGAGGGGCCGGGGCTCCGCCGCGGCCCGGGCGATCGCGCGCGCGGCGGCCCGCATCTCCTCGACCCCCGGCCAGGAGACCCGCCGGAGCGCGATGGTGAGGGCCTCGGCGAGGATCGCGATCCCGCGGGCGTCGAGGGGCACGATCGCCTCGGCGCCCGCCCCGAACCGCGACAGGCGGTGCCCCTCGCCGGCCACCACCACCGGCCGGCGCACGATCGCCCCGATCTGGGCGCCGACGATCGCGCCGGCCTCGGCTCCGAGCTGCTGCCGGGATCCGCTGCCGCCCCCGCCGTCGGCTCCGCCCCCGCCTCCGCCCGGGCTGGTCGCTCCACCCACCCGGCCCGTGAACCCGAGGGCGATGAGGCGGGCGATGAGCGGGGCGTTGAGCGAGGTCACGAACGTGAGCCAGTCCTGGTAGGCCTGGGAGGTGTTGAGGAGGATCCGGACCCGGACCGAGCGCGGCAGCCCCCGGAGGGCGCCGGCGAGCTCCCTCACGTCGTCGCGGGCGATCCCGGCCTCCTTCGCCGCGTCCCGGATCGCGTCCTTCCAGCCCTCGACCTTCCCCTCGGCCTCGGCGGTCTGCTTGTTCGC
>DATLZM010000115.1:0-3986 GCA_035573995.1 Actinomycetota bacterium | reverse complement strand
CCCCGCGGGCGGGTCCCCGCGATGGGCCGGGTCGAGACCCGCCGCCCCTCCACGCGGACCAGGGGCTCGGGCGACGAGCCGGCCAGCTCCATCCCGAGCATCCGGAGGAAGAACATGTACGGGGCGGGGTTGGTCACCCGGAGGCGCCGGTAGATCGGGAAGCCCCCCTCCGCGGCGGGGAACGTCACCCGCCGGGAGGGGACGGCCTGGAAGATGTCGCCGGCCAGGATGTGCTCCTTGAAGGCCCGGACGATCCCCCGGAACCGCTCGTCGTCCATGTTCGGCTCCCCCTGGCCGGCCGCGCCCCCGTCCCCGAGCGGGGCGAGCGGCACGGGCGCCGCCCCGGCGATCCGGTCGGCGAGCTCCTCGAGCGCGGCCGCCCCCTCCCGGTACGCGCCGGCGGGGACGTGGGCCACCAGCAGGAGCCGCTGCCGCCAGTGGTCGAACACCGCCGCCCGGTCCACCACGAGGAGCCCGATGGGGGGGCAGGGGGCCGGTTCCGGGCGGGGGGCCGGGTGGCCGTCGAGCAGCTCCGCGGCCTCGTACGCCAGGTAGCCCATGAGGCCGCCGGTGAGCGGCGGCAGATCGGGGAGCCGGGGCGCCCGGAGCCGGTCCGCGAGGGCGACCAGCGCGCCCCGCGCGTCGGGCCCGTTCCCCCGGGCCTCCAGCGGAAGGGCCGGGCGCGCGACGTCCAGGACGCGGAGGCCCCGGCGGTCGACCACCACGACGGCCGCGGGGTCCCCGGCGACGAACGAGTACCGGCCCCACCGCTCCGAGCGCTCGACGGACTCCAGGAGGACCCCCGGGCCCGCGCCGGCCAGGGCGGGGAACAGGCCCACCGGCGTCGAGACGTCGGCGAGGAGCTCGGCCCAGACCGGCACGAGCGGGAAGCGCGCCGACAGGGCCTCGAACGTCTCGCGGTCCGGCCGCACCTCCAGCATCGCCACCTCCGCAAGAGGGGAGGCCCCGGGACTCGCCCGGGGCCTCCCCACGCCTCCTCGTCCGTCGTCGCGTCACGCGCGGGGCGGCGCCGGGCTCCCCGAGCCCCAGGACCAGGACCAGGTCCGCGCCGTCCCTCGCATGGTGCCCGCATCCTGGCAGGCCCGCCCCCGCCCCGTCAACGGCGCGTGGGCGTGCTCGCTACAGGGGGAGCACGGCCAGGGTGTACCTGCCGCGGCTGAACCAGGAGCTCACGTGGATGTAGTAGGTGCCGGTCCTCCGCGCGCGGAACGCGAACACCTCGTCCTTGCCGCGACCCTTGGTCCCGCTCTTCGCCAGTTGACACGGCGTGCCCCGGCTCCCATCTGGCAGGATCTTGGCCCAGCACTGCCAGATCTCGAGCGTCTTCGGCTTCCACACGTACACGTCGAAGTCCTGCCCGCGGGGCACGTCGAGGAACACCCCGTACACCCGCCCGCGGACCAGGCGCGTCCGGTAGACGTCGTTCACGTCCTCCGGCCACGCGACCTTTCCGCGAACGATGGCGCGCATCCGCCGGGCGCCCGAGATGTTGCCGTCGGAGCGGGGGATGAAGGTGCCGGGCGACGCGCTGAGCGCCCGGAGGGCGTTCACGCGGCCGTCGGTGAGCGTGAACGAGCCCGGGATGACTTGAGCGCCGGGAAGGTACACGTAGCGCAGGGTGTCGGGGCGGTCGACGGAGTTGAGGATCGCGTTCCTGATCTCGATCGGCCCGTAGGTCGGGTGCGCCGACTTCACGAGCCCCGCCACGCCCGCGACGTAGGGCGCCGCCATCGAGGTGCCATTGAGGACCTCGTAGGCCCCGGGCGGATACGTGCTCCGGACATCCACCCCGGGAGCTGCCAGGTCGACGGACTCGTGTCCCAGGTTGGTGAACGAGCAAGCGCCCGGGTCCCCGGTCCGGATCGCGCAACCACTCTCGTACGCATACTCGTCCACCGCGTTGCTCGCCGCAACCGAGATGATGTTGGGCAGGTCGTAGCTCGCGGGGTACGCGGGACAGCAATCGAGTACCCCATCGCGAGGGAAGTCGATCTCGAGGGGCATGTCGTTGTCCCCGAGCGCGTTCCCGGCCGCCGCTACCACGAGGACGCCGTCGAGGCCAGCGATGGCGATCGCGGCCCACTGGTTGCGCGAGAAGTAGCGCCATCCGAAGCTCATGTTGATGATGTCCGCGCCGTTCTCGATCGCGTAGGCGATCGCCTCGAGCTCACTTTCGAGGTCGAACCCGAACCTGAGCGCCATCACCCGACACCCCGGGCACACGCCCGCCCCGCCGACGCCGTTGTTCGCGGCGGCGGCGATGATGCCCGCTAGGTGCGTCCCGTGCCCGTCGAGGTCCTGGGGCACGGGGTCGCCTTCCGCGAAGTCCCAGCCGTTCACGTCGTCGGGGTACCCGTTCAGGTCGTCGTCGAGCCCATTCCCCGGGACCTCGTCGGGGTTCACCCACAGGCTCGGGGTCAGGTCGGGATGCGTGAGGTCGACCCCGGTATCGAGGAGGGCGATCACGGTGTCCGGGCTCCCCATCGTCACGCTCCACGCCTCGGGGGCGTCGATGTCGGCGTCGAGCGTTCCCGCGGCCTCGGTGGGCGGGGGATCGGAGATGGGGAAGGACTGGCCGGTGTTGTGCAACCCCCACTGGTCGGGGAAGAGCGGGTCGGTCGGGACGGCCTGGAGCGGGTGCAGGCGGAAGTTCGGCTCGGCCACCTCCACCGCCGGGTCGGCCAGGTAGCGGGAGATCGCGGCCGGCACCGACATGCCGTCCGGGACGCGGACCACGTCGACCCGGAGGAGGGGGATCCGTCGGAGCACCCTGGCGCCGAGCGCCGTGTGGAGGGCCCTCGCCCGGGTCCGCCCGACCCCCTCCCGGAACCGGACGAGGACCTCGCCGGGCACCCAAGCCTCCTCCGGCGGCATGGAGAAGTCCCGCTTCTCGAACCGCGGGGCGGTGGCCGCGGGCGCGCGGCTCTCCCTGGCGCCCGGCGCGGCCCGAGGTTCGTCCGCCGCCGAGGGTAGCGGCACGGAGGCGGCTCCCATGGCGAGGAACGCGAGGAGCAGCCCGAAGCTCCTGGCGACGGATCGCGCGGACGTGCGCCGGCGGCTCCCCGCGCAAACGGCATCCCGAGGCACTGGCACCACCTCCTGGGGGCGTTGCGTCGGGATGGTACGGGTGACCTCGCCTCGAAGCAAACGTCCGGCTCACGGCCGGCCGTCCCGACGCGGGCGTGGCCAGCTCGTGGCGGCGCAACCTCCGCGGCCGGGGTAACGTTGCCTCTCACGTGAGCCGAGCGTCCCGAGCGTCGCGGGTCGGGGTGGCGTTGGCGATCGGTGTGGGGCTGGCATGCGGCTTCCCGCCCGCCCCCGCGGGCGCCACGCGGCACGATGCCCTGAGCACCCGCGGCGTTCGCGGGACCGGTGCCATCGTTCGGCCCGTGAACCTCCCGCGGGTGCCGCTCGGGGTCCTGGACCCCGGCCGGGTGGCGGCCCGCCGCTCCGGGGTCGGCGCCGAGGCGCGAGGCTCGGCGGTCCGTCCGAGGGCCGCGGCACCCGGGCCCCGGGAGCCGGTCGCGGCCTTCGGGTTCGACGCGATCCTGAACCAGCCCCCGTTCCCGATCCCCGCCGACCCCACCGGTGCCCTCGGGGACACCTGGTACCTGGCCGCGGTGAACGTCCACGTCGCGGTGTACGACCGCTCGGGCCAGCCCGCACCGGCCTTCGCCACCCCCCTCCGGCTGCTGGACCTGGCGCGGTTCCCCGCGGGGACCGTGGACTTCGACCCCAAGGTCGTCTACGACCACTACACCGACCACTTCGTGCTGGTCTTCCTGGCGGTGAACGATGCGCGGGAGCGCTCGTGGATCGTGGTCGCCACCGTCCCCGACGCCACGGCCGCCGACCCCTCGACCTGGTGCGTCCGGAAGATCCGGGGCGACCTCGTGCCGGGGGACGGGCCGCAGTGGGCCGACTACCCGGGGCTGGGCTTCGACGACGACCGGGTGACGGTGACC
>DATLZM010000114.1:0-2995 GCA_035573995.1 Actinomycetota bacterium | reverse complement strand
CGGTGCCGGGTCGCCATCACGAGCCCGTCCTCGGTCCAGGCGGTGAGGACGAGCTCCGCGGGGAGGTCCTCCCGGGTCACGACCAGCGAGTGGTAGCGCCCGGCCTCGAAGGGGTTGCGGACGCCCTCGAAGATCCCCTCGCCGTCGTGGTGGACGAGGGAGGCCTTCCCGTGGACCGGGGCGGTCCGGTCCACCCGGCCGCCGCAGGCGACGCCGAGCGCCTGGTGGCCGAGGCAGACCCCGAGCACCGGGACCTCCGGCGGGAGCAGCCGCAGGAGCTCGACGAAGCAGCCGGCCTCCTCGGGGCGCCCCGGGCCGGGGGAGAGGACCACGGCCTCGGGGCGCCGCTCGAGGAGCGCCTCGGCCGGCTCGGCGTCGCTCCGGACGACCTCGGTCCGCCGGCCCAGGCTCTCGATCAGCTGGACCAGGTTGTAGACGAAGGAGTCGTAGTGGTCGACGACGAGGATCATCGGGGTGCCTCCTGGGGGACGGGGGCGGCGGTCGGGGCGCCTGGGACCACGCCGGGGGCGACGGCCGGAAGCAGCGCGGCGGCCTTGGCCACGGTCTCCTGGAGCTCGCGCTCGGCGTCCGAGTCGGCCACCACGCCCGCGCCGGTCTGCACGTGGACCCGGCCGTCCACCACCACCGCGGTCCGGATCGCGATGCAGAAGTCCAGGTCGCCGGCGAACGTGAGGTAGCCCACGGCCCCCGCGTACGGGCCGCGCGGCGTGGGCTCGTGCTCGGCGATCAGCTCCATCGCTCGCCGCTTCGGTGCGCCGGTCACGGTCCCGGCGGGGAACGTCGCGGCGAGCGCGTCCAGCGGGTGGAGGTCGCTCCGGAGCTCCCCCTCCACGGTGGAGACGATGTGCATCACCCGGGAGAACCGCTCCACGACCATGAGCTCGGTCGGCTTCACCGTCCCCGGCGTGCAGACCCGACCCAGGTCGTTGCGGGCCAGGTCCACGAGCATCGCGTGCTCGGCCTGCTCCTTGGGGTCGGCGAGGAGCTCGTGCTCGAGGAGCCGGTCCCGGACCTCGGTCTCCCCCCGCGGGCGGGTGCCCGCGATGGGGCGGGTCGAGACCCGCCGCCCCTCGACCCGGACGAGCGGCTCGGGCGAGGAGCCGGCGAGCTCCATCCCGAGCATCCCCAGGAAGAACATGTACGGGGCGGGGTTCGTGACCCGCAGGCGCCGGTAGACGGGGAAGCCCCCCTCGGAGGCGGCGAACGTCACCCGCCTGGACGGCACCCCCTGGAAGATGTCGCCGGCCAGGATGTGCTCCTTGAAGGCCCGGACGATCGCCCGGAACCGCTCGTCGGGCATGTTCGGCTCGCCGTCGCCCGCGGGCCCGCCGTCCCCGAGCGGCGCGAGCGGCACGGGCGCGGCCCCCGCGATCCGTTCGGCGAGCCCTTCGAGGGCGGCGGCCCCCGCTCCGTAGGCGCCGGCCGGGACGTGGGCGACGAGCAGGAGCCGCTGGCGCCAGTGGTCGAACACGGCGGCCCGGTCCACGACGAGGAGCCCGATCGGGGGGCAGGGGGCGAGCTCGGGGTGGGGCGCGGGATGGCCGTCGAGGAGCTCGGCGGCCTCGTACGCGAGGTAGCCCATGAGGCCGCCCGTGAGCGGGGGCAGCTCGGGCACGCGCGGCGCGCGGAGCCGGTCGGCCAGCGCCACGAGCGCCGTCCGCGCGTCGAGCCCGCCCCGTGGCTCGGCGAGCGGGAGGCCGGGCCGGGCGACGTCCAGCAGGTGGAGGCCGCGGCGGTCCACCACCACGACGGCGGCGGGGTCCCCCGCGACGAACGAGTAGCGGCCCCACCGCTCCGAGCGCTCGACGGACTCGAGGAGGATCCCCGGCCCGTCACCGGCCAGGGCCGGGAACAGGCCGACCGGCGTGGAGGCGTCGGCGAGGAGCTCGGTCCAGACCGGCACGAGCGGCCACCGGGCTGAGAGGGCCTCGAACGTCGCGCGGTCCGGCCGCACCTCGAGCATCGCCACCTCCGGGGAAAGCGGAGGCCCCGGGTCTCGCCCGGGGCCTCCCCACGCCTCCTCGTCCGTCTTCGGCTCACGCGCGGGGCGGCGCCGGGCTCCCCGAGCCCCAGGACCACGACCAGGTCCGCGCCGTCGCCCGCATCGTGGCCGCATCCTGGCAGGGCGGCCGCCCCCCCGTCAACGCCCGCCGCCCGGCCTTCGCCCGAGGTACCCCGGGCCGCGCGTCCCGGCGCGAGCCGGGGTCAGGCGATGGCGGCGACGTACCAGGCCCGGAGGTCGTCGTCCCTGGGCTGGCCCTGGCACGAGAAGCGGGTGCCCACCCAGCAGCGGTACCGGATGCTCGCGTTGGTCAGCACGAGGACGACCGCTCGAACCGACGGCCCGAACCCCACCCGCCGCCGGCCGTCGCCGTCCCGGTCGAGCCGGACGGGGAACCACTCGATGGCGCCCGAGCGGTCGAACACGATCACCGACGCCTCGGACCCCCGGCGGTACGGCGGCAGGTCCACCGCGACCAGGAGGTCGGCGGACCGTGGCACACCGGCCCCGCGCCGGAACGCGACGGCGCGGTTCGTGAGGTGGTCGAGGACGAGGGAGCGGACCCCGGTCGTCGGACGGTCCCCGGACACCCGGTGCACGGCGTCCAGCGGCGCGGCCCGGTACGAGGTCCCCTCCTCGTAGAAGGCGTCGGGTGCGACGTTCCAGACGCCGAAGTCCGCGAACGCCCAGCGGAGCTGCCACTCCCGCTCGGCCACGGCGGCCGCCGCCGCCCGTGCGGAGTAGCGGTCCGGGCCCGCTGCGCTGCCGTCGGCGAACTCCCAGGTCCTGCGAACGATCGACGGGTCCGGGACGCCCTGGGGAGCGAGGTACTCGGAGAGGAACCGCCAGAAGATCCACGCGCCGTACTGGTAGAAGCCCCGCCCCCAGTCGAGCGGCCTGTCGGGACGGTGCAGCGGGCTCGTGTCCAGGTACTGCAGGTTGTCGTCGACGTCGTCGTAGACCACGTCCTCC
>DATLZM010000113.1:0-3745 GCA_035573995.1 Actinomycetota bacterium | reverse complement strand
GCCGGCTTCCCGGCCGCCCGTCGCACGGACCGCACGACCCGCTCCTCGAGCTCGGCCGGCGGCGGGGGAGCGGGCTGGAGGGCGAACGCGACGGTCGCCGCGGCGTCCAGGAGGTCCCTGGCCTCCTTGCGGCAGGCGGCGCACCAGCGGAGGTGGCGGTCCACGGCGCGCCCCTCCCGCGCGGGCAGCGTCCCCAGGGCGTGCTCCGCCAGGCGGTCGCGGACGTTCAGGCAGTCCACCGTCGCCCCCACCCGCGCCCCGGAGCGCCCCCGGGCCCCGCGCCCGCGTTCACGGCCGGTCCTTGCCGAGCTGGGCCCGGCGGACCTTGATCAGGGCCGCCCGGATCCTGGTCTTCACGGTCCCGAGGGGGATCCCGTCGGCCTCGGCGATCTCCCGCGCCGTGAGGCCGCGGAAGTAGGCCCGGGCCAGGAGCCGCCGCTCGGGCTCCGAGAGGCAGGCGAGCGCCCGCACCGCCGCGTCCCGCTCGAGCACGGGCTCCTCGTCCCCCTCGGTCGCGACCTCCGGCACGTCCTCCACGAGGACCAGGTTCGGCCTGGACACGCCGGTCTCCCGCCGCAGCCGGTCGACGGCGAGGTTGTGCGCGATGGTCATGAGCCAGGTCGAGAGCCGCCCCCGGGCCGCGTCGAACTGGGCCGCCTTCCGCCAGGCCGTGAGGAAGACGTCCTGGGTCAGCTCCTCGGCGGCCTCGGCGCTGCCGAGGAGCCGGTAGCCCATCGTGTAGACGGGACGCGCGAAGCGGGCGTAGAGCGTCCGGATCGCCTCCTCGTCGCCGGCGAGCAGCCCCGCGACGAGCGCGTGCTCCTCCCGCGGGAGGAGGGGCCCCTGCCGAGCGTCCACCCGGTCTCCCTCCCGGTATACGGCCCGCGCGCGGCGGGCGGTTTCGCGGCCGTCGCGCCGCTTCGCGATGCCGCCGCGCGGGCGGCTCCGCGCGACGGCCCTCGCCATGATGCCACGGTCCGCGGGGCGGCGCGGCCCCGGCGCCCTCGCTTCCCGGCGCGCGCGCCGGGGTGGGATGATGCCGGTGTGACGCGGCTCCGCGCCATCCTCGCCGTCTCGCTCGCCGCGGCCCTGTCGGCGGCCCCGGCCCGGGCCGCCGCGCCCACCGTGGTCGAGCTCGAGGTGACGGGGGTGGTCGACCCCTTCCTCGCCGACCACGTGGCCTCGGGGATCGCGGCCGCCGAGCGGGAGGGCGCGGCGGCGGTGCTGCTCACGATCGACACGCCCGGGGGCCTCGACTCCGCGATGCGCCGGATCGTCCAGGCCATCCTCAACGCGCGGGTCCCGGTGATCTGCTACGTCTCGCCCGCCGGCGCCCGGGCCGCCTCCGCGGGGACGTTCATCCTCCTCGCCTGCGGCGTCGCGGCGATGGCCCCCGCGACGAACGTGGGCGCCGCCCACCCGGTGGGGGTGGCCGGGGCGATCGAGTCGCGGAAGGCGGAGAACGACGCGGCCGAGTACATCGTGGCCATCGCCGAGCGGCGCGGACGGAACGCGGCCTGGGCGGAGCGCGCGGTCCGCGAGTCGGCGAGCGCCTCGGCGGAGGAGGCCCTGCGCCTCGGGGTGATCGACCTGATCGCGGAGGACGTCCCGACGCTCCTGCGGGAGCTGGACGGCCGGCGGGTCGAGGTGGCCGGGGGGCGGACCGTGACCCTGGACCTCACGGGGGCAACGATCGAGCGGCGGGGGATGGGGCTCGGGGTCGGGCTCCTCCACCGGCTGCTCGACCCCAACCTCGCCTTCCTCGCGTTCTGGCTGGGGCTCGCGCTCATCGCGGCCGAGTTCTTCGTCCCGGGCGGCGTGCTGGGGACCGTGGGCGGGGTGCTCTTCGTGCTGTCGATCGTGGCCTTCGGGATGCTGCCCGTGCAGCTCGTCGGGATCGTGCTGCTCCTCGCCTCGGTCGTCTTCTTCGTGCTGGAGCTGAAGCACCCCGGCGTGGGGCTCCCGACCCTGGGCGGGGTGCTCTCGCTCCTCGCCGGCGGGCTCGTGCTGTTCGACCCCTCGGTGCCCTCGGCCCGCGTGTCGCTCTGGGTCCTGCTTCCGGTGGCGGGGGCGATGGGGGTGTTCTCGGGCTCGGTGGTGAAGATGGCCCTGCGCCTCCGGGGGCGGCGGGCGGTCTCGGGGGCCGAGGCGCTGATCGGCCGGGAGGGCCGCGCGGTCACGGCGCTCGCGCCCCGGGGCGTGGTGCAGGTCGCGGCCGAGGAGTGGACGGCGCTCTCGATCGGGGAGCGGATCCCGCGCGGGGCCCGGGTCCGGGTCGTGGCGATCGACGGGCTGAAGCTCCGGGTGGAGCGGGTCCCGGAGGAGCGGGCGGCGGTGGCCGCCGAGGAAGGGAGGACGTCGTGATCGGGTTCCTGATCGGGCTGGGCCTCGTGTTGGGACTCGCGGTCCTGATCATCCCCAACGCGATCCGAATCGTGCGCGAGTACCAGCGCCTCGTCGTGTTCCGGCTGGGGCGCTGCATCGGGATAAAGGGTCCCGGGATCGTGTTCCTCATCCCCCTCGTGGACCGGGCGGTGTGGGTGGACCTGCGCGAGCTCTACCTCGAGATCCCCCACCAGACGGCGATCACCGAGGACAACGCGCCGATCTCCATCGACTTCATCGTGTTCTACAAGGTGGTGGACGCGCAGGCCTCGGTGCTCGAGGTCGGGAACTTCGCCGGCGCCGCGCAGAACATCGCCGCCACCACCCTCCGCTCGGTCGTGGGCGACATGGCCCTGGACGACGTGCTCGCCAAGCGCGAGCAGATGAACGAGATCCTCCGCGTGAAGCTCGACGAGATCACCGAGCGGTGGGGCGTGAAGGTCACGAACGTCGAGATCCGCGAAATCATCCCGCCCCCGGCGGTGCAGGAGGCGATGACCCGGCAGATGTCGGCGGAGCGGCAGCGGCGCGCGGTGGTGACCGAGGCCGAGGGGCAGCGGGCGGCGGCCATCACGGTGGCCGAGGGGAACAAGCAGGCGGCCATCCTCACCGCCGAGGGAGAGCGGCAGGCGGCGATCCTCCGGGCCGAGGGCTTCGCGCTCGCCCTCTCCAAGATCTTCGAGGTGGCCAAGGACATCGACGCCAAGACCATGAGCCTCCAGTACCTCGAGACGCTCAAGCAGGTGGGGGCCTCGCCGTCGACGAAGTTCGTGATCCCCGCCGAGTTCACCTCGATGCTCCAGGGGCTCCTGGGCGCGACCGGCGGGTCGTTCGGCGACGGCGGGCGGGGGGCCGAGCGTCCGCGTTGAGCCCACGCGCCCGCCGCCGGCGGGGCGCCCCCGTCGCCGCGCTCGTCCGGGTCGCCCTGTTCCTCGCCGCCCTGGCTCTCCTGTGGCGGGCCGAGCAGCGCCTCGAGGCCTGGCGCGTGGCGACGGGCGCGGAGCTCCGGTTCAAGACCGGGAAGTGGTTCGAGTGGGTCCTCCCCGCGGCCCTGGCCGGGGCGGCCTTCGGGCTCGCCCTCCGGTGGCCCCGCCGGCCGGGGCGCTACCGGTGGGGGCGCGCGCTCGGCCTCGGGCTCCCCTCCGCCCTCCTGCTGCTCCACTACTGGGTCGCGCTCGCGCTCCTCGGGCCCAGGGAGGTGCCGCTCCTCGGGTTCCTCGAGCGACCGACGCCGCTCTGGGAGCCGGGGCCGCAGTTCGCCCTCGCCGCGTTCGTCGGGGTCGCCGTGGCCTCGGGGTTCTCTGACGAGGCGGGGTGAGCCCGGACCCCCCGGGCCCGGGCGCGGTCGCGGGTCGGGCGG
>DATLZM010000112.1:0-5171 GCA_035573995.1 Actinomycetota bacterium | reverse complement strand
CGACCCCGTGACCAACGGCCATCTCGACATCATCGAGCGGGCGAGCCGCCGGTTCGACCGCGTGATCGTGGCCGTCCTGCGGAACCCGGCCAAGGAGCCCCTGTTCCCGGTGGAGGAGCGGGTGGCGATGCTCAAGGAGGCGTGCGCCGACCTCCCGAACGTCGAGGTGGACGCGTTCAGCGGCCTCCTCGTGGCCTACGCCCGCGCGCGGGGGGCGGGGATCATCGTGAAGGGCCTCCGGGCCGTGTCGGACTACGAGTACGAGATCCAGATGGCGCAGATGAACCACCGGATCTCCGGCGGGGAGGTGGAGACGGTGTTCATGACGACCAACCCGGCCTGGTCGTTCATCTCCTCCTCGTTGGTGAAAGAGGTGGCCCGGTTCGGCGGGTCGGTGGAGGGCCTCGTCCCCCCGGTGGTCGCCGAGCGCCTCGCCGAGCGCCTCGCGCGGGAGGCGTGATGGACCTGGCGGCCCGGATCCGGCAGCTCGAGGACATCGTGCGCGAGGCGAAGTCGATGCCGCTCTCCTCCTCGGCCCTCGTGAACCGGGACGAGGTGCTCCAGCTGCTCGAGGAGATGCGCACGGCCGTCCCCGAGGAGATCAAGCAGGCCCGGTGGGTGGTCCGGGACCGCGAGGAGCTCCTGGCGAAGGCCCGGGCCGAGGCGGACCAGATCGTGGCCCGGGCTCGCGAGCAGCAGCTCGAGATGGCCTCGCGGGAGGCGGTGGTCGAGCGGGCCAAGGAGGAGGCCGAGCGGATCCTGGCCGAGGCCGAGGAGCGGGCCCGGCGGATGCGGCTCGAGGCCGAGGACTACGTGGACGCGAAGCTGGCGCAGTTCGAGATCGCCCTCCAGCAGGTCCGGGAGCAGCTCGGGGAGACCACCCGGGCCCTCCTCCGGACCCTGGAGCGGGTCGAGGTGGGGCGGGAGCGGCTGCGGGGGGCGACCCCCACCGAGGACCTCGCCCCGGGTGGCGCGGAGCCCGCCGTGGAGGAGGAGAGGTAGGTGCTCGCGCTCGACGTCCGCGACCTTCTCGGCCGGCCGGGCTCGGCCCGCCGGGTCCGGCTGGACGAGGCCCTGGAGGGGCTCCGCACGGAGCTCGCCGACGTCCCGGTCGACCGGCCGGTCCGGATCGACCTCCGGCTCGAGAGCGTGGTCGAGGGGATCTGGGCCACCGGCGCGCTCGCCGGGGAGATGCACCTCCGCTGCGCCCGCTGCCTCGTCGAGTTCGACCGGAGCTTCGAGGAGCGGGTGGAGGCGCTGTTCACGCGCCGGCCCGACCCCGACGCCGAGGAGTACGGGCTCTCGGAGGAGGGCGAGATCGACGTCGAGCCCCTGGTCCGGGACGTGGTCGTGCTCTCGATGCCGTTCGCCCCGCTCTGCCGCCCCGACTGCCTCGGGCTGTGCGCGCGGTGCGGCGGCGACCGGAACCTCGGCCAGTGCAGCTGTCCGCCCGAGGCCCCCGACCCGCGGTGGGCCGGCCTCGAGCGGCTCTTCCAGGACCGATCGAGCTGAAAGGACCCGACGATGGCCGTACCGAAGAGGAAGAAGAGCCGCGCCCGGACGAGGATGCGCGCCGCGCACTGGAAGGCGTCGCCGCCCACCTACGCCGAGTGCCCCCGGTGCCATCGGCCGAAGCTCCCCCACCGGGTCTGTCCCAACTGCGGCCACTACGCCGGCCGTCAGGCCGTCGAGGTCGAGTGAGGGCGTGAGCGCCGGCTCCTCCGGGGGCTCGCCCGAGCGGCTCGACCGGGCGCTGGGGGTGCGGTTCCGGGACCCGGCGCTCCGGGAGGCCGCGCTCACGCATCGGTCGTACGCGTTCGAGCGCGGGGTCTCGGTGACGAACGAGCGGCTGGAGTTCCTGGGCGACGCCGTGCTCGGGCTCGTCGTGACGGACCTCGCCTACCGCCGGTTCCCCGAGCTCACCGAGGGCGACCTGGCCAAGCTGCGGGCGGCGATCGTGAACATGTCCGCCCTGGCCGACGTGGCCCGGCAGGTGGGCCTGGGCGAGCTGCTCCTCCTCGGCAAGGGCGAGGAGCAGAGCGGGGGGCGCGACAAGAACAGCATCCTCGCCGACGCCCTCGAGGCCGTGCTCGGGGCCGTCTACCTGGACCGGGGGCTCGGGGTCGCGCGGCGGCTGATCGAGCGCCTGTTCTGGCCGCGGATGCTCGCCTACGTCCGGGGCGAGGGCGAGCGGGACTACAAGACGATCCTCCAGGAGCTCGCGTCCCAGGACTACCGGGAGCTGCCCGAG
Source organism: Actinomycetota bacterium (assembly GCA_035573995.1). GTDB lineage: Bacteria > Actinomycetota > UBA4738 > UBA4738 > HRBIN12 > DATLZM01. Next base: position 2,920 of record DATLZM010000112.1, on the reverse strand, counting down.
TACCGGCTGGAGGAGCGGGGGCCCGACCATCAGAAGGAGTTCACGGCCACCGTCTTCCTGGGCGGGCGCCGCTTCGGCCGCGGGCGCGGGAGGTCGAAGAAGGAGGCGGAGCAGGAGGCGGCCCGCCAGGCGTTCGAGCGGCTCACCGCGGCGGCTCGGGCCGGGGAGGAGGGGTAGGTGGAGCTCCCCGAGGTGGAGGTCCTCCGCCGCGACCTGGAGAAGGACGTGGTCGGGCGGAAGATCGCCGACGTCGAGGTCCGGCCCACGAAGAACGCGATGCGGATCATCCGCCGCCACGGGAGGCGGAAGGAGTTCGCGGCGCGGCTCATCGGGCGGAGGTTCACCAAGGTCGAGCGGAGGGGCAAGTACGTCCTGCTGCACCTGGACTCGGGGGAGGTCCTCGTCGTCCACTTCGGGATGAGCGGGCGCCTCCTGCGGGGGAACAAGCGGACGCCGCCGCCCCCCCACACCCACGTCGTGATCACGTTCCAGCAGGGCGGCGACCTGCGGTTCGTCGATCCCAGGACCTTCGGCGAGATGTTCGTGGCCTCGCCGGACGAGCTGGGCGAGGTGAAGGAGCTCCAGCACGTCGCGATCGACCCCCTCGACCAGGTGTTCACCTGGCCCGCCTTCCAGCACCTCCTCGCCGAGCGGCGCTCGAAGCTCAAGCCGCTCCTCATGGACCAGGCCTTCATCTCCGGCCTGGGGAACATCTACTCGGACGAGGTGCTGTTCGCCGCCGGCCTCCGCCACGACCGGATGTCGGACTCGCTCTCCGCCCAGGAGGTCCGTCGCCTGTACCGGGCGATCCAGGAGGTCCTGCAGGAGGCGATCCGCTACCGGGGGACGACGCTCGAGGACGAGGCGTACGTGGACCTGTTCGGCAAGCCCGGGGAGTACCAGAACGAGCTGAAGGTCTACGGGCGGGCCGGCCTGCCCTGCCGGCGTTGCCGGACCCCGATCGAGAGCGTGAAGATCAACGGGCGGAGCGCCTACTTCTGCCCGCAGTGCCAGAGCTGAGCGTCGCTCAGTCCAGGATCTCGGCGCCGGCCTCCCGCATCGCCTCGAGCGCCCGCTCGCCGTCCCCGGGCTGGAGGTCGACGGCCCGGACCCCCTCCCGGAGGACCTGCGTGGCGAAGCCCAGGCGGGCCGCGTCGATCGCCGTCTCCTTCACGCAGTAGTCGGTGGCGATGCCGAGCACCACGACCTCCGTGATCCCCCGGCCCCGGAGGAGGTCGGCGAGCCCGGTGGGGGACTCCTCGCCGGTCCTCGGGTCCCGCACCGTGAAGCCCGAGTACCCGTCCTCCCCCCCGGTCCCCTTGCGGATCACCTCCCCCTTGACCTCGAGGTCCGGGTGGAAGGCCGCCCCCCAGGTCCCCTGGACGCAGTGGACCGGCCACACCCCCCCGTCCTTCTGGAAGTGGGGGGTGGTCTCGGGGTGCCAGTCCTGCGTGTAGACCACGAGCGCCCCGCCCTCCAGGGCCCGCTCAACCTCGCGGTTCACCACGGGCACGACCTCCTCGCCGCCCTTCACGTAGAGGCTGCCCTCGGGGTGGGCGAAGTCGTTCTGGACGTCCACCACGATGAGCGCCGTCTCGGGGTCGTACCGCACCATCGCGACCCCATCGTACCCCCGGCGGTCGCCGCGGGGGAGGGGGCGGTGGTCGGGCCCGCGTCCCCGGTGGCAGCATGGTGCGCCGGATGAAGCGGGTCCGCGTGCTCGTCTCCGGGCGGGTGCAGGGCGTCTTCTACCGGGCCACGTGCGCGGCGCGGGCCCGGGAGCTGGGCGTGGCGGGCTGGGTCCGGAACCTCCCCGACGGCCGCGTGGAAGCGGCGTTCGAGGGCGAGGACGCCGCGGTGGACGCCATGGTGGCCTGGTGCCGCGAGGGTCCCCCCTACGCCCGGGTGGAGCGGGTCGAGGTGACCGAGGAGCAGCCCCTCGGCGAGGCGGGGTTCCGGGTCCGCTGAGCGAGGGCGCGGGAGGCTCCGCGGGTCGGCGTGCTCCCCGAGGGAGCGGCGGTCCGGGGCGGGAGCGGCGGAGCGGAAATCCCCGGTTGCGCGGGGTCCACTGTTAGCATCCGCTCGCATGTTCCTGCGCTCGCTCACGATCCGGGGCTTCAAGTCGTTCGCCGACAAGACGGCCCTCGAGTTCGGGCCGGGCATCTCGGCCATCGTGGGCCCCAACGGCTCGGGCAAGTCGAACCTGGTCGACGCGATCGCCTGGGTCCTCGGCGAGCAGGGCCCGCGCGCGCTGCGGGGCGGCCAGATGGCCGACGTGATCTTCGCCGGGAGCCCCACCCGCCCGGCCCTGGGGATGGCCGAGGTGCGCCTCGTGATCGACAACTCCCGGGGCCTGATCCCCGTCCCGATGAGCGAGATCGAGATCTCCCGGACCATCTTCCGCTCGGGGGAGAGCGAGTACCGGATCGGGGGCGAGGTCGTGCGGCTCCTCGACGTCCAGGAGCTGCTCTCGGAGACCGGGATCGGGCGGGCCCTCCACACCGTGGTCGGCCAGGGTCAGCTCGAGGAGGTCCTCCAGGCCCGCCCCGAGGACCGCCGGCGCTTCGTCGAGGAGGCGGCGGGGATCGCCAAGCACCGCCGCAGGAAGGAGCGGGCGGAGCGGAAGCTCGCGGGGCTCGAGCAGGACCTCCTGCGGCTCCAGGACGTCCTGGCCGAGCTCCGCCGGCAGCTCAAGCCGCTCCGGCAGCAGGCCGAGGTGGCCCGCCGCCACGAGGAGCTCACGGCCCGGGCCGAGGAGCTGTCCCGGCGCCTCGCCGCCGCGCGCCTGCGCGACCTCCTCGCCGAACGGGAGCGGCGGCGGGCGGGCTGGGAGGAGGGGCTCGCGCTCCGGGAGGCCGCGCGGCGCCGGCTCCAGGAGCTCGACGCGGAGGTGGGGCGGGCGGCCGACGCCCGGGTCGCG
>DATLZM010000111.1:0-3123 GCA_035573995.1 Actinomycetota bacterium | reverse complement strand
ACCTCGAGCGGACGGTGGCCCTCCGTACTTCCACGGGCCCCGGTGCTCGGAGGGCTCGCCGGGCCGCAGACCCGTCGCCCCCGAGATCCGTGGTGAGGGGATGCGGGTCGGTGCTCAGCCGCGGCGGCCGATGCCGCGGCCCTTGGCGTTCCCCAGGAGCCCGAAGTCTGCCAGCACCCCGAGGACGATCACGATGACGCCGAGGGCCTCGAGCCCGCCGTCCGGCGCGGTGAAGGAGTTCCGGGCGAACGCGTAGGCGAGGGTCGTGGTCGGCAGCAGGAGGAAGCCGAGGAGCGGCCAGAGCCCGCTCTCGAACGCCCGGTCCAGGTAGTCGGTGAAGAGCCAGAGCAGGGCGAGCACGAACCGCGGGGCGGCGAGGCCGAGGAGCGCGACGAGGCAACCCACGAAGGCCCAGCCTACCCCCTGGGAACCGGAAGGGGCTCCGGAACTTCGCCCTCGGCTTCCAGCCGGCCTCGCTCCGGGCCCGGCCGGGCGTGAGGCAAGCGGTCTCAGGCTACGAGGAGGGGCGCTCCGCGATTCCCTGGCGGGGCCGCGGTTCGTGGAGGGAACGGAGCCCGTTCACGACGGACCGGGCGCTCCGCCCCGACGTGGCCCCGGACGGCGTGTCGGCGGCGGGTCGTATGCTCGCAGCATGGCCACCACGGAAGGTCCGAGGATCGCGGGGATCGCCTCCCAGGATGTGGTCGAGGGCGTCGTCCGGCGCGAGCGCGACGCTCAGCTCCGCCGCTTCGACGCGCTGGATGCGAAAGCTGGCAAGAGCCTGCGGCTCCTGGAGACGCAGATCGCGCTGGCAGCCGAGCTCGGACCCGTCCTCCGGAGGAAGGCGCAACTCCTCCGTCGGCGCGATGATGTCCCTCGCGCTCGGGGCGCTCTCGGTCGAGCGCCGGGGTCGGTCCTGATCCGAGCGCCCGGGGATCGTCCAGGTGGCCTCGGTGCAGAGCGAGGCACGCTCGGGGTCGGCTGCGCCTGTGGGATCGGCCGCGCCTCGCCCGAGGCGGTCGCGCAGGTGGTGGAGGGCCTCAACGAGATCATCGGGGACTAAGGGGGTCGGTCGGATGGGCAGGAGGATCCTCCTGGAGCACGAGGGGCGGGCCGCGCTCCTCGAGGAGACGCCCGCGCCCGAGGTCGAGCTCCAAGAGGCCGTGAAGCGGAACCCGGAGCTCCTCCCGATCGAGGACTTCGGGATGGCGGGGCCGCTCCTCGTGATCGGGCGGGAGACCACGCTGCCCTCGGGCGCGGTGGACCTGGTCGGGCTCTCGCGGGCCGGGGACCTGCTGCTCGTGGAGTTCAAGGTTGGGCCGGCCAACCCCGACTTCCGCCACGCCACGAGCCAGCTCCTGGACTACGGCTCGCACCTCTGGGAGAAGGGCGTGGAGGACCTCGAGGGGACCGTGGCCCGGCCCTACTTCCATGGGCCCCGCTGCCCCGAGGGGTCGCCGGGCCACCGGGCCGACTCCCTCGAGGAGGCCGCCCGGCGGGCCTGGCCCGACGCCGCGGACGACGAGCTCGCCGCGTGCTGGGACCACCTCGCCGCCGCGCTCCGGGACGGGGCGTTCCACTACGTGGTCGCCGCCCAGCGGTTCACCGAGCCCGCGCTCCGGACCATCGCGTACCTCGACCGGACCTCGCGGGCCTCGTTCTACGCCGTGGAGCTGATCCGGTTCGTCGGCCCGTCGGGGACCGCGACCGAGGCCCGCACGGTGTACCGCCCCGAGGCCCGTGCGGCGAGGGGGTCGTCGGCGATCGACGAGGTCGCGTTCCTCGGAGGCCTCGACGATCCTCGCTTCCGCGCGTCGCTCGAGCGCGTGCTGGAGGCGGCGCGCTCCCTCGGGTACCGGATCGAGTGGGGCGTGCGGGGCGGTGCCATCAAGATCCCCACGCCCGATCACCCCGACCCGCTCAGCGTCGGGTGGGTGTTCGACGACTCCCCGGCGAACTGGAACGGGCTGCGGAACCTCACCCTCGGCGTCCAGCCGGCCTCCGTCCGGATCCGGCCCGGCATCGAGCGGGCGATCGCGCGGTACGAGGACGCCCTCTCCGCGATCCCCGGGGGCAGGCGGGTCGTGACGGCGAACGAGGACCTCCGGGGCTACGAGTTCGACCGGGAGACGCTCCCCGGGAGCGAGACCGCGATCGTCAGCTGCCTGGCCGAGCTCGCCCACGACGCGCAGGGGTCGCCCGGGTAGGCGGGGCGTGTGCGGCGGAAACCTCGGCCCCACCGACCTCCGCATCGGCGTCCGGCGCAGGCCCCGGCGACCCGAGGGCCCCCTGATCAGGGGCCTGGAAGGCGCGATCCCGGGTCGCCTCGGCGGTGCCCCTCCGCCGCCGGCCGCGTCGTAGGCTCCCGGTAGCCTGCCGCCGGTGTGGGAGGTGACGGGTGGCGAGCGAGCCGAGCGCCGGGCTCACCTGTCGGGACCTCGTGGCGATGTTCCCCGAGCAGGACCTCCGTCCGATCGCACTCGATATCGTGTCTCCGTGCGGCGGACCGTGATCCGCCTCGAGGACGAGCAGGCCCGGGCTCTCTGGTGCCTCGCCGTGGAGCGCGGTGTCTCGGTGGCCGCCCTCATCCGCCAGGCGGTGGATGCGTTCCTCGCGCGGAGCTCGGACGCCGCCCGCTGGGAGCGGGCCCTCCGGACCCCGACCTACGCCTCGGGCGCGAGCGACGTCTCCGAGGAGCACGACCGATACCTGGCAGAGTGGCGCTGGTGACCTTCGTCGACACCTCGGCGCTCTACGCCAGGCTCGACCGGAGCGATCGACGCCACGGGCAGGCCGCGTGGACTGCGGGAGCTTCGAGGTGATGCGCAGGTCGGGGGCGGACGTCGCCTTGGCCTTCGACCGGGACTTCGCCCGGCAGGGCTCCCGAACGATCCCGTAGGCGGGCCCGGGCCACCGGGAACGGACCCTCGGCCCGGATGCCTGCCCGACCCCGCCTGCCGCCTCGGGCTCGCCGGAGGCGGCGGCGGGGCGCGGCGAGTGAGGATATGCTGGCATATGATGGCCAGGCGGCAGGTGCTCGTTCAGCTCTCGGAGGAGCTGGTCGCGGCGCTGGATCAGCGAGCGGCCCAGCTCGGGATCTCGCGGTCGGCGCTGATCCGCCGC
>DATLZM010000110.1:0-1802 GCA_035573995.1 Actinomycetota bacterium | reverse complement strand
AGGATCTCGAACGCCACGTCCTCGAGGTCGACCGGCACCCAGAGGTAGCGGGCCGCGAGCCCGAGCCGCTTGCCCGAGCTCATGTCGGTCTGCTTCCGCATCCGGGCCCGGGCCGCCTTGAGCGAGGCCGCCGAGAGCGCGGTGGAGCCGAGGTTGTTGTGGCCGGCCGCGAACAGCGCCACGGAGTCGTAGATCGTCGGGTTGGTGGCCAGGAAGTCCAGCACGAACTCGTGCAGGGTCTGGGCCGCGGCCCGCGCCAGGCGCTGGGGGATCCGGCGGATGGCACCGACGTCGTCGTTCGAGATCGCCTCGATCGTGATCGTCTCGGTGCCGCCCCGCTTCGCGACCGCGTAGGTCGCCTCCTCGTCGGTCGGGGTCGTGAGCGCCGCGTACGCCGCGTTCTGCGCGACGGTCGGGAGGTTCGGGTAGCCCCCGAACCGCATCCGCCGCTGGGTGCGGAAGTCGCGGACGGGCACGACGTCGACCAGCGGCTCCCAGATCCTGAGGTTGGAGGCCGCGTACTCGCGCAGCATCGCCCTCGTGATCGAGTCACCGAGGATCTGGTCGAAGGTCGAGGAGAGCACGGCCTCGCTGAAGGCCTGCGTCTCCGGGTCCCAGACCAGCCGCGGGATCCGGACCCGCCCGGCGTCCGCCTCGGACAGCCCGAGCTTGCCCCGGGGGACCTGCGGCAGACGACCGGTGATGTGCTCGTCGCCGGTCAGCTGCACGTAGGCCTCGCGGAACGAGCGGAACCGCGGGACCTTGCTGCCCTCGACCTCGACGTCCTCCCCGAGGAAGAACCCGTCGAGGGCGGCCTTCACCTTCGTCGCCTCGTCGAGCGTCACGCGCCCCGCGGGCTCGCTGTCCCGCTCGGCGGGCTGCACGAGGCCGGCCTTCTCGAGCTCGGCGAACGTCTCGAGCTCGTCGCGGATCGCCTCCCGCAGCTCGCCCTCGCGGAACGCCCGCCCCTCGAAGCGCCGGCGGATCTTCGCCTGCACGACCTCGGGGAGCTTCGTCTCCGCGAGCGCCTCGCGGACCACGAACCGGCCGATGGTCGCCGGCACCAGGTCCTCCGGCTCGGGCTCGGCCCGCTCCGGGGCCGACGGCTCGGACCGCGGGGGCTCCGGGGCCCGGGCCTCGTCGATCTTCGCGGCGAGGTCCGGCGCGGCCTCCTTGAGCTGGCTGACCAGCTCCTCGTCGGCCTCCCTGAGGAGCTCCCGGGCCACCTCGGGCTTCGCCGCCCTGAGGAGCTCGATCAGCTTCTCCAGCATGGGGTCATCCTCCTTTCCCACGGCGGCCACGAGCCTCACGAAGCCGCCTCCGGCTGCTGGTTCGAACACGACGTCGACGGACGAGACCTTGGTGATCGCCTCCACCTCCACGAGCTCGCGGCCGCCCTCGAGCACGCGCCGCCCCCGGCCCTCGGCGACGATGGAGAGCCCGACCAGATCGCGCTTCCCGCGCCGCCAGGCGTCGAGGAGCATGGTCCGGAGCCACCCGGCCGACTCGAGGATCGTGAGCACCCCCCGGAGCGCCCCCCGCTCGTAGCGGACCTCGGAGAGCCAGCCGACGAGCTTCTCGACGGACTTCCCCCTCCCGGCGATGTGGTCCTCGTCGGAACGGGCGAGCACCCGGGCGCCCTCGAAGAGCGGGGCGGCCTCGCGGAGCACGGCCTCGGGGTAGACCCGGTCGTTCCGCGACCGGCCGGCCCGGATGATCACGACCTCCCACCGCGACCCGTCGGGCTCGGCGTCCTTCGCCTCGGCGATGGGGCGCACGAGGGACGCGGCGTCGTCGGCCTC
>DATLZM010000109.1:0-6952 GCA_035573995.1 Actinomycetota bacterium | reverse complement strand
CCTCCGGGCCAGCTCGAGGTTGGTGACCTCCTCCCCGCCGCCGACGTTGTAGACCACCCCGGGCTCGCCGCGCTCGAGCACGAGGAGGACCGCCCGGACCCAGTCCCGGACGTGGAGCCACTCGCGCCGCTGCTCCCCTCGACCGTAGACGGGCACCGGGCGACCCTCGAGCGCCGCGATCGCATAGGTCGGGACGGCCTTCTCGATCTGCCGCGGGCCGTAGGCGTTCGTGCCGCGGACGATCGTCACCGGCGTCCCGTAGGTCGCGTGGTAGGCCTGGCAGAGGAGGTCGGCGGCGGCCTTGCTCGCGGCGTAGGGGCTCCGGGGGCGGAGCGGCGCGTCCTCCTCGAAGGGCGGCGCGCCTGGCGCGTTCGGCCCGTAGACCTCGTCGGTGGAGAGCATGAGCATCCGCCGCCCATGGGCCCGGCAGGCCTCGAGGACGGTCCCGGTGCCGAGGACGTTGGCCTCGAGGAACCCCCGGGGCGCGTCGATGCTCCGGTCGACGTGCGACTCGGCCGCCGCGTGGATCACGGCGTCGGCCTCGGCCGCGAGCCGGTCGACGAGCCCCGCGTCGTCCACGTCGCCCCGGACGAAGCGGAACCGCGGGTCGTCGGCGTGCCGTTCGAGGTTCGCGAGCGAGCCTCCCCGGGAGAGGCGGTCCAGGACCGTGACCCGGCGATCCGGGCGCTCCAGGAGGAGATCCACCAGGTGGGACCCGATGAACCCGGCCCCGCCGGTGACGAGCACGTGTCGGGCGTCCCCCATCGGCCGGCCGAGTCTAGCCGCGGCGGGCACGAGGAGCGGGCCGGGGACGTCTCCCGGTGCCCGGGCCGAACGCCCTCCAGGCGCGTCGGGGGCCTGCGGCTGGCGCGTACCCTGAGCGTGGGTCGGTTGCCTTCCGCCGGGGCACCCCCCGGGTCGATCCTCCCTGGACCGTGTATGGTAGGCGGGTTGCCCGCGGGGCAGACGAAGGGAGCGTGGCCCATGCTCGCCATGGCGGTCCCGATCCATCCCGGCAAGCTCGAGGCGTGGCGATCCTGGTGCGCCGAGCTCGTCGGTGCGCGCAAGGCCGAGTTCGACGAAATGAACCAGCGGTTCGGGCTCTCCACGCACGCCGCGTGGCACCAGGCCAACCCGGACGGGAGCGACCTGGCCATCGTGGTGATCGACGGGCCGGGGAGCTCGAGCTTCCTCGGCGAGCTGGCCCGCTCGGACCACCCGTTCGACGCGTGGTTCCGGGCGAACATCGAGGAGGTCCACCCCATGGACTTCTCGGCGCCCGCCCCGCCGCTCCCCGTCCGCACCTTGTAGGGCTCGGGCCGACCCCGGGGGGTCGGGGCGGCCAGAGGCGCACCGTCCTCGCGCCGGCGCTCCGGGCGCTCAGGCGGGAGGCGCGTCGACGGCGAGGATGGCGTCGGCCACGGCCGAGAGGTCGGGCCCGACGATCTCGGGGGCGCGGCCCGGCGGGAACATCGCCGGGCCGCGCTCCACGTAGGCCGCCGCGCAGCCCGCCCGCATCGCGCCCCACACGTCCCAGTCGTGGGCCGCGACGAGCCGTACGTCCGCGGGCGACACGCCCATCCGTTCCGCCGCCATGAGGTACGGCTCCGGCGCGGGTTTGTAGCGATGCACCTCCTCCACCGAGAGCACCAGGTCGAAGAGCGGCGCGATCCCGGCGTGCTCGAGCTGGGCCCGGACCATCGCCGGGGAGGAGTTCGTGAGCGTGGCCATCGGGAAGCCGGCCGCGCGGAGCCGCGCGAGGGCCTCCGGGACCTCGGGGTGGGGAGGCAGGGCCCGCATCGCCCCCAGGATCGCGTCGCGGTCCCCATCGGCGAGGACGACCTTCCGCCGGGCGGCCACGGCGGCCAGGGCCCGTCGGGCGAGCGTCCCGAAGTCCTCGTAGGCGTCGGTGAGGGTCGCCACGAGCGAGGCGTGGAGGAGCCGGACGAACCATTCCTCGAGCGGGGCTGGGTCGCCGAAGGCCCGCGCGAACGGCGCCCGGAGCGCCGAGAGATCGAGGAGCGTCTCGTTCACGTCGAAGAGCAGCACCCGCGCCACGTGCGTCTCCCCCTCGGACGGCCCCGCATCGTACCCCGGCGGGACCGGCAGCCCGAACCCCGGTCGGCACCGGGCGGACCGGCCCTCACGACGCGCGCTCGGCTGATCCGTCGCGGCTTCCGCGGCGCACGGAGCGACGCCAGGGGCGTCTGGGGCCGTCTCGGGGAACGCTGCCTTCGGTCCCGATCCAGCCCCTCTCGGTCCCCGCCCCGCGGGATCCCCTCGCGGCGCTGCCGCCGATGCGATCCGACGCTATGGGGGAGCGCCCCTCCTCTTCACGAGGCACCGACCCCCGGGGACCCCACCGCCGAGCCGGGGCACGTCAGGCACGGCCCGCGGCGGTCCGGAGCACCGCCGCCGTGGCCTCCGCGGTCCGTCGCCAGGTGAAGAGGCGGCAGCGCTCGAGCCCCGCCGCCCGCAGCTGCCCCCGGAGCTCCTCGTCCCCCAGCAGCCGCGCGATCCCCTCGGCGATCGCGTCCTCGTCGAGCGGGTCCACGAGGAGCGCGGCCTCCCCCGGGGGTACAGGTCGAGGTGGTCCACGGCTGGACCTCCCCGTGGGAACCGTGAAGAGTCATATCAGTCGAGGACTCCGGAGGCTCGCTGCCCGCTTGGAGGAGGGAGCATGAACCCGGACCGAGTCGAGAACGAGATCAGATCCGCCTTGCGAAAGCAAGCCGCTCTCGTCGACAGGTGGATCGACCACAGGGAGATGGACCGCGGCGGGCACGGCCGCCAGCGTTCCGGCGCGGGGAGACTGCGATCGTTCCTCGCTGGCATGGTCGCCCTCACGATGTTCGTCGTCGTATCGGCGGCGACGATCTGGATACGCTCGAACCCACCAGGTCGGTCTGATCGGGCGGCTCCCGGCTCGGCACCATCGGCGACCGGCAGCTCGTCTCCGACGTCCTGCCCGCTCCCCGAGTTCCGACCGACTCGTCTGCCGTGGCTCCCCGCCTCGAGCCCACTGCCCACTCCGGAGGAGGTCACGTACGAGGGTGGCGCGTCCTCGCTGGTCTGGTTCCAGGATCCCCAAGCAAGATGGGAAGGGCGCTACCTGGCGCTGACGACCTATCGAACGGGCCCCTTCGGGCCTCTGGAGGATCTCGCCGGATCCCCTACCGTCACGGTGCACGACCAGACGGGCCACTTGATCTGGGTCGGGGATCCTGGGGTCGGTGAACTGGCGATCGTGTGGTCGGAAGGGTCGGGCGAGTGCCCGTGGTTCGCCCTTCGGATGATCACCACCGGACTCACACAGTCAGCTGCCGAGGCCCAGCTCCGAGCGGTCGCGGCATCGCTCGGCTGATCCGTCCCGGCTCCCGGCGGCGCACGGAGTCATGCCAGGGGCACGAGAGGGCGTCTCGGGGGACGCCGCCTCTGGGCACGTCAGCCCGAGCCCGCGGCCGCCCGGAGCACCGCCGCGGTGGCCTCCGCGGTCCGGCGCCAGGTGAACAGGCGGCAGCGCTCGAGCCCCGCCGCCCGCAGCCGCCCCCGGAGCTCCTCGTCCCCGAGGAGCCGCGCGATCCCCTCGGCGATCGCGTCCTCGTCGAGCGGGTCCACGAGGAGCGCGGCCTCCCCCGCCACCTCGGGGAGCGAGGAGGCCCGGGACGTGAGCACCGGGACGCCGGCGGCGAAGGCCTCGAGCACGGGGAGCCCGAAGCCCTCGGCGAGCGAGGGGTAGGCGAGGAGCCGGGCGCCCCAGAGGAGCGCGAGGCGATCCTCGTCGGCCACGTAGCCGGTCCGGACCACGCGCCGGCGGGCCTCCGCGGGCAGCCGGGCGACCTCCGCCGCGACCTCCTCCGCCGCCCGCGGGGACCACCGGACCGGCCCACCGGCGAGCACGAGCCAGGCCCCCCCGCCGACCGAGGCGAAGGCCCGGACCAGCCTCCGCAAGTTCTTCCGCGGCTCGATGCCCCCCACGAACAGCACGTAGTCCCCCCCGATCCCGAACCGCTCCCGGACCAGGCGGATCCGCTCGGCGGCGTCGGGCGGGGGCGCGAACCTCTCCGCCCGGACGCCGTGGGGGACGACGTGGACGCGCTCGGGACCCACGCCGTGGAGCTCGGCGAGGTCCTCCGCGGTCGCCCGCGACGGCACCACGACGGCCGCGCAGCGGGCGAGGGCCCGGGCGAACCGCCGCCGCCACCGCCCGTCGATGTGGGGGGCCGTCCCCGGGTGGCGCTCGAAGGCGAGGTCGTGGACCACGAGGACGCACCGGTCGAGGCGGCCCGTGGCGGGGGGGAGGAAGTTCGTGGCGAGGAGCGCGTCGAAGGGGCCGGCGAGCCACTCCACCCGCGGGGCCCCGAGCCGCCACGAGAGCGGCTGGAAGACCCGGGCCGGGAACCGGCTCGCCCGCTCCTCGAGGTTGGGGGCGGCGTCGAGGAACCGCCGGGGCCGCAGGACCCCCCGGGCGTGGAGGTACCAGGCGACGTAGGTCGCCCCGGGGTCCGCCCGGGGCAGCTCCGCGAGCAGCTCCCGCGCGTAGCGGCCGACCCCGGTCCTGCGGGGGTCGAGCGCCGGGCGGGCGTCGACCAGGAACCGCACCTCAGTCGAGCTCGAGCCGGCTCTGGTCGCCGACCACGATCCGGTGGGCCCCGGGCGGCGCGCTCCCCCGGACCTCCACGTCCCGCCCGAGGATCGAGCCCTCCAGGGCCCGCACCCCGAGGACCCGGCAGCCCTCCATCACGATCGAGTCCGCCACCCGGCTCGAGACCACCGTGCAGCCCGGCGCGATCGAGGCGTTGGGTCCCACCACCGACCCCTCGACGACGGTCCCCTCCCCCACGATCGCCGGGCCCACCAGCTCCGAGCGGACCACCTTCGCCCCGCGCTCCACGACCACGTTCCCGGACAGGCGCGAGGAGGGGTCCACCTCGCCCTCGACCCGTGGCTCCTGGACCGAGAGCAGCATCCGGTTCGCCTCGAGCAGGTCCTCGGGCCGACCGGTGTCCTTCCACCATCCCTCGACCATCTCGGCCCGCACGGTCCGTCCCGTGTCGATCAGGTGCTGGATCGCATCGGTGATCTCGAGCTCGCCGCGCCACGACGGCCGGATACGCTCCGCCGCCTCGACGATCGTCCCGTCGAACAGGTACACGCCCACGAGCGCGAGGTCCGAGAGGTGCTCCCGGGGCTTCTCCACGAGCCGCACCACCCGCTCCCCGTCGAGGACGGCGACCCCGAACCGCTCGGGCTCCGGGACCCGGGCCAGGAAGATCTGGGCGTTCGGCCGGTGCCGCTCGAAGCCCTCCACGAACCGCCGGATCCCCTCGAGGAGGACGTTGTCCCCGAGGTACATCACGAACGGCTCGCCCCGGAGGAAGTCCCGGGCCACCAGCACGGCGTGGGCCAGGCCCAGGGGCGCCTCCTGACGGAGGTAGGTCACCCGGAGCCCCCAGGCCGAGCCGTCGCCGACCGCGCGGCGGACCTCTGCCTCGGTGTGGCCGACCACGATCCCGACCTCCGTGATCCCCGCCTCGGCCACGTCCTCGAGGGCGTGGAAGAGGATGGGCTTGTTCGCCACCGGGATCAGCTGCTTGGCGTTGGTGTGGGTGATGGGCCGCAGGCGCGAGCCCTCGCCCCCCGAGAGGACGAGCGCGCGCACGTCAGGCGCACCCCCCCGGGGGCGGCGCGCCGGCCCCGCCGCCGCCCGGCGGGGCCGGCTGGTACCCCTCCCCCAGCACCACCGCCACGTCCATACCGCGGAGCGCCCCCCGGGGGGCCGGGAACGCCTCGAGCCCGGCCAGGAAGCGGGCCACCACCTCGGCCTCGTCCTGCCGCCCGGGGGCGAACAGGATCGCTGAGCCGGGGACCTCGAGGCCGAGCTCGTCCGCGGGCGCGAGGCCCGGAGAGGTGTCGTAGCCGCCGCGGGCGAGCCGGGTGACCACCCGGCGGGCGACGCGGCCCGCGCCCGCGTCGAAGACCCCCACCCGGATGTTCGCGGGGGAGGGCGGGGTGAGCGGCAGCTCCCGCCCGAGCTGCCCCAGCGGCAGGCCCTCCCGCAGGCGGCGGAAGAGCTCGCGGGCCTCGGGCGCCATGCGGACGATGCTCGTGTAGACGCCGTCCACGTAGATCCCCGCGGGCACCCCCGGGACCGCCCGGAAGTCCGCGTCGCCCGCGGACGCCCCCTGGAGCTCCCTGGCCAGCGCGAGCATCTCGGGGATCCCGAGGCCCCGGTCCTTCCGGATGTTCGCCGCCACCGCCGGCACGAGCTCGGGGAGGTGGACGATCTCGGAGGGCGAGAGGAGCTCCGACAGGACGGCGCGGAGGAACTGCTGCTGACGGGCGATCCGCGCGAAGTCCGGGATGCAGTCCCCCGCCACGTGGCGGGCGCGCACGAACGCCAGGGCCTCCGACCCGTCGAAGGTGTAGCAGCCGGCCCTGGGGATGTGGAGGCCGGCCAGGGGATCCTCCATCGGGCGGTCCACGCACATCCGGACGCCGCCCAGGGCGTCGACGACCCCCTCGAACCCGGCCAGGTCGACGTAGAGCACGTGGTTGATCCGCAGGCCGGTGAGCTCCCGCACGGTCCGCGCCACCCGCGCCGGCCCGCCCCCGCGGAGGCCGCCCTCGAACGCGCTGTTGATCTTCCCCCACCCCATGCCGGGGATCCGGACCCACAGGTCCCGGGGGAAGTGGAGGACCACCGCCCGGTCGCGGGCCGGGTCCACGTGGACCAGGATGATCGTGTCGGCCCGCTCGCCGCCCACGGTCTCCGGCGAGCCGAACCGCTCCTGCTCCTCGGGCGCGAGCCCGGCCCGCGAGTCGCTCCCGAGCAGGAGGTAGTTGCAGGCGCGGCGGAGGCAGGGGCCGCCGATCTCCTCCCGGCCGGTGTCCGGGTCGCGGGTCTCGATGGGCCGCTCCGAGAGGCGGGCCTGGACCCACAGGTACGCGC
>DATLZM010000108.1:0-1651 GCA_035573995.1 Actinomycetota bacterium | reverse complement strand
CCGGAGCCCCTCGGCCACGGCCCGGACCGCCGCCGGCAGGTGCTGGGTGTAGGCGTAGCGCTCGGGGTCGGCGGGCTCGGCGGCCGCGCGGATGGCGTCGACGTAGCGGAGCGGGGCCGGCTCCTGGGGGTTGCCGAAGAGGAGGTCGGCCCCTCGGCGCTCGGGGATGCCCGCGAAGAAGTCGGCGAACCCCCCGAGGACCCGTGCCAGCGCCTCCCCCTGGCGGGAGGCGCCCGCACGGAGGGCCGCGGTCGGCGCTAGGTCCATGCCCTGAAGGACGTCGAGCCGGTCCGATCCACTGCGCTCCCCGCCGCGGGTCACGTCCGCTCCGCGGCGAGGCGATAGGCCTCGAGGGCCATCGCGTGCTTGAAGTCGTCGCCGAAGACGTGGGCGAGCCCCTCGACCTGGCTCTCGTGGGCGAGGATCGCCCGGTGCTTGAGCTCGAGGACGTCGTCGGGGAGCTCGAAGGCGATGGCGAGCTCCTCCTCTGGGGTCACGGGCGGCGTGCCCGGGAGGAAGATGTTGAAGGGCTCGAGGCGCGGCAGCCAGCGGTCCGCCCAGGCGCGGGTGTAGGTCGCGTGGTACAGGCGGGCCCCGGGCGGGGCGCAGGCCTCGAAGGCCGCGGTGGTCCAGCGGGAGACGCTCTTATGCCCCTCGTGGCCGGTCATCCCCTCCGGTCCGAACGTGAGCACCGTGTCCGGGCGGACCTCCTCCATGATGGCCCGGACCTGCGACGCGCCCGACTCATCGAGGGGGGTCTGCATGTCCACGTCGCGGAGCCCCTCGAGGAAGCGGTGCTCGCGCACCCCGAGGATCTCGAGGCTCAGGAGCAGCTCCCGCGTCCGGACCTCGCCCATCGTGGCCGAGGGCCACCGCTCCTCGTCCATCGAGCCGCCCTCCCCGCGGGTGGCGGTCACGTCCACGACCCGCTGCCCGTTCCGGGCCGCCACCGCCATGAGGCCGGCGGAGAGGTAGATGTCGTCGTCGGGGTGGGCCCAGACCCCGAGGATGGTGCCGAGCGCGGCGACGTCCATGCGGGAACCCTACACCTCACCGCCCGTCGTGCGAGGGCGATGGCGGCCGCGCGTGGGGCGAGGAGGTCGGCCCGGGCTCGGTCCCGCGGGCAGTGGTAGGGTCGCGCCGTGCTCGCCGACGAGCTCGTGCGGCGCCGGATGGTGGCGCAGCGGCTCTGGGGCCGGCACCCGCGCCGGCCCGAGGAGGCGGTCCGGGCTCTCCTCGGGGTCCAGGCCCAGGACCACCGCCCCGCGCGCTGGGCGGTCGGCCAGCGGACCGAGGGAGCCACGGACGCCGCGGTCCGACGGGCCATCGCGGAAGGGCGGATCGTGCGCACGCACGTCCTGCGACCCACGTGGCACCTCGTCCACCGCGACGACGCCCGCTGGCTCCTCGCGCTCACGGCCCCACGGATCCTCGCGAGGGTGGCGTCCCGCCACCGGCAGCTCGGGCTCGATGGGGGCGTCCGCCGCCGCGCCCTCCGGGCGATCGAGCGGGCGGTGGCCGCCGGGCCGCGGACCCGGGAGGAGGTCGGGGAGGCGCTCGTCGCGGCCGGCGTGGACACCGACGGGCAGCGCCTCCCCCACCTGCTGATGGTCGGAGCTCGAGCGCGTCATCGCGAGCGGGCCGCCGCGGG
>DATLZM010000107.1:0-2403 GCA_035573995.1 Actinomycetota bacterium | reverse complement strand
CCGGAGCCCCTCGGCCACGGCCCGGACCGCCGCCGGCAGGTGCTGGGTGTAGGCGTAGCGCTGGGGGTCGGCGGGCTCGGCGGCCGCGCGGATGGCGTCGACGTAGCGGAGCGGGGCCGGCTCCTGGGGGTTGCCGAAGAGGAAGTCGGCCCCTCGGGGCTCGGGGAGGCCCGCGTAGAAATCGGCGAACCCCCCGAGGACCCGCGCGAGCGTCTCCCCCTGGTGCGACGCGCCCGCGCGGAGGGCCGCGGTCGGCGCTGGATCCACGCCCTGGAGGACGTCGGACCGGTCCGATCCGATGCGCTCCCCGCCGCGGGTCACGTTCGCTCCGCGGCGAGGCGATAGGCCTCGAGGGCCATCGCGCGCTTGAAGTCGTCGCCGAAGACGTGGGCGAGCCCCTCGACCTGGCTCTCGTGGGCCAGGATCGCCCGGTGCTTGAGCTCGAGGACGTCGTCGGGGAGCTCGAAGGCGATGGCGAGCTCCTCCTCGGGGGTCACGGGCGGCGTGCCCGGGAGGAAGATGTCGAAGGGCTCGAGGCGCGGGAGCCACCGGTCCGCCCAGGCGCGGGTGTACGTCGCGTGGTACAGGCGGGCCCCGGGCGGGGCGCAGGCCTCGAAGGCCGCGGTGGCCCACCGGGAGACGCTCTTGTGCCCCTCGTGCCCCGTCATCCCATCCGGCCCGAACGTGAGCACGGTGTCCGGGCGGACCTCATCCATGATGGCGAGGACCTGGGACGCGCCCGACTCGTCGAGGGGGGTCCGCATGTCCACGTCGCGGAGCCCCTCGAGGAAGCGGTGCTCGCGCACCCCGAGGATCTCGAGGCTCAGGAGCAGCTCCCTGGTCCGGACCTCGCCCATCGTCGCCGAGGGCCACCGCTCCTCGTCCATCGAGCCGCCCTCCCCGCGGGTGGCGGTCACATCCACCACCCGCTGCCCGTTCCGGGCCGCCACCGCCATGAGGCCGGCGGAGAGGTAGATGTCGTCGTCGGGGTGGGCCCAGACCCCGAGGATGGTGCCGAGCGCGGCGACGTCCATGCGGGAACCCTACACCTCGCGCCGGGCATGCGCGAGGCGCTGGCCACCGCCCGCGGGACGTGCGCGAGGGCGATGGCCGCCGGACGTGCGCGAGGGGCGATGGCCGCCGCCCGTCGGGCGAGGAGGTCGGCCCGGGCTCGGTCCCGCGGCGGTGGTAGGGTCCCGCGCGTGCTCGCCGACGAGCTCGTGCGGCGCCGGATGGTCGCCCAGCGCCTCTGGGGCCCGCGCCCGCGCCGCCCCGAGGAGGCGGTCCGGGCCCTCCTGGGGGTCCAGGCCCAGGACCACCGCCCGGCGCGCTGGGCGGTCGGCCAGCGGACCGAGGGGGCCACGGACGACTCGGTCCGGCGGGCCATCGCCGACGGGCGGATCGTGCGCACGCACGTCCTGCGGCCCACGTGGCACCTCGTCCACCGCGACGACGCCCGCTGGCTCCTCGCGCTCACGGCCCCGCGGATCCTGGCGAGGATGGCGTCCCGCCACCGGCAGCTCGGGCTCGACGGAGGGGTCCGCCGCCGGGCCCTCCGGGCGATCGAGCGGGCGGTGGCCGCCGGGCCGCGGACCCGGGAGGAGCTCGGGGAGGCGCTCGCCGCGGCCGGCGTGGACCCCGACGGGCAGCGCCTCCCCCACCTGCTGATGGTCGCGGAGCTCGAGCGCGTCATCGCGAGCGGGCCGCCCCGGGACGAGGCCCACACCTACGCGGCGTTCGACGAGCGCGTCCCGCCGGCCGCCCCCCTCGAACCCGACGAGGCCCTCGCCCGGCTCGCCCGCCGGTTCCTCGCGGGCCACGGGCCGGCGACCGCGGGGGACCTCGCGCGGTGGGCGAGCCTCACCCTCCGCGAGGCCCGCCGAGCCGTCGAGCTGGGCGCGGAGGGGCTCGAGCGGGCCGAGCTCGACGGGCGCGTGTACCTCTTCGACCCCTCGGTGGACGCGGACCCGCCGCCCTCGCCCGCGGTGGAGCTCGTCCACGTCTTCGACGAGGCGATCGTGGGCTACGGCGAGAGCCCGGACCTCCTCACGGGTCCCGAGAGCGCCCGGCTCCTCACCCAGCCCGACGCGTTCGTCCGCGTGCTGCTCGTGGACGGGCGGATGGCCGGGCGGTGGCGCGAGGTGCGGCCGCCGCGGGGGAAGGGGGCGGCCGGGCCCGTCGAGGTCCGGGTCGACCCGTCCCGCCCCCTGGGGCGGGCCGGCGGCCGGGCGCTCCGGGCCGCGCTCGAGCGGTACGCGGCGTTCCTGGGCCGGCCGGTCGTGCTCGCCTCCGGGTGACGCGGGCAGGGACATCAGCGGTCCGGGGACGCTGTCCTGGGTTGGATGGTCGTGGCTCCTCCCGCCGCGAGGTTCGAGGGGTCGACCACCCTCAACGTGGGCAGCG
>DATLZM010000106.1:0-10141 GCA_035573995.1 Actinomycetota bacterium | reverse complement strand
CCCGGCCCCGTACGGGTCGCGCTCGACGAAGGGCGGCCAGATCGCCTCGCCCGCGAGCAGCAGGAAACCGTTCCCGTCGGGCAGGGCCGCGGCGTCATCGCCGGGACCGCGGACCGGATCGGTCGCGCCGAACACCTCCCTCACGAGCGAGAGCGCCGCCTTCCCTCGGAGCCCAGGGTGCTCGCGGTAAGCCCCGCTCACCTCGGAGAGGAGCGCGGCGGTCTCGGGATCCATGGCCCGACGATACCCCGGGCCGGGACCAGTGGGCCTCGGTCCGGTCCGCCGTGGGGCGGAGGGACCAGGTGAAGCGCGGGGCGCCGTGCCGGCGGAGGTCGCGGGCCGCGGTCCGGAGGAACCCGGCGGTGGCCCCGATGAGGTACGCGAGAAGCGTCCGTAGGCATCGGCCATCGGTCCCTCCTCCCTCGCGTGGCCCCGGGCGATATGCGCAGCCGGGAGCCGGGCGGATCACCCGCGGACCCCGCGCCGTGGCGCCGGTGATCCGACCGGTCCCGCGTCGCGAACAGGGGGTCGGCGCGGAACGGTCCGCGCCGGGGCGGGACCGCCGCGGCCGGGCGGGGCGCCCGGGAGAGGGAACGGAGGTGGAGACCTTGATGCACGCCACGACCCCCGTCCGCCGGGGGGCGACCGCGCTCCTCGCGGCGGCGCTCGCGGCCGGGCTGTTCGCCGGCCTCGGGCCGATCGCCGGGAGGGCGTCCTCCCACCGGGAGGCGCCGCTGATCGCGGCGGACCCGCAGGCGGACAACACCGACCTGTACGCGTTCGTGAGCCCGGACGCGCCGGGCACCGTCACGCTGGTCGGGAGCTGGATCCCGTTCGAGGAGCCCGCCGGGGGCCCGAACTTCTACCCCTGGGCGACCCGCACGGCCTACGACTTCCGGATCGACAACGACGGGGACGCGCGCCCGGACCTGATCTACCGCTGGACGTTCCGGGACCACCGCCGGAACCCGGACACGTTCCTATACAACACCGGGCCGGTCACGTCCCTCGACGACCCCGACCTCAACTCCTTCCAGACCTACGACCTCAAGCGGATCGACGTCGGCGACGGCGCGACGCTGCTCGTCGACGACGCCCCCGTGGTGCCGAGCTACGTCGGGGCGGCCTCGATGCCCGACTACGAGGCGCTCTTCGAGGCCGGGGTGGAGGGCTTCGGGGGCGGGCGGAAGAGCTGGGTCGGGCAGTCCGACGACCCGTTCTTCCTCGACCTTCGGATCTTCGACCTCCTCTACGGCGGGGACCTCTCGGAGGTCGGGGACGACACGCTCGCCGGGTTCAACGTGAACACGATCGCGCTCCAGGTTCCCAAGGACGACCTGGCGGCGGGCGGGGACGCCGAGGCCAATCCGATCATCGGGGTGTGGAGCACGACCTCCCGGCCTTCCACCCGGGTCCTCCAGGAGGGCGGCCAGCAGCAGCACAAGGGCGACTACGTCCAGGTCTCCCGCCTGGGGATGCCGCTCGTGAACGAGGTCGTGATCCCGGCGGGGCTGAAGGACCGGTTCAACGCCTCCCGTCCCCGGGACGACGCCCAGTTCCTGTCGTTCGTCACCGATCCCGAGGTGCCGGCGCTGATCGAGGCGATCTACGGGATCCCCGCGCCCGCCACGCCCCGCGACGACCTCGTGGCCGTGTTCCTCACCGGGGTCGAGGGGCTGAACCAGCCCGGGGGCGTGCGGCCCGCGGAGATGCTCCGGCTCAACCTGTCGATCGCGCCGTGCACCTCCGGTTGCTCGCGGCTCGGGGTGATCGGCGGCGACCTGGCCGGGTTCCCGAACGGCCGGCGCCTGTCGGACGACGTGGTCGACGTGGCGCTCCAGGTCGTCGAGGGCGAGCTCGTCGGGACCCCGAACGACCTGGGCGACGGGGTGGACCAGAACGACGTGTCGTTCCGCGCGACGTTCCCCTACGTCGCGCTGCCCCACTCGGGCTCCGACGCGAGCCCGCACTGAGACGGGACCGGGACCGGGGGGCGGCGCCGCCCGCCCCCCGGTCCCCCCGCGCGAGGGAGGTCGGTCGGGATGGGGTTCGGGAGGCGGGCGGTGGCGGCCGTCGCGGTCGTCGCGGCCCTCGCCGGGTCCGCGGTCCTGGGCCCGCCCCGGGGCCTGCCCGGGGACGTCGGCCCGCCCGCTCCCGGGGACGCCCCGTTCGCCTCGCTCGCGGGCGGCGCCGTGCTCGGGGGCCGGGACCTCGCGGACGCGGCGGCCGCGCTCGAGGCCTGGCTCCGCGAGCACCCGGACGACCCGGGGGCCCTGGCGGACCTCGGGATCGTCTACGTGCAGCGGGCGCGGTCCACCGCCGACCCCGGCTACTACCCGAGGGCCGAGGCCGCGCTGGCCCGCGCCCTCGAGCTGGATCCGGAGCGCTACCCGGCCACGCTCGGGCTGGGCGCCCTGGCCCTGGCGCGCCACGACTTCGCCTCCGCGCTCGAGCTCGGGAGGCGGGCGCACCGGCTGAACCCCGACGACGAGGATCCCCACGGGGTCATCGGGGACGCGCTCCTCGAGCTCGGGCGCTACCGGGCGGCGTTCCGGGCGTTCCAGCGGATGGTCGACACGAGGCCGGGGGCGGCCGCCTACGCCCGGGCCGCCTACGCCCGGGAGCTGGTCGGCGACCTCGACGGCGCGCTCCGGGCGATGCGGATGGCCCTGGGGGCGGCCGGCAGGCCGGAGGACGCGGCGTGGGCGGCGGCGCAGGTGGGCGACCTCCTGTGGAACGCGGGCGAGCCCCTCCGGGCGGCGCGCGCCTACGGCCGCGCGCTCGCGCTCGTCCCGGGGTACCCCCCGGCCCTGGCGGGCCTCGCGCGGGTCGCGTGGGCGCGCGGTGACGCGGACCTGGCGATCCGCCGCCTGTCGGCGGTCGTCCGCCGCTACCCCCTCCCGGAGCACGTCGTGGCCCTCGGCGACCTGGCCCGCGTGAGCGGGAGGCCGCGGATGGCCGCGGCCCAGTACCGCCTGGCCCGGGCCGAGCGGCGCCTGTTCCGGGCGGGCGGCGTCAACGTGGACCTCGAGCTCGCCCTGTTCGAGGCGGACCACGGGAACCCCCGGCGGGCCCTGGCCGCCGCCCGGGCCGAGTGGCGACGGCGGAGGAGCGTCCACGTCGCGGACGCGCTCGCCTGGGCGCTCCACCGCAACGGGCGCGACCGCGCGGCGGCCCGGTACGCGAGGCTCGCGCTCCGGCTCGGGACGGCGAACGCCCTCTTCCTCTACCACGCCGGGATGATCCGCCTCGCCCTCGGCGAGCGCGGGGCGGCCCGGCGCTTCCTCTCCGAGGCCCTCGACCTCAACCCGTGGTTCTCGTTCCTCCACGCCGACGATGCCCGGCGCGCGCTCGCCCGCCTCGGGGGCCCGCGGTGACGCGCCGGCGCTCGCGGGCGAGATGGGGCCGTCGGGCGGCCGTCGTCGTCCTCGGCCTCCTGCCCCCGCTCCTCCACGCGGCGCCGGCCTCGGCCCATCCGCTCGGGAGCTTCACGGTGAACCGGTACGCGGGGATCCTCCTCGCCCCCGGCGAGGTCCGCGTGGACTACGTCCTCGACATGGCCGAGATTCCCACGTTCCAGGAGCTGCCCCGCGTTGACGCGGACGGCGACGGCGTCGCGAGCGCCCCGGAGCTCGCGGCGTGGGCCCGGGTCGAGGCGACGGCGATCGGCGGCGGGCTCGCGCTCACGGTGGACGGGGGGAGGGTGCCGCTCTCGGCGGGGCCGGCCCGGGCGGGCCTGCTCCCGGGCCAGGGCGGGCTCCGGATCCTCCGGCTCGAGGCGACGTTCACCGCGCCGCTCCCGCGGTCGGGGCGCGCGGCGTTCGAGGACCGCAACGCGCCGGGCCGGATCGGTTGGCGGGAGATCACGGTGGCCTCGCTGCCCGGAGTGGGCGTCGAACGGTCGTCGGTGCCCGCGACGAGCGTGAGCGACCGGCTCCGTTCGTACCCGGAGGACCTCCTCTCGAGCCCGCTCCGGACGACGAGCGCGACGTTCTCGTTCGGGCCCGGGCCGGGGACCGCCGGGGCGCCGGCGCCGAGGGGCCCGACCGCGGCCCGGCCCACCGCGGACGGCGGGCTCGCCGGCCTCGTCGCGCACACCGCGAGCTCGCCGGCGTTCCTCGCGCTCTCGCTCGCGCTCGCGTTCGGCTTCGGGGCCCTCCACGCGCTCGGCCCCGGGCACGGGAAGACCCTGGTCGCCGCCTACCTCGTGGGCTCCGGCGGCGGGGTGCGCGACGCGGTCCGCGTGGGGCTCGCCGTCGCGGGGATGCACTGCGCATCGGTCCTGGTCCTGGGCGTCGGGATCCTCGTGGCCGGGCGCTCCTTCGCACCGGAGCGGGCCTACCCCTGGGTCGCGGCGCTCGCCGGCGGGGGCGCGGCGGCCCTCGGCGCCGGCCTCCTCGCGTCGCGGGTGAGAGGCCTGCGCCGGGGGGCGGGTTCCGACGCCGGCCCGGGCGACGCCCATCCCGACCCGCTCGCGTCGGCTGAGGGCCCCGGGCGCCCGCACGACCACGAGCGCCCGGACGATCGCCGGCACCGGCGCGCCCACGGGCACCCGCACGCCCACGGGCACCCGTCGCTCCGCCGGGGTTCGGCCCCGCCCGCGGGCCTGGTCTCCCTGGCGCTCGCCGGCGGGATCCTCCCGTCGCCCAGCGCGCTCCTCACGCTCCTGGCCGCGGTGGCGCCGGGTAGGCTCGCCTTCGGGCTGGCGATGATCGCCGCGTTCAGCGCAGGGCTCGCCGCCACGCTGATGGCGGTCGGGGCCATCGCCCTCCGAGCCCGGGAGGCGGTGGGCCGGCGGGTGGGGGAGCGTTGGCGGCGCGCGGTCCCGATCGGGTCGGCGGCCGCGCTCCTCCTGGTGGGCGCCGCCATGGCCGCCCGGGGCCTGTCGGGGCTGTGAACGGGAAGAGCGCGGGCTCGGGCACCTCGGCCGCCCGGGTCGTGACTCCGGGCGGCGCTCCCGGTAGGCTCCGGCCCAGGCTCGAGGAGGGCGGGGCCCGGCCGTCCGGAGGCGGGCCGGCGACCCACGTGGACCGGAACCGACCACCCGTCGAGGTGCGCGAGCCGGGGGACCCCGAGCTCCTGGTGGCGGTTGCGGCCGGCGACGAGCGGGCCTTCCGGCGCCTCTTCCGCCGCTACGGGCCCCACGCCCAGGCCCTGGCGCTGCGGGTCACGGGGGCCCCGTTCCTCGCGGAGGAGGCCGTGCAGGAGGCCTTCGTCGCGGCCTGGGAGGGCGCGCGGACGTACGACCCCTCCAGGGGCTCGGTCCGGTCCTGGCTGATGGGGATGGTGCACAACCGGGCGGTGGACCTCGTGCGGCGGGAGGCGTCGCAGCGCCGGCGCGCCGACCTGGTGGTCGTGGAGCCGGCGGAGGATCCCGCGGACCGGGTGGTGGCGGCCCTCGGTGCCCGCGGGGAGGGCGAGCGGGTGCGGGACGCCCTCGGCGCGCTCCCGCCGGAGCAGCGGCGGGTGATCGAGCTGATGTACTTCGAGGGGCTCTCGCAGTCGAAGGTCGCCGAACGCCTGTCGCTCCCGCTCGGCACCGTGAAGTCCCGGACCCTCCTCGGGATGCGGCGGCTCCGGGAGGCGCTCGCGGGGATGGAACGATGAACGACCACGCGCGGATCGAGGAGCTCCTCGCGGCCCGGGCCCTCGGGGGGCTCGAGCCGGAAGAAGAACGGGCCCTGGCGCGCGAGCGCGCGGCCCACGGGCCGGCGTGCGAGGAGTGCGCCCGCCTCGAGCGCGCGTACGCCGAGACCGCCGGGCTCCTGGCCCTCGCGCTCGAGCCGGTGCCGGTCCGCGAGGGGCTCGAGGACGAGGTGGTGGCCCGGGCCCTGGGACGGCCCGCCGGCCCCTCCCCCGGCCCTCGGGTGTCCCGGCGCAGCGGGCTCGTCCGAGGCCTCGCCGCCCTGGGGACGGCCGCGGCCTTCGTCGCGGCCGGGTGGTTCCTCCGCGGCCTCGCGGCGCCCGGGGACGGGGGCGGGTTCACCGTCGTGCGGTTCGAGGGAGCCGCGGGAGGGGTGCTGGCCGTCGCGTTCCGGCCCGGCGAGCCGGGCGCGTACCTCCTGGGGGCGGACCTGCCGGCCCCGCCCGAGGGGAAGCGCTACGAGCTCTGGCTGATCCGGGACGGGCGGCCCCGCCCGGGCGGGTGCTTCGCGCCCGTGGGGGGGACGGTGCAGATGCCCGTGGAGGGCGACATCGGGGCGGCCGAGCTGCTCGCGGTGACGGTGGAGCCGGCGGCCTGCCCGGCCTCGCCAACGGCCGAGCCTATCCTCACCGCCTCCCTCGAGGCCGTGTGATCGCCGCGCACGGCCCCCGCGCCGCGTCGGGACGAGCGGTCCCCGGGGGGTGAGACGCGTCGCTGGGCGAGGCTCGGGTGCTCGAACAGACGCGCCTCGGCCTCATCCCGCCGCCCGGGCGGCCCGTTCCGGGCCGGACGCGCGGCTAGGGGCCGCCGGCCCGCCGGATCGCGGCCTCGAACCGGGGGAGCGCGTAGGCCACCATGTCGTCGTTGGCGGTGAGCGAGATCCGGAACCACCCCGGCGCCTCGAACATCGAGCCCGGGAGCACCCACACGTCCTCGCGGGCCAGCCCCTCGCAGAACGCGCGGTCGTCGGGGTCCGGCGAGCGAACCATGACGTAGAACGTCCCCTCGGGCACGAGCAGCTCGTAGCCCTGGTCCCGGAGGGCCCCGCAGAGCAGGTCCCGCCGGGCCTGGAGGCGCTCGATCCCCGCGTCCATCCGCTCCAGCTCCGGCACCGCGTGCTGGAAGATCGAGCTCGGGTAGGCCCAGCCCGTCGCGATCTGCGCGAGGAGGAGCGCCTCCCGGAGCCCCTCCCGCCCCGGCATGGTGGGCGGCATCGCCACGTAGCCCAGGCGGGTCCCGGGGGAGAGGAGCGTCTTCGCGTAGGTGTAGAGCAGGAACGAGAACGGGTAGCGCGCCACCGGCGTGGGGAACGCCCGGCCGTCGAACACGATCCGGTTGTAGGCCTCGTCGGAGATCAGGTAGACGGGGCGGCCCTGGCGCGCCAAGGCCTCGTCCAGCGCGGCGGCGAGGTCGTCGAGGGTCCCCGCCGGGTAGATCCGCCCGGTCGGGTTGTGGGGCGAGTTCACGATCACCGCGCGGACGTCGGGCCCCAGGGCGGCCGCGACGGCGTCCACGTCCAGGTCGAACGAGGGCGGAGGCGCCGCCACGCGGACCGGCCGCATCCCCGCCGCCACGATCAGCGGCTCGTAGAAGAACCAGGGCGGCGAGACGTACACGACCCCGTCGCCGGGGTCGGCGACGGCCCGGAGGACCGCCGAGAGGCCCGCGAAGTTCCCGTTGGTCATCGCCACGTCCTCGGGCTCGAAGGCCATCCCGAACCGCTCCCGGAGCCCGGCCGCCACCGCCCGCGCCGCCTCCGGGAGGCTCTGGGTGTAGGCGTAGCGTTCGGGGTCCTCGGGGAGGGCGGCGGTCCGGATGGCCTCGACGTAGCGGAGCGGCGCCGGCTCCTGGGGGTTCCCGAACAGGAAGTCGGCCCGGCGCCCCTCGGGGAGCCCGGCGTAGAAGGCGGCGAAGCCCCCGAGGACGGAGGCGAGCGCCGCGCCCTGGCGGGACGCCTCCGCGCGGAGGCCGGCGAGGGGCCGGCTCGGCGTGGGATCCGTGCCGGGGAGGACGTCGGGGCGGCGCGATCCACCGCGCCGGCCGCCGGTCACGCCCGCTCCGCGGCCAGGCGGTAGGCCTCGAGGGCCATCGCGTGCTTGAGGTCGTCGCCGAACACGTGGGCCAGCCCCTCCACCTGGCTCTCGTGGGCCAGGATCGCGCGGTGCTTGAGCTCGAGCACGTCCTCCGGGAGCTCGAGGTGGATCGCGAGCTCCTCCTCGGGGGTCACGGGGGGCGTGCCCGGGAGGAAGATGCCGAAGGGCGCGAGCCGCGGGACCCACCGCTCGGCCCAGCTCGGCGTGTAGGTCGCGTGGTACAGGCGGGCCCCGGGCGCGGCGCACGCCTCGAAGGCCCGCGTCGCCCACCGCGACACGCTCTTGTGGCCCTCGTGGCCGGTCATCCCCTCGGGCCCGAACGTGAGCACGGTGTCGGGGCGGACCTCCTCCACGATCGCCATGACCTGCGCCGCCCCCGCCTCGTCGAGCGGGGTCTCCATGTCCACGTCGACCAGCCCCTCGAGGAACCGGTGCTCTGAGACCCCCAGGATCTCGAGGCTGCGGAGGAGCTCGCGGGTCCGGACCTCGCCCATGGTGGCCGACGGCCACCGTTCCTCGTCCATCGAGCCGCCCTCGCCCCGGGTGGCGGTCACGTCCACGACCCGCTGCCCGTTCCGGGCGGCCATCGCCATGATCCCGGCCGAGAGGTAGATGTCGTCGTCGGGGTGGGCCCAGATCCCGAGGATCGTGCCGAGCGCCTCGACGTCCATGGCGGAACGCTACACCCTCCGCAGCGTCCACGGAAGCTCGAGCCCGGTTCGCGGAGCCCATCCGCGGAGCCCCCCGGCGTTCACCCTGGGGCCGCCTCGTGGCAGGATGCGTCCCATGCCCCTGGAGGCCGCTCCGGACCCGCTCGCCCGCGGCGAGGAGGCGCTCCGGGCGGGCGACTGGGGGGGCGCCCGCGCGGCGTTCGAGGCCGCCCTGGCCGGGTCGCCGTCGCCCGAGGCCGAGGAGGGGCTGGCGCGCGCCCGGTGGTGGCTCCACGACTTCGAGGGGGCGGTCACGGCGATGGAGCGCGCGTACGCCGCCTACCGGGCGGGGGGTCGGACGGAGGCCGCCGCGCGGGCGGCCCTGTGGCTCGCCCGGGAGCACGCGGCCGCGTTCGGGAACCGGGCCGCGAGCAACGGGTGGCACGCCCGGGCCGAGGGGCTCCTCGGGGAGGCGGAACCCGGCCCCGACCTCGGATGGCTCGCGATCGCTCGCGCCGAACGCGCCGTGGCTCCGGCGGAGGTGGCCGAGCACGCGGCGCGCGCGCTCGAGATGGCCCGCCGGTACGGGACGGCCGATCTGGAGGCGGCCGCGCTGGTCCGGTCGGGATACGCGGCCGTGGCCTCGGGCGATGTCGAGGGCGGCCTCGCGCGGGTGGACGAGGCGCTCGCCGCGGCGACGGGCGGTGAGGTCGCGGATCTGGCGACCGTCGGCGACGTGATCTGCGTGGGCATCGCGGCGTGCGAGCTGGCCGCGGATTGGCAGCGGATCGAGCAGTGGGGACAGGTGGTGGAGCGGTGGCTCGGCCAGCACGAGCACGCCGCCGTGCTCGGGTTCTGCTACGCGTGCTGCGCGGAGATGTTCCTCACGTCCGGGCAGTGGGAGATGGCGGAGGGGCTCCTCGTCGAGGGGCTGCGCGCGATGCGCGAGGCCGGTCTCCGGGCACGGTGCGTGCACCCCGCGGCCAAGCTCGCGGAGCTCCGAGTGACCCAGGGGCGGTTCGAGGAGGCCGAGCAGCTGCTCTCGGGGTACGAGGAGCTGCCGGAGGCGACCCATGCGCTCGCGATGCTCCACCTCGTCCGGAACGAGGTCGCGATGGCGGCCGCGGTCGTCCACCGGCGACTGAACGCCATCGGCGAGGACAACGCGCTCGCGGCCCCCTTCCTGGCGCTCCTGGTGGACGTCCTGCTCGCGCAGGGGAACGTCGAGCACGCCCGAGCCGTCGCACGGCGCCTCGCCGCCGTGGCCGAGCGGTCGTCGGTCGCGAGGATCGGCGCCATGGCCGCGTTCGCCCGGGCCCGCGTCGCCGCGGCGGCGGGGGAGCCGGACGCGCCGAGGCTCCTCGAGGCAGCCCTGTCCGCGTTCGCCGCGCAGGGGCTCGCCCCCGACGCCGCGCGGGCCCGGTTCGAGCTCGCGCGGGTCCTGGACCCGACGGACCCCGAGGTCGCGGTCGGCGAGGCGAAGGCGGCGCTGGGAGAGTTCGAGCGGCTGGGCATGCCGCGGGACGCCGACGCGGCCGCCGCGTTCCTCCGCGAGCGCGGGACGGCCGGGCGCACCGGCCCGAAGGGCGTGGGGACGCTCACGAGGCGGGAGCGCGAGGTCCTGGCGCTCCTGGCCGAGGGGCTGTCGAACCCCGAGATCGCCGCGCGCCTGTTCATCAGCACGAAGACCGCCGAGCACCACGTGAGCAACATCCTCGCCAAGCTCCACCTGCGCAGCCGCGCCGAGGCCGCCG
>DATLZM010000105.1:0-11457 GCA_035573995.1 Actinomycetota bacterium | reverse complement strand
AGCGGGAGCGGGCTCCACCTCAACATCAGCTTCCGCGACCTCTCGGACGGCTCGAACGCGCTCACGGACCCCGCGGCGGCGGACGGCCTCTCCACGCTCGCGCACCGCTGCATCGCGGGGATGCTCGCCCACCACGAGGGGCTGTCCGCGATCTGCGGGGCCAACTGCAACTCCTACAAGCGGTTGCAGCCCGACATGCTGGCCGGCTACTGGGCGAACTGGGGCTACGACGACCGCACGGTGACGATCCGGGTGTCCCCCGACCGCGGCCCGGCCACCCGCCTCGAGCACCGCGTGGCCGATGCCGCGGCCAACCCCTACCTGGTGGGGGCCGCGCTCCTGCACGCCGCGCGGATGGGGGTGGAGCGCGAGCTCGACCCGCCCCCGGCGCAGCCCGTCGGCCAGGAGCCGAACACGGAGCGGCGGGTGCCGCCCACGCTCGAGGCCGCCCTCGACGCCCTCGAGGCCGACCGGGAGCTCGTGGAGGCGTTCACGATGATCAAGCGGGCCGAGTGGAAGAAGTACGCGGAGGCGGTGGGCGACCCCTCGACCACCGAGGTCACGGACTGGGAGCTCGCCTACTACCTCCCCTTCTTCTGATCCGAGGCACGCGGCAGGACGCGAGCCCCGACCCCCGCGGCCACCCCACGGGGGCCGGCTTGCCCCCGGACTCGTTCGGTAGCAAAATATCTCCGGGCCGCCGAGGAGGGAAGGGTGCGCGCCGCCGAGCGCAGCCTCGAGGATATCCGCCTGTGGGACCACGACTTCTTCGTGGAGGAGGTCCCCCACTGGGCGTTCCGGCTCCTCCGCGAACGCGACCCCGTGCACTGGCAGGAGGAGCCGCCCCCGAACCACGGCTTCTGGGCCGTGACCCGGTTCCGGGACATCGAGGAGATCCTGAAGGACCCGCGGACGTTCTCCTCGGCCCGGGGGATCACGCTCGAGGAGCAGACGCCCGAGGAGGTCGAGGCCCGCCGCTCGATGATCGACATGGACCCGCCGCGGCATACCCGCCTCCGCAAGCTGGTGAGCCGGTTCTTCACCCGCAGCGCGGTGGCCGAGTACGAGGGCTTCGTCCGGGAGCAGGCCAGGATCGTGCTGGACCGGGCCCTGCCGAAGGAGGAGTTCGACTTCGTGGAGGAGGTCTCGCGCGAGCTCCCCATCCGGGTCCTGGCCCGGATCATGGGGGTCCCCGAGCGGGACCTGCCGATGTGCATCGAGCTCGGCGACGCGATGATCGCCCAGGCCGACCCCGAGTACTCCCGGGCCGTGATCGACAAGGAGGACACGAGCGAGTACCGGCTCCTGCCCTTCAGGAGCCCCGCGGCGGTCGAGCTGATGGCCTACGGGCACGAGCTCGCCGCCGAGCGGCGGCGGGAGCCCCGCGACGACCTCGTCACGAAGCTCGTCCACGCCGAGGTGGACGGGGAGCGCCTCTCGGAGCGGGAGTTCGACAACTTCTTCTGCCTGCTGATCGTGGCCGGGAACGAGACCACCCGCCACGCGATCACCCACGGGATGCTCGCGCTGATGGACCACCGGGACCAGTGGCGGCGCCTCCGCGAGGACCCCGGGCTCTCCCCGCTCGCCACCGAGGAGATCCTCCGCTGGGCGTCGCCCACGATGCACTTCCGGCGGACCGCGACCCGCGACGTCGAGCTCCGGGGGCGGCGGATCCGGGAGGGCGACAAGGTCGTGGTCTGGTTCGTCTCGGGCAACCGCGACGAGGAGGTCTTCCCCCACCCGGACCGCTTCGACGTGGGCCGGGACCCGAACCCCCAGATGGCGTTCGGGAGCGGCGGTCCCCACATCTGCCTCGGCGCCCACCTCGCCCGCCTCGAGATCCGCGTCATGTTCGAGGAGCTCCTGCCGCGCCTGGCCGACATCGAGCTCACGGGGCCCGTGGTCCGGCTCCGGTCGAACTTCATCAACGGCATCAAGCACATGCCGGTCCGGGTCCGGCTGGCCTGAGCCCGGTCGCGGAGCCCCGGCCCGCGCGGTAGGCTCGCGGGCGGACGTTCCAGGCGGAGGAGCGGCGGAGGAGGTCGGCCGTGGAGGATCAGGAGGTGATCCGGCGCATCGACCAGCTCGCTGCGGAGGAGCACGAGCTCTGGGACCGGGCGTCGCGGGGGGAGCTCACGGCGGACGATCGCCGGCGCCTCCGCGAGCTCGAGGTGACGCTCGACCAGTGCTACGACCTGCTCCGGCAGCGCCGCGCTCGGCGGGCCGCCGGGCAGGACCCCGACGACGCCCGGGTCCGCGACGCCCGGACCGTCGAGGGCTACATCGGCTGACGGGCCCCCGCTCCGCGGAGCCCCTCGGCGGACCCCCGTGAGCCGGGGGTTGCGGCCCACCGGTCAGGCGGTCTCCGCGGCCGCGACGCCCGGGCGCGACCCCTCGGCTGAGCGGAGGAGCGACCGCAGCAGGCGGGCCAGCGCCTCCTGCTCCCCGGGCGACAGGTGGGCGGTGAGGGCCGTCTCCTCCCGGTTGAACCGCGGGAAGAGGTCCTCGATCTTCCGCAGGCCGTCCTCGGTGAGCGAGACCCGGACCATCCGCCCGTCGGGCGCGTTGCGTCGGCGGCGGACCAGCCCCCGCCGCTCCAGCGTCGTCACCACGCCGGAGCTGGTCGGCTTGCTGATCCCCACCGCCGCGGCGAGGTCACGGGACTCCATCTCCCCCCACACCCAGAGCACCCAGAGCACGACGAACGAGGTCCAGGACAGCCGGTCGGCGGCGAGGACCCGCCGCTCCATGTGCCGGCGGACGGCCGCCGAGGCGCGGAACAGGTTCGAGAGGGCGGCCATCGCCCGGAAGTCCAGCGGCAGGTGGCCGAGGCGCTCGAGCACCTTCCGCTCGGCCGGGAGGAGGTCGGGGTCGTCCGGCTCCACGACCGTGATGGTACCCCCTGCTCCTTCGGGCCCGAAGGACCGCCGTGCGAGGCGGGACGGTCGGGCCCCGGGCGATGGTCGCCGGCCCCTCGACCGGCCGCTCAGCCCGCGGCCAGGCGCTCCCCCACCTCGACCGTGATGTCGAGGAGGGCCAGCACGTCCTCCTCGGTGGTACGGAAGTTCACGAAGCAGGGCCGGAGGTAGACCTCGCCGTCGATCAGCGCGGAGGCCAGGTAGACGCGTCCGTCCTCCTGCAGGGCCCGCCCCAGCCGCCAGTTGTGCTCGTTCACGTCGCGCACCCCCCGCGGGACGTGGCGGAAGGGCACGATCGAGAGCTGCGGGGGCGTCGGGAGCGTCTCCAGGTCCTCCCGCTCCCGCGCCGCCTCCCAGAGCAGGCGGGCCTCGGCCAGGTTCCGCTCGATGGCCGCCCGGAACTGCGCGGCGCCGTGGGCCCGGAACGCCAGCCAGAACTTGAGGGCCCGGAAGGGCCGCGAGTACTCGAGCGTGATGTCCACCGCGTGCAGCTCGTGCTGCTGGTGGGGCAGGTAGCCCTCCTGGTGGGCGAAGGCCGCCACCAGGTCCTCGGGGCGGCGGACCAGGGTGACGCTGCACGGCTTCGGCAGGTACAGCCACTTGTGGGCGTCCATCGCCACCGAGTCCGCCCGCTCGATCCCCCGGAACCGCTCGCCCGCCGACGCCGTGGCGGCGGCGGGGAGCCCGTAGGCGCCGTCCACGTGCAGCCACACCCCCCGCTCCTCGCAGACGTCGGCCAGCGCCTCGACGGGGTCGATGGCCCCGGTGAGCGTGGTCCCCGTGGTGGCCACCACCGCCACCGGCGTGATCCCCTCGGCCAGGTCGCGGTCGATGGCCTCGGCGACCGCCTCCGGGATCAGCCGGCGTTCCTCGTCGATGGGGAGAGCCCGGATGTTCCGGGAGCCGATCCCCAGGAGCTCCGCCGCCCGGGTCACGGAGTAGTGGACGTCCCGGGAGCAGTACAGGGCCGCCCGCACCCCGCCCATCCCCTCGTACCGGCTCCGGGGGAGGGCCCGCTGGCGGGCCGCGGCCAGGCCGGTGGCGTTGCTCACCGCGCCCCCGCTCGTGAAGGCCCCGGCGGCGGTGGCCGGGTATCCCACGAACTCGGCGGCCCACCGCACCGCCTGCCGCTCGATCTCGGTCGCCGCGCCGGCGTAGACCGCGAGGTTGATGTCGTAGCAGGCCGCCAGGGCGTCCGCGATGACCCCGATCTCGAGGCCCGAGGAGCCGATGAACGCGAAGTACCGCGGCCGGGGCTGGGCGATCGACTCGTCGAGGATCCGGGCCGCGTCGTCAAGGACCTCCGCCACCGGCGCGGGCTCCTCGGGGAGCTCGGCCTTGAGGAGCGCGAGGACCCGCTCGTCGAGCGGCGGCTCCTCGGGCCGGAACCGGTCGAAGCTCCGCCAGGCCTCGGCCATCAGCTCGGCGGCCCGCGCCAGGGCCTCCTCGCGGGGCGCGTCGAGCCGGAGCGGCCGCCCCTCCTCCGTCATCCCTCCCGAGTATGCCGCGTCTCAGCCCCGGAGGTCCTCCAGCACCTCGTGGGCCGGTGCCCTCCCGCGCACGGCGAGCGTCACCACGATCCCCAGGACGATCCAGACCAGCGCCACCTTCCAGACCATGTCGAAGGGCGCCGTGACCTGGTAGACGCCGCCGAAGATCGCCCCGACCGAGATCGCCAGGCCGATCAGGGCCGCCACCCAGACCCCGGCCTGGTTCCCGTGGCCGGCGAGGCCGCGGAAGGCGCCCAGCGCGGTGAGCGCGTAGACGAGCATCAGGACGAACCCGCCGTAGGTCGAGAGCCAGGCGAACATCGCGAAGAAGTGGTGCTGGCCCGGGAGCGCGAACAGGTCCTGCCAGTACTG
Source organism: Actinomycetota bacterium (assembly GCA_035573995.1). GTDB lineage: Bacteria > Actinomycetota > UBA4738 > UBA4738 > HRBIN12 > DATLZM01. Next base: position 6,674 of record DATLZM010000105.1, on the reverse strand, counting down.
GGCGAACAGGATCATCAGCACGGAGAAGGCCTCGACGAACAGGACCGAGCCGACCGGCTGGCCCCGGCGGTTCACCGCCGCCAGCGGCCCCGGGATCCGCCGGTCCCGGGCCATGGCGAAGATCCCCCGGGTCGAGGCGGTGGCCGCCCCCAGCCCCACGGCCAGGACGTCGAGGAACACCACGATCTCGAGGAGCTTCAGCATCAGGTCGGACGACCCCCCGTACCCGCCGGCGGCCGCCGGCGAGCCCAGCGCGAACAGCGGGGCCGCCGCCACCTCGGGGTTCAGCAGGGTCCCGAGGTCGAACCCGAACCCGGCGATCTGCGCGTACGCCGCGATCAGGTAGTAGGCGGTCACGATCGCCACGGAGAGCAGCACCGCGCGGGGGATCGACCGCTTCGGGTTCGCCGTCTCCTCGGCGAGGTTGGCCGCGGTCTCGAACCCCACGTAGATCAGCACGCCGTACAGGACCCCGAACAGGAGGCCGGTGAGGTTCGGGGCCTCCGCCGGGTTGAAGGCCCGGAAGCTGTTCACGGGCGCGTTCAGGATCACGTCGATCGAGAAGAGGAGCACCACGGCGGCCGAGACCAGGGCCAGCGTGAGCTGGGTCCTGGTCGAGAGCTCGACGCCCGTGTAGAGCACGAGGAACCGGGCCGCCACGTAGATCAGACCCCAGATCGCGATGGGGAGCAGCCCGCTCACGCCGAAGGTCCCCACCAGGATCACGTCGTGGAGGAACCACCCCACGAGCACCGCGATCGCCGACGCGAGCACCGTCGTGCCGCCGTAGTAGATCCACCCGGCCACCGAACCGACCCGCTGGCCGAGCCCCATCGTCACGTAGTCGTAGAGCGAACCGGCGGCGTGGATCCGCTTCGCGTACTGCGCCACGATCCACCCGAGCGCGAAGGTGCCCACCGCCGCGAGCAGCACGGCGAAGGGCGTCGCCACGCCCGCGCCATGGCCGGTGGCGCTGGCCCCGGCGATCAGCGGGATCAGGAAGGCCGCCGAGAACACGGGGCCGATCAGCCCCACCGACTGGGCGATCACGTCGACGAGCGTCAGGCGCTTCGTCCCGAGCCGCTCGTACGCCGCTGCGTCCTGCGCCACGTCCCCCCTCCTCTCGAGCCTGGATCGGCTCCGTCCCTCAGGCCGCCCGGGCGGCGGTCCACCCGCCCTCCGGCCGCTCGAACCACACGTGGACCTGGCCCGTCCCCACCGAGGCCTCGTACTCCGAGAACAGCTCGCCGCGCGCGGTGCAGGCCCGTCCGCCCAGGGCCCCCACCATGATCAGGTAGTGGCCGAAGTGCCCCTCGGGGGAGAACCGGCGGTACTCGGGCATCCAGTCGATCACCCCGGCGTGGTCGCCCTCGAGGAGCATCCGGAGCACCCGCTGGTCGGCCTCCGCGTGGGCCGGCGAGTACACGTTCTCGATCCGGGACGACTCCCGCTTGCGGAGCTCCTTGAACGGCAGGAACCGGTGCGACATCCCGCCCGAGGCGAGGAGCACCACCCGCCGGTCGATCCCCTCCACCGCCCGGCCGATCAGCTCGCCCAGCAGCAGGAAGTCCTCGGTCTCCGCGGTCTGGTTTATCCCCACCGAGACCCACCGCTCGCCCCCGTTCAGGTACGTCCAGAGGTTCACGGTCCCGTAGAAGATCGGGAGGTAGGGGTCGTCGTTCGCGAGGACCCAGGTGTCGTCCCGCTCCTCGGCCAGCTTGGCCACGGCGTGGGCGAGCTCGCGATCGCCGGGGAAGTCGTAGCGGATCTGGCGCATCCCCCGGGGGAGCTCGCCCGAGGTGAAGATCCCGCTGCGGCGCTCGTGGGCCGTGATCACGTGCTCGAACGTGACCTCCCAGTGGGTGTCGAGCACGACGATCGTGTCGGGGCGGAGGCGGTCGAGCACCTCGCTCCGCAGCCGCCGGAGCCCCGTCACGAGCGTGATCTCCCTCCCCTCGTTGATCTCGAGCCGCACCTCCTCCGGCAGCATGATCGTGGGGACGTGGGAGACGAGCCCCGCGCCGACGATCTCACCCATCGCGCTCCCTCCTCCGCTCAGCGTCCGTCGAACGGCGCCATGCACACGGCCTTCACGTCCGCGTGGAAGTCGAAGCTCCAGGTCCCGCCCTCCCGGCCGATCCCCGAGTCCCGCGCGCCGCCGAAGGGCGCGCGGAGGTCGCGGACGTAGAAGCAGTTCACCCAGACCGTGCCGGCCACGAGCCGGCGCGCCACCCGCTCGGCCCGGTCCCGGTCGCCGGTGTAGACGATCGCGGCCAGGCCGTAGTCGGTGTCGTTGCCCATCGCCACGGCCTCGTCCTCGTCGTCGAAGGCCTGGAGCGTGAGGACCGGGCCGAACACCTCCTTCCGGAGGATCTCGGCCCCCTCGGGGACGTCGACGAAGAGCGTGGGCCGGTAGTAGAGGCCGCCCAGCTCCTCGTTGGGGCCGCCCCCCAGGATCGCCTTGGCCCCGGCCTCCTTGGCCCGCTGGACGAACCCGTCCACCCGCCGGAGGTGCTCCCGGGTGATGAGGGGCCCGACGTCGGTGTCCTCCTCGCGGGGGTCCCCCTGCTTCAGGGCCCGGGCCCGCTCCAGGAACCGGTCCAGGAACGCGTCGTGGACCTCCCGCTGGACGATGAGGCGGGTCCCGGCCAGGCAGACCTGCCCCGCGTTGTCGTACTGGTTCACGGCCTGGGCCACGGCGGCCTCGAGGTCCGCGTCGGCGAAGACGAGGAACGGGGACTTCCCGCCCAGCTCGAGCGAGACCGGCGTGAGGTTCCTCCCCGCCGCCGCCGCCACGAGGCGCCCGGTCTCGACGGAGCCCGTGAACGAGATCCGGTCCACGTCCGGGTGCGCGACCAGGGCCGCGCCCGCCTCCTCGCCGATCCCCTGGACCACGTTGAAGACGCCGTCCGGGAGCCCGGCCTCCCGGGCCAGGTCGGCGAAGAGCGACGCGGTGAGGGGGGCCCACTCCGGCGGCTTCAGCACGACCGTGTTCCCGGCGGCGAGGGCCGGGGCGAACCGCCAGGAGGCGAGCATCAGCGGCGCGTTCCACGGCGTGATCACCACGGCCACGCCGGCCGGGTCCCACTCCACCCGCGTGCGGTGGCCCCGGGTCTCCAGCTCCTCGTGGCGGAGCTCGAGGAGGCGGTCGGCGAAGAAGCGGAAGTTGAGCGCGACCCGCGGCATCACGGAGTTCCGCATCGAGCGCAGCAGCGAGCCGTTGTCGCGGGTCTCCACGGCGGCGAGCTCCGCGACGTGCTCCTCGATCAGGTCGGCGACCCGGTGGAGGATCCGGGCCCGCTCCTCGGGCGGCGTCGCGGCCCAGGCGGGGAACGCCTCGCGCGCGGCCCGCACCGCTCGGTCGGCCTCCTCCGCGCGACCCCGGGCGACCTCGGCGATCACGCGCTCGTCGATCGGCGAGACGTCGGGGAAGGCCTCCGGGGAGGACACCCGCTCCCCGCCGATCCAGTGCTCGGTCGAGACCTCGACGCCCTCGACGACGGCCCTCGCGCCCACCGCCCCTCCGCGCTCACGGGCCGCCCCGACCGTGCCGGTCCGGTCGGGGACGGTCGTTCGGTACCGAAGAAACCGTACGGCCGGGCCCTCCGGCGTGTCAAGGCGGCGCGATGCGCAACGCGGCCCTGTCCTCCGATGCGCGTCCCGTGGTTGGATGGCGCCCGTGCCGACCGGAGGGGCCGCTCACGTCCCCACCCGCGCCCAGATCGACGAGGCCGCCGCGCGGATCGCCGCCTCCGTGCGGCGGACGCCGACACTCGAGCTCGAGCACGGCGCGTTCGGCGTGCCGGGCCGGCTCGTCCTGAAGCTCGAGCAGCTCCAGCACACGGGATCCTTCAAGGTGCGGGGCGCGTTCAACCGGCTCCTCCAGGCCGAGGTGGGGCCGGCCGGCGTCGTGGCCGCCTCCGGGGGGAACCACGGGCTCGCGGTGGCGTACGCGGCGCGGGCGCTCGGCCACCGCGCGGAGATCTTCGTCCCGGCGACCTCGCCCGCCGCGAAGGTGGAGCGGATCCGGGCGGCCGGGGCCCGGGTCCATGTCGTCCCCGGCTACTACGCGGAGGCGCTCGCGGCGAGCGAGGAGCGGGTGCGGGAGACCGGCGCGCTCGCCGTCCACGCCTACGACCAGCCGGAGGTGGTGGCCGGCCAGGGCACGCTGGGGCGGGAGCTGGCCGAGCAGGCGCGGGGCCTCGACGCCGTGCTCGTCGCGGTGGGGGGCGGTGGGCTCCTCGCGGGGATCGCGGCGTGGTTCCGGGGGGACGTCCGCGTCGTGGGGGTGGAGCCGGAGCGTTGCCCCACGCTGACGCGCGCCCTGGAGGCGGGGCGGCCGGTGGACGTGGAGGTGGGGGGCGCGGCCGCGGACTCCCTGGGGGCGGCCCGGGCCGGGACGATCGCGCTGGCCGCGGCCGAGCGGTTCGTCGACCGCGTGGTCCTCGTGCCGGACGAGGCGATCGTCCGGGCTCGGCGGGAGCTCTGGTCCGCGGCCCGTGTGGTCGTGGAGCCGGGCGCCGCGGCGCCGCTCGCGGCGCTCCTCTGCGGCCGCTACGTCCCGGGTCCCGAGGAGCGCGTCGCCCTGGTCCTCTCCGGGGCGAACACGGACCCTGCCGACCTGGCGTAGGCGAGCCTCGCCTACCGGCGTCCGACCGGCGCCTCCTCCCGCGCCACGACGAGCGAACGGAGGTCGTCGGGGACCGCTGGAAGCTCGGGCCGGCGGCGCCGGCGGCCCGCGGCCCACCCCAGGGCGAGCGCGGCGGCGGTCGCACCGAGCGCGCCCAGCCAGGGGACGCCGTCGCGCGCGGCCTCGGCCCGGTCGAGCCGCCGTTCCAGGTCTCGGAGGGACGCCGAGAGGCGGTCGACCCGCCCTGCGATGGCCGCCGGTTCGGTCGCTCGCTCAGCCGCCACCCGCCGGATCCGATCCCGGGCGGCCCGGAGCCGCCACCGCGTCTCGCGCAGCTCCAGGGCCAGGTTTCCCACCCGCTGCGACAGCCGCGCCGTGAACCGGTCCGGGGCGACGAGGACCCGGCTCGGCACGATGTCCCCCAGGGCCCGGGTGCAGCCGACGTCGCAGAACATCAGCGCGTAGGCCCCTGGCGGGACGGCCGGGACGACGAACGACGCCCGGGCGTGGGCCAGGTTCCCGTCGAACCCGAAGAGGCGGACGTTCCCGACCTCGAACGCCCTGGCCGACCCCAGCTCCCACCAGGATCCCGGGTCGGCGACCGCCATCGCTTCCTCCAGCACGCGCCAGTCGAACCCCCGGACGAGGTAGGCGCGGAAGTCGCCTCCCGTCCGGGCCCGCTCCGCGGCCTCGATCGAGCGGAACCAGAACTGGGTCCCCACCCGGACGCGATCCCCCGGGGCGAGCGACCGGTCCTCCAGGTCGAGGGAGGACCACCATCCCCCGGCCATCGCCCGGGGGGCAGCGGCCAGGGCGAGCAGGGGGACCGTGAGCAGCGCGAGCGCCAACCGGGACCACGGCATCGACACCACCTCCGCTGGGGCAGACCGCGCCCCCTGCCCCAGGGTTCCCGGGGGCCGGGGATCCGATGCCGCAGGCGCCCGCGGACCCGCTCCCGTCCGCTCGTCCTGGTGGATCGAGGACCTCCGCCGGGCGGACGATGCGCCGCGGCTCCCTCGGGAGGGCTGGCGAGCGCCGGAGCCCTATCCGACCGGGGTGAGCCAGTCCGCGTACCGCTCGAGCTCGCCCTTCGTGGCGGCGAAGAACGTGGACTGGATCTCCTTCGTGATCGGCCCCCGGTGCCCCTCGCCGATCACCCGGTCGTCGACCTCCCGGATCGGCGTCACCTCGGCGGCGGTCCCGGTGAAGAACGCCTCGTCGGCGTTGTAGAGGTCGGTGCGGACCAGGTTCTCCTCGCGGACCTCGTAGCCCAGGTCCCGGGCCATCCGCATCACCGAGGCCCGGGTGATCCCGTCGAGGCACCCCGCGGAGACGGGCGGGGTCGAGAGCACCCCGCCCCGGACGATGAACACGTTCTCCCCCGACCCGTCGGTCACGTAGCCCTGCTGGTTCAGCATGATGGCCTCGTCGTAGCCGGCCTTGAGCGACTCCACCTTGGCGAGCACGGAGTTGATGTACTGGCCGGTGGCCTTGGCCGCCGCCGGGAGCGAGTTCTGGTCGTTCCGCTTCCAGGAGGAGATCTTGACCCGCACCCCTCGCTCCAGGGCCTCCTCGCCGAGGTAGGCGCCCCACGGCCAGACCGCGATCACCACGTTGACCGGCGCCTGGAGGGGGTTCACCCCCATCTCGCCGTAGCCCCGGAACGCGAGCGGACGGATGTAGCACGAGGTGAGCCCGTTGGCGCGGATCGTCTCCTTGACGGCCTCGGCCAGGGCCTCGAGCGAGTAGGGGATCTCGAGGTGGTAGAGCTTGGCCGAGCGGAACAGCCGCTTCAGGTGCTCGTCGAGGTGCCAGACCGCCGGGCCCCGGGCCGTCTCGTAGCAGCGGATCCCCTCGAAGACCCCGCTCCCGTAATGGAGGGCGTGCGACAGGACGTGGAACCGCGCCTCCGCCCAGTCGACGAGCTCGCCGTCCATCCAGATCTTCCCGACGGGCGTGATCGGCACGGTCCCTCCTTCCGCCGGCTCCGCCGGCCCTCCCGGCGGGCGTCAGCAAGGATACCCCGACGGCCGCGCCCGGCGCC
>DATLZM010000104.1:0-2224 GCA_035573995.1 Actinomycetota bacterium | reverse complement strand
GTGGCCGGTGCTCGAGTAGAGGAGGAGGCCGCCCTCGCGGGCCGCCGCGAGCACCCGCTCGGTCGCCCGCTCCTCCCGGGGGAAGGGCTCCTTGGTCGCCCGATCGCGGACCAGCTCGATCCCGATCATCAGGCCCAGGCCACGGACGTCCCCCACCCGGGGATGATCGGCGAGGACCGCCGCCAGCTCCGCCCGCACCCGTCCCCCGAGCTCCCGGCTCCGCTCCACGAGCCGGCCCTCGCGGAGGCGCCGCAGGACGGCCCGGGCGACGGCCGCGCCGAGCCCGTGGTGGGACCAGGTGAAGCCGTGGACGAATCCCCCGCCGGCGCGCACCGTCTCGAACACCTCCCCCGAGGCGGCGCAGAACCCGAAGGGCACGTACCCGCTCGTGGTCCCCTTCCCCGCGGTGAGCAGGTCGGGGCGGAGGCCGAAGTGCTCGGAGGCGAACCACGCGCCGGTCCGCCCGAACCCCGTCATGACCTCGTCGACCACCAGGAGGACCCCGTGGCGCCGGCAGACCTCCGCCACGCGGGGCCAGTAGTCCTCGCAGGGGACGGCGGCGGCGAGCGTGGCGCCGGAGACGGGCTCCGCGATGAACGCCGCGACCCGGCCCGGCCCCGCCTCCTCGATCGCCGCCTCCAGCTCGCGGGCGTAGAACGACCCGCACCCCTCGGGGTGGTCGGGGTTCGGGCACCGGTACTCGTAGGCCGCGGAGACGTGGCGGGCGCGGCCCAGCCAGGGGCGGTAGGGAGCGCGGAGCGGCTCCCTGCCCGAGGCGTCCAGCGCCCCGAGCGTGTTCCCGTGGTACGAGCTCCGCCGGGCCAGGACGACGTCCCGGTCCTCCCCCCGCGCCAGGTGGTACGAGCGGGCCAGCTTGAGGGCGGTCTCGACGGCCTCGGAGCCCCCCGACACCGGGTAGATCCTCGGGTCGGGCACCGGCAGGAGCGGGGCGAGCTCCTCGGCGTAGGCCTCGAGGGCCCCCGTCGTGAACATCGTCCCGTGGACGTAGTCGAGCCGCGCCAGGTGCTCGGCCGCCGCCCGGACGAGCTCGGGGTCGCCGTGGCCGACGTTCACCACGATCGCGCCGCCCGCCCCGTCCAGGTACCGCCGGCCGGCGGCGTCCTCCACCCAGGCGCCCTCGGCCCGCACCGCGACCGGCAGCTCCCGGTCGAGGACCCGGTGGAAGACCCGGCTCATCGCGTGTAGACGCCCTCGGGGTCGAGCTCCTCCCGGATGATCCGGAGCTCCTCCTCGGTCGGGGGCGGGGTCTCGGCGAGGTCCGGGGCGACCTTCACCTCCCACCCCGTGGCCGCCCGGACCTCCTCGAGGGTGGCCCCGGGGTGGAGCGAGCGCAGCGTCATCTCCCCGGTCGCCTCGTCGAACCCGTAGATCCCGAGGTCGGTCACGACGACCGAGGGCCCGTTCCCGAACCACCCCCGCCGCCGGTCGTGCTCGGGGTCGCCGGAGCGCCCGGGGCTCGTCCGGAAGTCGAGCCGCTCCACGAACGACCGGCGGGCCTGTCGGACGATCACGAACACCTCCCGGGCGTTGATCGCGATCTCGCAGGCGCCCCCCGAGCCCGGGAGGCGGACCGTGGGCTTCGCGTAGTCCCCGATCACCGTGGTGTTGATGTTCCCGAAGCGGTCGATCTGGGCCGCCCCCAGGAACGCCACGTCCACGAGCCCCGCCTGGAGGTAGTAGGCGAAGAGCTCGAACATGCTCGTGACCGCGGTGGAGCCGGTGACGAGCGTGGGGTCGCCGATCGAGAGCGGGAGGCGGGCCGGGGCGGCCCCGAACACCCCGGACTCGTAGACCAGCTGGAGGTCGGGCGCCACGGTCCGCCGGGCCAGGTTGCAGACGATGTTCGGGAGCCCGACGCCGACGAAGCAGACCCTGGCCCCCTCGAGCTGGCGGGCCGCGGCCACGATCATCACCTCGGTCCTCGAGGCGCCGCTCACCCCCCACCTCCCTCCGCGGGGAAGGCCCCGGCCGGGGTCCTCCCGTAGTCGCCGTAGTTCACCCGGCCCGACCACCGCTCGGCGGGCCGGAGGGCCGCGATCCGCTCCGGGCCCAGCTTCTCGACGTAGTCCCGGTGGGAGGAGAGGTCGTAGACCCACTCCCGGAGCCAGCGCTCGAGGGCCTCGGGGTCCCGGCTGATCCCCTCCCACTCGAGGTAGAAGCGGTTGTCGCGGTCGTAGTAGCCCTGGGCGTAGCTCGGGTGGCA
>DATLZM010000103.1:0-16884 GCA_035573995.1 Actinomycetota bacterium | reverse complement strand
GGGCGGGGGTATCCTTGCGTGCGGATGGGCCGTCGAGCCGACCGAGGGGAGTGACCGACGTGGCGATCACCCAGGAGGAGCACCTCAAGGAGCTTTCCAAGGGGTACCGCTACGGCTGGCGGGACGAGGTCGAGTACGTCTTCAAGCCGAAGAAGGGCCTCTCCCAGGAGGTCGTCGAGGAGATCTCGGCGATCAAGGGCGAACCCGACTGGATGCGGCGGTTCCGGCTCAAGGCCTACCGTCACTTCGTGCAGCGCCCCATGCCGTGGTGGGGCGCGGACCTGTCCGAGATCGACTTCGACGACATCTACTACTACCTGAAGCCGGTCGAGCAGCAGGTGAAGTCCTGGGACGACCTGCCCGAGAACATCCGCGCCACCTGGGACCGGCTGGGGATCCCCGAGGCCGAGAAGAAGTACCTCGGAGGGGTCTCCGCGCAGTTCGAGAGCGAGGTCGTGTACCACAAGATCAAGGCCGAGCTCGAGGCGATGGGCGTGATCTTCACCGACACCGACTCGGCGGTCCGGGAGCACCCGGACCTGGTCCGCGAGTACTTCGGGACGGTGATCCCCCCGAACGACAACAAGTTCGCCGCGCTCAACTCCGCGGTCTGGTCGGGCGGGTCGTTCATCTACGTGCCGCCCGGCGTGCACGTGGACATCCCGCTCCAGGCCTACTTCCGGATCAACGAGCAGAACGTCGGGCAGTTCGAGCGGACGTTGATCATCGCCGACGAGGGCTCGTACGTGCACTACGTCGAGGGCTGCTCGGCCCCGATCTACACCACGGACTCGCTCCACTCGGCGGTGGTGGAGATCATCGTGAAGCGCGGGGCCAGGGTCCGGTACACGACCATCCAGAACTGGTCCACGAACGTCTACAACCTCGTGACGAAGCGGGCCGCGGCCTACGAGGACGCGGTGATGGAGTGGATCGACGGGAACATCGGCTCCAAGGTCACGATGAAGTACCCGTCGATCTACCTGCTGGGCAAGGGGGCCCGGGGCGAGGTGCTCTCGGTGGCCTTCGCCGGCCGGGGCCAGCACCTGGACGCGGGCGGGAAGGCCATCCACGCCGCCCCGTACACCTCGAGCGTCATCACCAGCAAGTCGGTCTCGAAGGACGGCGGCCGGACGGCCTACCGGGGGCTGGTGCGGGTCGAGCCCGGGGCCCACCACGCGAAGTCGATGGTGCGCTGCGACGCGCTGATCCTCGACGAGCACTCCCGCTCCGACACCTACCCCTACGTCGAGGTCGAGGAGGAGACCGCCCAGCTCGGCCACGAGGCGACCGTGGCCAGGATCGGCGAGGACCAGCTCTTCTACCTCATGAGCCGGGGCCTGTCCGAGGCCGAGGCCTCGGCGATGATCGTGAACGGGTTCATCGAGCCCATCACCCGCGAGCTCCCGATGGAGTACGCGGTGGAGCTCAACCGGCTGATCGAGCTCCAGATGGAGGGCGCCATCGGCTAGCGCCGGGCGGCCGCGGACGAGCTCGGGCACCGCCGCTCGGGTATCCGCGGCGCTCGCGAGCCCCCACCGAGGTCGCAGGCCCGGGGAATCCGACCCCGTTGGTAAACTTTCTCCGCGCCCGGGCCCGGGCGCGGAGGTTGAGCCGTGACGATCGCGACGAGGACCGGGTTCGACGAGGACGCGCTGGGGAGCCTGCCGCCCACGAGCGACGGCGAGCTCCGGGTGCGGCGGGCGGCGTTCGCCGCCTTCCAGGCCCTCCCCGTGCCCTCGCAGGAGACCGAGGAGTGGCGCTACACGGACCTCTCGGAGCTCGACCTCGACCTCTCGCCCCACGCCCCCGGGGGGCCCTGGGCCGGATCCCTCGACGACGTCCCGGAGGAGATCCAGGAGGCGCTCGGCGACGTGGGGGACCGGGCGGGCCTCCAGATCCAGCGGAACTCCGAGGTCGTCTTCTCCCGGCTCGACCCCGAGCTGGGGGAGCGCGGCGTGCACCTCGAGTCGCTGGACGACGCGCTCCGGGACCACCCCGACCTCGTGGAGCCCCACCTCCACGCGCTGGTCCCGCCGGAGCGGACCAAGTTCACCGCCCTCCACGCGGCGTTCAGGTCCGGGGGGACGTTCGTCCTGGTGCCGGCCGGGGTCCGGGTGGAGCGCCCCCTCCAGGCCCTCACCTACCTGGACCGGGAGGGCCTGGCGGTCTTCCCGCACACGCTGATCGTGCTGGAGGAGGGGGCCGAGCTCACGTTCATCGACCGGTACGCGTCGCCCGACCTCCCGCGGGCCCTCTCCGACGCGGTCGTGGAGCTCCACCTCGGCCCCGGCTCCACCCTCCGCTACGTCGCGCTCCAGGAGTGGGGGCGGGGCGTGACGCACCTCGCGGTCCAGCGGGCCCGGGTGGGGCGCGACGCCCAGCTCCGCTCGCTGGGGGTGGCCTTCGGCGCCTCCCTGGCCCGGGCGGAGGTCGAGGCGCTCCTCGAGGGCGAGGGCGGCTCCTCGGAGCTCCTCGGCATCTACTTCGGCGACGACGACCAGCACCTCGACCACCGCTCGCTCCAGGACCACGTGGGGTCCCGGACCTCGAGCGACCTCCTCTACAAGGGGGCGCTCAAGGATCGCTCCCGCGCCGTCTACACCGGGACCGTCGTCATCGAGAAGGGCGCGCACCGGTGCGACGCCTACCAGACGAACCGGAACATCCTGCTGTCGGAGCGGGCCAAGGCCCACTCCGTGCCGAACCTGGAGATCCTCACGAACGACCCGACCCGCTGCGGGCACGCGGCGAGCGTGGGCCCGGTCTCCGAGGACGAGCTGTTCTACCTCACGAGCCGGGGGATCCCCCGCGCTGAGGCGGAGCGGCTGATCGTGTCCGGGTTCTTCCGGGAGGTGCTGGACCGGGTGGACCTCGAGGAGATCCGGCAGGGGCTCGAACGGGCGATCGAGGCCGAGCTGGAGGAGGGGTGAGCGTGCCCCGGGTGCGGGTCTGCGGGGTGACCGACGTCCCGGAGGGGGGCGCGAGGCGCGTGGTCGTGGACGGCCGGGAGATCGCCGTCGTGAACCTGGGCCCGGCCGGGTTCCGCGCCGTCGGCGCGGTGTGCTCGCACGCCCAGTACTACCTGGACGAGGGCGAGGTGGACCCCGAGCTCGAGACCATCGAGTGCCCCAAGCACGGGTCCACCTTCGACCTCAACACCGGCCGGCCGAAGACCCTCCCGGCCACGATCCCGGTGCCCGTCTACGACGTGACGGTGGAGGGCGACGACGTGCTGATCGAGGTGAACGGCGATGGGTGAGCGGAACGAGGCGTCCGTCCTCGAGGTGCGGGGCCTCCGCGCCACGGTCGAGGGCAAGGAGATCCTCCGGGGGATCGACCTCACGGTGCGCCAGGGGGAGACCCACGCGCTGATGGGGCCCAACGGCTCGGGGAAGTCCACGCTCGCGAACGTCCTGCTCGGGAGGCCGGGCTACGAGGTGACCGGGGGGGACGTCCTCCTCGACGGGGAGAGCATCCTCGGGCTCAGCCCCGACCAGCGGGCCCAGCGCGGGCTGTTCCTCGCCTTCCAGTACCCGGTGGAGGTGCCCGGGGTGTCGGTCGTGAACTTCCTCCGCACCGCCTACAAGCACGTGAAGGGGGAGGAGGTCTCGGCGCTCGCCTTCCGCAAGCACCTCAAGGAGAAGATGGAGCTCCTCGGGATCGACGACTCGATGGTGAACCGCTACGTGAACCAGGGGTTCTCGGGCGGCGAGAAGAAGCGGAACGAGGTGCTCCAGCTGGCGGTGCTCGAGCCCAGGATCGCGGTGCTCGACGAGACCGACTCGGGCCTCGACATCGACTCGCTCCGGACCGTGGCCCGGGGCCTGAACACCCTCCGCGGGCCGGGGCTCGGCATGCTCATCATCACGCACTACCAGCGGATCCTGGACCACATCACCCCCGACTTCGTCCACGTGATGCTCGACGGGCGTATCGTGAGGTCCGGCGGCCCGGAGCTCGCGCACGAGCTGGAGCGGGTGGGCTACGAGGGGCTCCGGCGGGAGCTCGGTCTCGAGCCGCCGGTCGGGGTGGCCCCGGGCCGCGAGGCGGGGGCCGCGGAGTGAGGAAGGAGGCGGCGGTGCGATGTCCGTGATCCGGGAGCGGCCGGCGGCGCTCGACGTGGCCAGGGTCCGCGAGGACTTCCCGATCCTCTCGAGGACGGTGGAGGGCAAGCCGCTCGTCTACCTCGATTCCGCCGCTACCTCCCAGAAGCCCCGCCAGGTGATCGCCTGCCTCCGGGACTTCTACGAGCGCCACAACGCCAACGTGCACCGCGGCATCTACGCGCTGTCCGAGGAGGCGACCGAGCTCTACGAGGCGGCCCGGGCCAAGGTCGCGGCCTTCCTCGGCGCCCCGGACCCCTCGTGCATCGTGTTCACCCGGGGGACGACGGAGTCGATCAACCTCGTGGCGTACGCCTGGGGGCGGAAGTTCCTCCGCGAGGGCGACGAGGTCCTCCTCACGGAGATGGAGCACCACTCGAACATCGTCCCCTGGCAGCTCGCGGCGCGGGCCACCGGGGCGACGCTCCGGTACGTGCCGCTCACCGACGACGGCCTCCTCGACCTCTCGGACCTCGGCTCCCTCCTCACCGAGCGGACCAAGCTCTTCGCGGTGACCGGGATGTCCAACGCGCTCGGCACGCTGAACCCGGTGCGGGCCCTGGCCGACGCCGCCCACGCCGTGGGGGCCCTGATCCTCGTGGACGGCGCGCAGCTCGTGCCCCACCACCCGGTGGACGTCGTCGCCCTGGACTGCGACTTCCTCGCGTTCTCGGGGCACAAGATGCTGGGGCCGACGGCCTCCGGCGGGCTCTACGCGCGCCGCGAGCTCCTCGAGGAGATGGACCCCTTCCTCGGGGGCGGGGAGATGATCCTCGAGGTGCTCCCCGACCGCTCCACCTACAAAGAGCCGCCGTACAAGTTCGAGGCGGGGACGATGAACATCGCCCAGGAGGTCGGGCTGGGGGCGGCGGTCGACTACCTGACGGCCCTCGGGATGGACAACGTGCGGTCCCACGAGGAGGAGCTCACGGCCTACGCGCTCGAGCGGCTGGCCGAGGCGGGGGCCCGGATCATCGGGCCCACCGACCTCTCGGTGCGGGGCGGGGAGATCTCGTTCTGGTACCGGGACATCCACCCCCACGACCTGGCCACGGTGCTGAACGAGGAGGGGATCGCGATCCGCGCCGGGCACCACTGCGCCCAGCTCGTGATGCGCCGGTTCGGGGTGCCGGCGACGGCGCGGGCGTCGCTCTACGTGTACAACACGAAGGACGAGGTGGACGCGCTCGTGGCGGCCCTCGAGCGCGCCCGGGCCGTGTTCGGGGCCTGAGCGGGGGACGGCGTGGCGCTGGAGGAGATCTACAAGGAGGTCATCCTCGACCACTACAAGAACCCCCGGAACAAGCGCGAGCTGCCGGGGGCCGAGCTCTCCTGCTCCCGGAACAACCCCCTCTGCGGGGACGAGGTCACGGTGTTCGTGCACCAGGAGGACGGCCGGGTGGCCGACATCGCGTTCCAGGGGTCGGGCTGCTCGATCTCGCAGAGCTCCGCGTCGATGATGACCGAGGCCGTGAAGGGCCGGAGCGTCGGGGAGGCCCTGGAGCTCGCCGCGAGCTTCCGGGCGATGATGGCGGGGGAGGTCGAGCCCGACGAGGACGCCCTGGGCGACCTGGTGGCGCTCAAGGGCGTCGTGAAGTACCCGATCCGGATCAAGTGCGCCGTCCTCGCCTGGGACGTCCTCCAGGAGGCCCTGGAGCGCGCGGGCGAGGCCGCGGGCCGGGCCCCCCACGGCGCGTAGCCGCCCGCGGGCCCCGCGCCCCGTGGGCCCTCCCGCCCGCGCCGCGTCGGGGGCGGGGGAGGGGGGATCCCCGCCCGGACGTCGGGGCCCGCCCCCCGTAGCATCGGAGCCGTGTTCCTGCGGGAGAACGAGGAGGGGCGGCGGATCGCGCCGCACCTCCGCGCCGGGCAGACGATGCTCGACCTGGGGGCGGGGACCGGGCTCATGAGCCGCTGGCTGGCCCGGCGGACCGGGGTCCGCCCCACCCTCTGCGACGTGGTCGAGTACCCGAACCGGGTTCGGTCGCTCCCCTTCATCGTCCAGACCGACCCGTTCCGCGTGCCGGTCGACGACGACGCGTTCGACGTGGTGCTGATGATGTTCGTCCTCCACCACGTGGAGCGGTACGAGGACCAGGGGAGGGTGATCGACGAGGCCCGCCGGATCGCCCGGGAGCGGGTGATCGTCACCGAGGACACCCCGGCCTCCCGGCTCGACCGCGCGTTCAACGCGGCCTGGGACCGGCTGCTGAACATCCGGCACGGGGTGCCCGTGCCCTGCACGTTCCGCTCGGCGGAGGCCTGGGCGGAGGAGTTCGGGCGCCACGGCCTCCGGGTGGTCCACCGGGAGACCTACCGGCCGACGTGGCCCACGCTCCGGACCTACCCCCACACGCTGTACGTCCTGGAGCCGGCCTGATGCGGATCGTCTTCTCCGAGGACGCGCGGGACTTCGCCCGGCGGGACTGGTCGGAGCTCGTGGCCCTGGACCCGGCGGGGACGTTCTTCCACACCCCCGCCTACCTCAAGCTCTACTGGGAGGAGTTCGGCGAGACCCCCGAACACCTCCTGCTGGCCTTCGCCGAGGACGAGGCGGGGCGGCAGGTCGGCGCCTGCGCCTTCGAGCGGATCGGCCGGACGCTCCGGTTCCTCGGCGGCACGGAGGTCACCGACTACCTGGGGCCCGTGGCGCTGCCCGAGGCGGCCGACGCCTTCGCCAAGGAGCTGTGGGCCGCGCTCCTCGGCCGCGACGACTGGGAGGCCGCCGACCTCCGGGGCCTGCCCGAGGACCGGGCCTGGCTCGGCCGGCTCCGGGAGGCCGCGCTGGCCCAGGGCCTCGCGGCGGAGGTCACCGAGGACCGCAACGGGGTCGCGCCCTACCTCCCCCTCCCCGGCTCCTGGGAGGCCTACCTCCAGGCGTTGCCCTCGAAGCTCCGCCACGAGATCCGCCGCAAGGCCCGGAAGCTCCGGGACCAGGCGGGGCCCTACGCGGTGCGGCTCGCCACCCCCGAGACGCTCGCCGCGGACCTCGACCGGTTCGTCGCGCTCCACCGGTCGAGCGAGGGGCCCAAGGGGGTGTTCATGCAGCCCGGGATGGAGATCTTCTTCCGCCGGCTCGCCGAGGCGTTCCTCCCCGCGGGCATCTTCGAGCTCGTGTTCCTGGACGTCGGGGGGGAGGGCGTGGCGGGGACGATCGGCTTCCGGTTCCAGCGTCGCTACTACCTCTACAACTCCGCCTTCGACCACGCCTGGGGCCACGTCGCGCCCGGCATGGTCCTGGTGGCCGAGGTGATCCGGCACGCGATCGAGGCCGGCTGCGAGGGGTTCGACCTGCTGAAGGGCGACTACCCCTACAAGTACCGGTTCGGGGCGCGCCCGCGGCTCATCCGCCGGCTGGTGGTGGGGCGCCCCGGCGCCCGCCCGCCGGCGCCCGGCTAGTCGCCCCACACCCGGCCCCGGGCGAGGAGCTCGCCAGTGGGGGCGGTGATCGAGAGGCGGTCGAAGGGGCGGAGGTCCCAGGAGGTCACGAGCCAGGTCGCGGCCTCCCCGCCCGCGGAGAACTCGAGCGGGTGGAGGTCGATGCGTCGCCGGTCCTCGGTCCAGAGCGTGGCCAGGGCGCGGCCCTCCATCCCGGGGGCCCGCACCAGGACCAGGGCCCAGGACTGCCCGACCTTGGAGTCGTAGAGGAGGAAGCTGCCCCGGAGCGCGCGGCCGCCGACCGGGTGGAGCGTGCCGACCCGGACCCCCTCGCCCCCCAGGGCCTCGAGCAGCCGCTGGTAGCTCGCGGCCGCCGCCTCGTACCGCTCCGCGCGCAGCTCCCCCCGGACGCCGACGCCCACGCCCGCGGCCGCGACCACCGCCATGAGCACGGCCGCCGCGAGCCAGGGCCGGCGGCCCCGGGGCCTGGGCGCCTCGGCCCACTCCTCCTCGAGGACCGCCAGCACCCGGTCCCGGAGCCCCTCGGGCGGGGCGAGCTCGTGGGCCGCGCGGGCGAAGGTGGAGAGCCCCTCGGCGAGGGCCGCCAGCTCGCGCCGGCAGGCCCCGCACCCCCGGAGGTGGCGGCGGACCCGGGCGTCGTCCGGTGCGGGGAGCGTGCCGAGCAGGTGCTCGGCGAGCAGCCCGCGGACCTCGTCATGGCTCACGTTCCTGCTCCCTCAGCGCGTCCCGCAGCTTCAAGAGCGCCGTGCGGATCCTGGTCTTCGCGGTGCCGAGCGGTATCCCCTCGAGCTCCGCCACTTCGGCGCTCGTCTTCCCGCCGAAGTAGGCGAGCTCGAGGGCGGCCCGCTGGCCGGGGGAGAGCCCCTCCATCGCCCGGCGGGCCCGGAGCGCGAGGTCCTCGGCCTCGGCCCGCTCCTCGGGCGCCGGCCCGGCGTCGGCCTCGGTCGGGAGGCCCACGCGCTCCAGGGTCCGGGCCTCGAGCACCCGGCGGCGGAGGGCGTCGATCGCGAGGCTCCGGGCCACGAGCAGCACCCACGTGTCCAGCCGGCCCCGCGAGGGCTCGTACCGGTCGGCGGAGCGCCAGAGCTTCACGAAGGTGTCCTGCACGAGATCCTGGGCGGCGGCGTCGTTCCCGAGCATCACGATCCCGAGCCCGTAGATCCGCGAGGCGAACCGCTCGTAGAGGGCCTCCGCGGCCGCCGGGTCGCGGCGGGCGAAGGCCCGCATGAGGGCCGCATCCGACCAGGGGTCGCGCACGCGACGCACGGTACCTCACGATGGTGTACGGACGAGGCCGGGCGTCGGCCTCCGCGGCGTGGGCGCGCCCGGGGGGATCGGGCCCGGACCTGAGCGGGCGAAGGACGCGCCCGCTCAGGGGTAGGCGCGGATGTGCTCGAGGACGGTGAGCGCGAGCTCCTCGTCGCCTCCCACGACCAGGTTCCCGTCGTCGAGGAACCGATCGGCCGGGGCGCGCCGGGCCGCGACCAGCGCGAAGGGGTAGGCCCGGCCCTGGACGAACGCGTCGGGCTTCTGGTCCTCGGCGGGGACCTCCCGCACCCCGAGCCCCCAGTGCCAGGTCCCGCCGCCCGCGCCCTCCAGGTCGACCAGGATGCTCCGCCCCGGGAAGGCCAGCCCCGCCCGGCCCAGGGCCCAGGGGAGCATCCGGATCGCCAGGTCGATCGTGAGGTGGATCGGCGGGTGCTCGATCCTGGGCGGCATCCCGGCGCCGGCCCGGATGTCCTCGCCGTGGACCCACCACTCCACGACCCGGGACTGGATCAGGTAGCGGACGGCGATCTCGCCGGCCAGCCACGCGATGCGCCGCGTCGCCCACTCCTCGTCGGAGAGGTGGGCGGCGTGGGCGAGGAGCGCGTCGGCGGCCCGCCCCCACCGGACCAGGACCTCGCGGACCGGCAGCTCGGCGCGGCGGGCCACCGCGACGTCGTTGAACCCGTCGACGGTGAACGGCCGGTCGCCGAGCGAGCGTCGGTAGGCGTCGAGCTCGACCGGCTCCTCCCCCGCGAGGAGCTGGGCGGCGGCGGTGTCCTGGGCCTCGAGGTGCGCGATCACGTCGCGGTTCCACCAGCCGGGGCAGGCGCTCGGCTGCTCCCAGGCATCGGGGGGGAAGTACTGGATGGTCCGGCCCAGCCCCTCGCGCTCGGCGCGGGCGGCGGCGAGGAGCTGCTGGCGGCGCACGGGTCCCTCCGGCGGGGTCGCGGGCATCGGCGCGCATCGTAGCATCCGGCCCATGCGGGTCCTGGTGGCGCCGGACAAGTTCCGCGGGACGCTCACGGCCGCCGAGGCGGCGGAGGCCATCGCCTCGGGCTGGCGGCGCGTGCGGCCGGGCGACGAGGTCGAGCGGGTGCCGATGGCGGACGGCGGCGAGGGGACCCTCGAGGCCCTCGTCTCGGCCCTGGGGGGCGAGCTCCGCACGGTCACGGTCTCCGGGCCGCTCGGCGATCCCGTGGTCGCCGCCTACGGGGTCGTGCCGGGGGCGCGCGGACCGGTCGCGGTGATCGAGATGGCCCGGGCCTCGGGGCTCGCGCTCCTCGCGCCGGAGCGCCGCGACCCGACGCGGACCACGACCCGGGGGACGGGGGAGCTGATCCGGGCGGCCCTGGAACGCGACCGCCCCTCCCAGGTCCTCGTGTGCATCGGGGGCAGCGCCACGAACGACGGGGGGGCCGGGATGGCCCAGGCCCTCGGGGCCCGGCTCCTCGACGGGGAGGGCCGGGAGATCGGGCCGGGGGGCGCCGCCCTCCTCAGCCTGGCCCGGGTCGACGCGACCGAGCTCGTCCGCCTGGTCCGGGGGGTTCGGTTCGTCGCCGTGACCGACGTCGACAACCCGCTCGTGGGGCCGTCGGGGGCGGCGGCGGTCTACGGGCCGCAGAAGGGGGCGAGCCCCGAGGACGTCGTGCTCCTCGACCGGGCCCTCGCGCACTACGCGGCCGTGCTCCACCGGGACCTGGGGATCGACGTCCGCGAGCTCCCCGGGGCGGGGGCGGCCGGCGGCCTGGGGGCCGGCCTCGTGGCCTTCCTCGGGGCCCACCTCCGCCGCGGCGTGGAGGTCGTGATGGAGGCCGTGGGGCTGCGGGCCCGGGTCGCGGCGGCGGACCTCGTGATCACGGGGGAGGGATCGCTCGACGCCCAGTCGCTCCGGGGGAAGGTGGTGGCCGGGGTCCTGGACGCCGCGCGGGAGGCCGGGGTGCCGGCCGTCGTGCTCTGCGGGCGCGCGAGCGTGGAGGTCCCGGGGGCCCGGGTCGCCTCGCTCGTGGAGCGGTTCGGCGAGGAGCGGGCGATGACGGACGCGCGAGCGGCGCTGGCGGACCTGGCGGCGGAGGTCGCGGCGGCCGCCCCGGTCCGGCCCGCCGGGGGCGGGGTCCCACCTTCCGCGTCCTGATCACGGGGGGGACGAGGATGGCGGGCGCGATCGAGCGGTTCGAGGCCGCGGCCCGGGCGGCCGGCCTCGCGGTGGAGGTCCGGCGGTTCCCCGAGGGGACGAGGACCGCGGCCGACGCGGCCCGGGCCGTCGGATGCGACGTGGCCCAGATCGTGAAGAGCCTGGTGTTCGTGGCGGACGGGGAGCCCGTGGTGGCCCTCACCTCGGGCGCCAACCGGGTGGACCCGGGGCGCCTGGCGGCGGCCCTCGGGGCGCGAGAGGTCCGGCGCGCGACGCCCGAGGAGGCCCGGGCCGCCACCGGGTTCGCGATCGGGGGCACGCCCCCCCTCGGCTACCCGCGGCCGGTCCGCGTGCTCCTCGACGAGGACCTCCTGGGCCTGCCCGAGGTGTGGGCGGCGGCCGGGGCCCCCGACGCGGTCTTCCGCACCACGCCGGGGGAGCTCCTCCGGGTCACGGGCGCGACCCCGGCGTCGTTCGCCGAGCGGTGATGGACGCGTCGGGGCCGGCTGCTAGGATGTCGGTCGTGGACACCGGCGTGCGGACCATCCGGCTCACCGAGGCCGCCGCGGAGAAGGTCAAGGAGCTCCTCGCGGAGGAGGGCCGCCCCGACATCGCGCTCCGCGTGGCGGTCCAGCCCGGGGGCTGCTCCGGCCTCCGCTACGCGATGTACCTCGACGACCAGGTCGGTGACGGGGACGTCGTCGACGAGCAGTTCGGGGTGCGGGTGGTCGTGGACCGGATGAGCGCCCCCTACCTCTCGCAGGCGACGGTCGATTTCGTGGACACCCTCGAGGCCTCGGGGTTCACCATCGACAACCCGCTCGCGCAGGGCACCTGCGCCTGCGGCCACTCGTTCCACTAGGCCGAGCCCTGACCGGGCTCCCAGCTCGCCCCTCGTGCCCGGTCGGTCCTGCGCGTTCCCGGTCCCGGGCGGAGGCGTGGCCCCCGCTCAGGCCAGGGAGTCCAGGGCCGCCCGGAGCCCGTCGGCGAGCTCGCGGAGCTCCGCCTCCCCGATCGTGAGGGCGGGGGAGACCTGGAGGGCGCCGGTGGCGAGGGCCCGGGTGAGGATCCCCGCCTCCCGGCAGGCCCGGACGGCGCGCGCCGGGAGCGAGCCGTCGAGGTCGACGCGGAGCTGGACGGCGGCGAGGACGCCGGTCCCGGCGCGGACCTCCCGGACCAGCTCGTGGCCGGCCAGGGGGGCAAGGGCCTCGGCCAGCTCCTCCTCGAGCCGGAGGGCCCGGGCCGGGAGGTCCTCGCGCTCCATGATCGCCAGGTTCGCGAGGGCGGCCGCCGCGGCCGCCGCGTGGCCGGAGTACGTGTACCCGTGTCGGAACATGCCCGCGTCGGGCCTCCGGAAGGGCTCGGCGACCCACGGCGCGACCAGGACCGCCCCGGCCGGGAGGTAGCCGCTCGTGAGGCCCTTGGCGCAGGTGACGAGGTCGGGCTCGAGCTCGAAGCGGGAGCTCGCGAACCAGGCGCCGCACCGTCCGAAGCCGGTGATCACCTCGTCGGCCACGAACAGCGCCCCGGCCTCCCGGCAGATCCGCCGGGCCTCCTTCAGGTACCCCTCGGGCGGCGGGAACACCCCGCCCGCGCCGATCACCGGCTCGCAGAAGAAGGCCGCCACGCGCTCCTCCCCGACCCGCCCGATCGCCTCCCGGAGCGCCTCGGCCGAGTCCCACGGGACCTCGAGCACGTCGGCCAGGAGGGTCCCGTACCCTTCCGCGTTCGCGGGGATGCCGGCGAGGCTGGTGCCGCCGAGGTGCATCCCGTGGTAGGAGCGGCTGCGGTGGACGAGCACCGTCCGCTCCGTGCGGCCGAGGAGCTGCCAGTACCGCCGGGCGATCTTCGCCGCCGTGTCCACGGAGTCCGACCCCCCGCTCGTGAGGAAGACCAGGCTCCCCGGCACCGGCGCGAGCGCCGCCACCCGCTCGGCGAGCTCGAGCGCGGGGCGCGTGGCGAGATCGCCGAACGTCGAGTAGGCGGGCAGGCTCCGCATCTGCGCCGCCGCGGCCCGGACGATCTCCTCCCGCCCGTAGCCGACGTTGCAGTACCAGAGGGACGCGGTGGCGTCGAGGTAGCGCCGGCCCGCCTCGTCCCAGACGTGCACGCCCTCCCCCCGCTCGATCACGAGCTCGCCCTCGCGCTCGACCTGCGCGAGGTCCGAGAACGGGTGCCAGAGCGCGCCCATCGGGCGCCGAGCCTACCAGGCGCCGGGCCGGGCCCGAGGAGCGTCTACGCCGACCGGGCGGCGGGGGAGCGCGCGGGCTCGTATGCCAGGTTCGGGCGGAGCCAGCGCTCCGCCTCCTCCACGGTCCAGCCCTTCCTGGCGGCGTAGTCCTCCACCTGGTCCCGACCGATCCGGCCGACGTTGAAGTAGCGGGCCGAGGGGTGGTGGAGGTAGATCCCCGCCACGGCGGAGGGGGGCAGCATGGCGCAGGTCTCGGTGAGCGAGAGCCCGACGGCCTCCGCCCCCAGGAGCTCGAAGAGGCGGCGCTTCTCGCTGTGGTCCGGGCAGGCCGGGTAGCCGAAGGCCGGGCGGATCCCCCGGAACCGCTCCTCGATCAGCTCCTGGGGGCTGAGGCGCTCGTCGGGCGCGTACCACTCGCGGCGGACCCGCTCGTGGAGGTGCTCCGCGAGGGCCTCCGCGAGCCGGTCGGCGAGGGCCTTCACCATGATCGCGTGGTAGTCGTCGCGCTCGGCCTCGAACCGGGCCACGAGGTCCTCGGCGCCGAAGATCCCGACGGCGAACGCCCCGACGTGGTCGCGGAGGCCGGTCCCGGCCGGAGCCACGTGGTCCGCGAGGCACCGGTTCGGGCGCTCGCCCCCGTGGTCGACCTGCTGGCGGAGCATCGGGAAGCGGACCCCGTTCCCGAGCACCACGTCGTCGCCCTCCGAGGCCGCCGGCCAGTACCCGTGGACGCCGCGGCCCACGAGCGAGCCCTCACGCTCGATCCGGTCGAGCAGGGCGTTGGCCGCCTCGAACAGCTCGCGGGCGGCGGCGCCGTGGCGCGGGTGGTCGAGGATCTGCGGGTAGCGGCCCTTGAGCTCCCAGGCCGTGAAGAAGAACGTCCAGTCGATGTAGGGCCGGAGCGTGGCGACGTCCACCTCGACGGTCCGGGTCCCGACGAAGGGCGGCGCGGGGAGGTCGTCCGGGTCCCAGGCCACCCGCGTCCGGTTCGCCCGGGCGCGCTCGAGGGGCAGGAGCGGCGCGCGGTCCCGCTCGGCGTGCTGGCGGCGGAGCCGCTCCTGCTCGGCCCGGTTCTCCCGCTCGAAGGCCGGCCGCCGCTCGGGGTCGAGGAGCGCCGAGACGACGCCGGTCACCCGCGAGGCGTCCGGCACGTGCACCGTGGGCTGCGAGTAGGCGGGGGCGATCCGCACCGCGGTGTGCTGGCGCGAGGTGGTGGCGCCGCCGATCAGGAGCGGGAGCTGCATCCCCCGTCGCTCCATCTCCTCGGCCACGTGGACCATCTCGTCGAGGGAGGGCGTGATGAGCCCGGAGAGGCCCACGAGGTCGCACCCCTCCTCGAGCGCGGTGTCGAGGATCCGGTCCGCCGGCACCATCACGCCGAGGTCGATCACCTCGTAGTTGTTGCAGCCGAGCACCACCCCGACGATGTTCTTGCCGATGTCGTGGACGTCGCCCTTGACCGTGGCCAGCACGATCCTGCCCTGGGGGCGGCCGGCCGCGCCGGTCCGTTCCTTCTCCTCCTGCATGTAGGGCTCGAGGTAGGCCACGGCCCGCTTCATCGCCCGGGCGCTCTTCACGACCTGGGGGAGGAACATCTTCCCCTCCCCGAACAGGTCGCCCACGATCCGCATCCCCTCCATCAGCGGCCCCTCGATCACGTCGAGCGGCCGCGGGTAGCGGCGGCGGGCCTCCTCGACGTCCTCCTCGATGAAGTCGTCGATCCCGTGGACCAGGGCGTGGACCAGCCGCTCCTCGACGTCGCGCTCACGCCAGGCCAGGTCCACCTCCCGCTTCGTGGCCTCGCCCCGGACCGTCTCGGCGAAGCGGACCAGGCGCTCGGTGGCGTCGGGCCGGCGGGCGAAGATCACGTCCTCGACGTGCTCGCGGAGGTCGGCCGGGATGTCCTCGTAGAGCATCAGCTGCCCGGCGTTCACGATCCCCATGTCCATCCCGGCCCGGATCGCGTGGTAGAGGAAGGCCGCGTGCATCGCCTCCCGGACGACCTCGTTGCCCCGGAACGAGAACGACAGGTTCGAGACCCCGCCCGACACCTTGGCCCCCGGGCAGCGCTCCTTGATGATCCGGGTGGCCTCGATGAAGGCCAGGGCGAACCGGTCGTGCTCGGGGATCCCCGTGGCCACGGCGAGGATGTTGGGGTCGAAGATGATGTCCTCGGGCGCGTAGCCGGCCTCCTCGGTCAGCAGGCGGTAGGCCCGCTCGCAGATCTCGACCTTCCGCTCGACGGTCTCGGCCTGGCCCCGCTCGTCGAAGGCCATCACGACCACGGCGGCCCCGTAGCGCCGTATCCGGCGGGCCTTCTCGAGGAACGCCTCCTCGCCCTCCTTGAGGCTGATCGAGTTCACGACGCCCTTGCCCTGCAGGCACTTGAGCCCGGCCTCGATCACCTCGAACCGGGAGCTGTCGATCATCACCGGGACCCGGGCGATCTCGGGCTCGGCGGCGACGAGGTTGAGGAAGCGGGTCATGGCCTCGGCGCCGTCCAGGAGGTCCGCGTCCATGTTCACGTCGATCAGGTTGGCGCCGCCGCGGACCTGCTCCAGGGCGACCTCGACCGCCCCCTGGAGGTCGCCGGACTCGACGAGCCGACGGAAGCGCTTCGAGCCCGTGAGGTTGGTCCGCTCGCCCACCATCACGAAGCCGGTGTCGGGGCGGATCACGAACGGCTCGAGGCCCGCCAGGCGCGTGTACCGCTCGGGGGGCGGGGGCACCCTGGGCGGCAGGCCCTCCACGGCCCGGGCGATGGCCCGGACGTGCTCGGGTCCGGTGCCGCAGCAGCCCCCCAGGATGTTCGCGAGCCTGTCCTCGGCGAAGCCCCGGAGGTAGGTGCAGGTGACGTCGGGCAGCTCGTCGTAGCCGCCGAAGGCGTTGGGGAGCCCGGCGTTTGGGTAGCAGCTGGTCCAGACCGGCGCGACCTTCGCCAGCGCCTCGAGGAACGGGCGCATCTCGCGGGCCCCCAGGGCGCAGTTCACGCCGACGCTGAACGGCTCGGCGTGCTCGACCGAGATCCAGAAGGCCTCCACGGTCTGCCCGGAGAGGGTGCGGCCGCTGCGGTCGGTGATCGTGACCGAGAGCATCAGGGGGACGTCGGGGGCCACGTCCTTGGCGGCGGCGATCGCCGCCTTGGCGTTCAGCGTGTCGAAGATGGTCTCGATGAGGAGCAGGTCCACGCCGCCGTCGACGAGCCCCCGGATCTGCTCCGCGTAGGCCTCGGCCAGCTGGTCGAAGGTGAGGGTCCGGGCCCCCGGGTCGGCGACGTCGCGCGAGAGCGAGAGGGTCTGGTTGGTGGGGCCGATGGACCCCGCGACGAACCGGTCGCCGAAGGCGTCGGCCGCGCGGCGGGCGATCTCGGCCCCCGCCCGGTTGAGCTCGTAGACCAGGCCCTCGAGGCCGTAGTCGGCCTGCGAGACGGCGTTGGCGTTGAACGTGTTGGTGGAGACGATGTCGGCGCCGGCCTCCAGGTACGACCGGTGGATCGCCTCGACCGCGTCGGGCCGGGTGAGGTTCAGGAGGTCGTTGTCCCCCCGGAGGTCGCGGGGGTGGTCCCGGAACCGGTCCCCCCGGAAGTCCTCCTCGGAGAGCCCGAGGGCCTGGATCCGGGTCCCCATCGCCCCGTCGAGGATCGCGATCCGCTCCCGGAGGATCGCGGCCAGGCGCTCGGCCGCGGCCGGCCCGGGGCGGCGGCCGCCGGGCGCCCCGGCCGGGCGGTGCGTGGGTGCGGGGACCGTGCGCGCCGACATGGTGTGCCCGCGATGCTAGCGGCGGGCATCCCC
>DATLZM010000102.1:0-3585 GCA_035573995.1 Actinomycetota bacterium | reverse complement strand
GGACCCTGCCCGCCCGCAGGGCCGGGGCGAGGGCGGAGGCCGCGGTCACCGCGACGCCCACCGCGAGGGCGATCCCCACGGTGCGCGGCGCGAGCCGCAGCCCCACCGCGGGGAGCGCGATCCCGAACGCCTCCAGGAGTCCGCGGAGGCCGCGCGCCATCAGGACCCCCGCGCCCACGCCCCCCAGGGAGGCCACGGCCCCGACCGCCACGGCCTCGGCGAGGACCGAGGCGGCCACCTGGGAGGGGCTCGCCCCCACCGCCCGCAGGAGCCCGAGCTCCCTCGTGCGCTGCGCGACGAGGATCGAGAACGTGTCGTGGATGATGAAGGCCGCGACGAACACGGCGACCCCGGCGAACACGAGGAGGGCGGTGTTCAGGAACCCGAGCGCCTCGCGCACCGCCCGAGACTGCTCCTCGGCGACCCGGGTGGCGGTGGCGATCTCGTAGCGGGGCGGGAGGGCCCGGGCGAGGCGGTCCCGGAGCTCGGCGGGGGCGAGGCCGGGGCGGCCGATCACGTCGATCTCGTCGACCCGCCGCCCCGCCCCGAGGAAGCGCCGGGCGGTCCGCGGGTCGAACGCGGCGAGCGTGCTCCCGCCGAGGTCGTCGGCGGCGCCGAAGCCGGCGATCCCGACGAGCCGGAAGCGGCGGGGGCCGCGCACCGAGATCACCGTGATCCGCTCGCCCACCCGGAGGTCGTGCTCCCGGGCGGTCCGCGCGTCGACGGCAACCTCCTCGGGGCCCGACGGCCTCCGCCCCGCGCGGAGCACGAGCGAGGTGAACCGGTCGGACATCCACGAGACCCCGAGGGTCGGCGGGCCCTGGGGGAGGACGGCCTCGCCCTCGGGGGTCACGATCTGCGCGTAGCCCATCACGAAGCCCTCGGCCGCCTCCACCCCCTCGACCCCGCGGACCGTCCGGAGGAGGCGGGCCGGCACCCGCCGCGCCGCCCCGAAGGTCGTGCCCGGGCCGGCGGCCGTGAACGCCGTCTCGGCGCGCACGATCACGTCGATCCCGCGGTTGGCGAGCGCGAAGAGGCGGTCGAACGCCGCGTCCAGGGTGTCGGTGAGGACGAAGGTGCCCACCACGAAGCCGACGGCCAGGACGATCCCCGAGCCGCTCAGCGCGAGCCGCCCGAGGTGGGCGCGGAGCCCCCGGAGCGAGACCCTGAGCACGTCCGCTATCCCCGCTTCATCCGCTCCAGGATCGCCTCGGTCGTGGGGTCGCGGAGCTCCCCCACGATCCTCCCGTCGGCGAGGAACAGGACGCGGTCGGCGTGGGCCGCGGCGGCCGGGTCGTGGGTCACGAGCACGATCGTCTGGCCGAACTCGTCCACGGCACGGCGCAGGAGCCCGAGCAGCTCCGCCCCGGAGCGGGAGTCGAGGTTGCCGGTCGGCTCGTCGGCGAACACGACCTCCGGGCGCGAGGCGAGGGCCCGGGCGGCGGCCACGCGCTGCTGCTCGCCGCCCGACAGGGCCGCCGGGAGGTGGTGGAGGCGGGGGCGGAGGCCGAGGACGTCGACGACGCGGTCGATCCACGCCCGGTCGGGATCCCGGCCCGCGAGGTCGAGGGGGAGCGTGATGTTCTCGAGCGCGGTGAGCGTGGGGACCAGGTTGAACGCCTGGAACACGAAGCCGACCCGCTCCCGCCGCAGGCGCGTCCGCCGCCGCTCGTCGAGCGCGGTGAGTTCCACCTCCCCGAGGAAGACGCGGCCCGACGTGAGCTCGTCGAGCCCGGCGAGGCAGTGGAGGAGCGTCGACTTCCCCGAGCCGGAGGGCCCCATGATCGCGGTGAACCGCCCCCGCTCCAGCTCGACCGTGACCCCGTCGAGGGCGCGGACGGCCGAGGGCCCTTCCCCGTAGACCTTCAGCGCCTCCACCGCCCGGGCGGCGGGAGGCTCGGCGTCGGTGCTCTGCTCCGGGGTTCGCGCCATGCCGTGCCCTCAGGGTAGCCGCGGATCGTACGCGTCCCTCGCTTGAAAGCGTGGGTCGGCGCGACTTACAAACGACACGGGAAGATCTCCGGGTCTCGAGCGGAAAGGAGGTGAGGAGATGGCGCGCGCAGGGACGAAGCCTGGGCGGGGCACGTACGAGTGCTCGAAGTGCGGGGCGACCCAGGAGATGAAGACGGCCGCCTCCAGCCTCAAGCCCTGCCCCAACTGCGGCGGGACCCTGTTCCGCAAGGCCCGGGCGCCGAAGCGGGCGGCCTAGCTCCCCGGCGCCCGGCGCCGGTCACCCGCGGCCCTGGCCGGCGGCCGCGCTTGCCTCGGCGGCCGCCGGCTGACTACCGTTCGGCCGACGGAGCGTACGGAAGGGGGGTAGGCGTATGTGCCTCGCGCGCACCGTCGAGACCGTCCGCGACCGGGCGGCGGTCGAGGTCGGACCCAGGATCACCCGCCGGCGGCTCCTGGCCGGGCTGGGGGCCGCCGGGGCGGCCGCCGCCGTCGGGCTGCCGCTCCCGAGCGCGGCCGCGACCAGGGCCCGGGGACGGGTCCGGGACCTGACGCACGTGTTCCGGGCGGGGTTCCCCGTGTACGGGTTCGATCCGCCCGCGCGCCAGACCCTCGTGACGGTCCCGGAGGACGGGTTCTACAGCCAGCAGTGGACCTTCCACGAGCACACCGCGACCCACATGGACGCGCCCGGGCACTTCGTCGAGGGCGGAAGGCTGTCCCCCGAGATCAGCCCGCGCGAGCTGGTCGGCGTGCCCCTCGTGGTCATCGACATCTCCGCCCGGGTCGCGGAGAACCCCGACGCGCTGGTCCGCCGGAAGGACCTCGCGGCGTTCGAGCGGGAGCACGGACCGATCCCCGAGGGCGCGATCGTCTGCATGTACTCGGGGTGGGAGACGCGGGCCGGCGACCCCGACGCCTACCGGAACGTGGGCGACGACGGGCTCTTCCACTTCCCGGGCTTCGGGCTCCCGGCGGTCGAGTGGCTGCTCGAGAACCGGGCCATCACCGGGATCGGCGTGGACACGCTGAGCCTGGACAACGGCCCGTCCCAGACCTTCGACGTCCACCTGGCGCTGCTCGGGGCGGACCGCTACGGGCTCGAGAACCTGCGGAACCTCTCCCGGATCCCGCCCACCGGCGCCACGGCCTACGTCGGGCTTATCCCCTGGGAGGAGGGCTCGGGGGGCCCCTGCCGGGTCATCGCCACCTGGTGACGGGCCCGCCCGACCGGAGCGAGCTCCGCCAGGCTCGACGGCGCGCCGCGGACGAGTCGGTCTCATAGCAGGTCTGCTATGATTCGGCCGTGCGGGGAGGCATCCTGGTCCGAGAGGCCCGGCGGCGGGCGGGGTTGACCCAGGAGGAGCTGGCCCGCCGGCTGGGGACCACGCAGTCGGCGATCGCCCGGATCGAGCGCGGGAGGACCGCGCCCTCGCTCGAGCGGCTCCGGGGGATCGTCCGGGCCTGCGGGCTCGACCTGGAGGTCCGGCTCGTGCCGCTGGACGACTCGGCCTGGTCGCTGGCCCGATCGAACCTCGCGCTCCCCGTGGACGCGCGGATCCGCCAGCACCAGGCGGCGCTCCGGTTCGCGCGGGCGGCCCGCGAGGCGCGGGGCTCCCGCGCCGCCGAGCCCGG
>DATLZM010000101.1:0-2675 GCA_035573995.1 Actinomycetota bacterium | reverse complement strand
CCGCCCCCGAGCGTCCGGCCGCGCGGGGCCGCCACGACCGGCACGGCCGCCCGGCGCATCGCCCGGGTGGCCCGCTGGAAGCGGCGGACCATGACCTCGAGCTCGTCCCACTCCTCGGCCTCGGCGGCCATGAGGATCAGGGCGAGGTTCGCGCCGGCCGAGAAGTCGGGGGCCCGGGTCCCGATCACGAGGCCGTCGGAGCGCTCCTCCGCGAGCGCCACCGCCCGCTCCAGGAGGTCGATCGTGTCGAACCCGATCACGTTGAGCTTCCCGTGCAGCTCGAGGCCGAGGATCCCCTCGCCGAGGTCGACGAGGGAGGCCGAGGCGTTCGAGGGGAGCTCGCTCCCGGCGCGTCGAGCCCGCGCCCGGAGCTCCGCCGGGTCCAGGGTCCCCGGGCGGGCCGGCACCGGGACGTGGGAGAGCGCGGCGAACGAGAGCGTCTCCCTCGCCCCGTCGGCCTCCCGGTGGAAGGTCCCGAGCCGGTCCACGACCGCGCGCGCCGCCGGCGGGAGCTCGCCGCCCTCGGCCTCGACGAGCTTCGCGACCTCGGCCGGGCCCAGGAGGTCCCACGTCTCGAACGGCCCGCGCTCCCAGCCGAAGCCCCATCGCATCGTGCGATCGACGGTGTCGGCGTCGTCGGCCACCTCGGGCCCGACCGCCGCGGCGTACCGGAGGGTGGAGGCGAGGAGCCTGCGGACGAAGGCCCCCGCGGGCTCCTCGGCCTCGAGGAGGATCCGGATCCGGCGCGCCGGGTCGGCCTCGTCGCGGGCCCGGGCCACCGCCGGCCCCTCGGCGCGCCGTCGCGGCCGGTAGGCGAGGGTCCCGAGGTCGAGCGCGAGGATCTCGCCGTCCTCGCGCCGGTAGAAGCCGGCCCCGCTCTTCTCGCCCAGGGCTCCGCGGGCCACGAGCTCCCGGAGGACGTCGGGCGCGCGGAACCGCTCCCGCTCCGGGTCGTCGGCGAGCGCGGCGTGGCAGTGGTCGGCGACGGCCAGGGCGACGTCGAGGCCCACCAGGTCGAGCGTGCGGAACGTGGCGCTCCTGGGGCGCCCGAGGAGCGGGCCCGTGAGGTCGTCCACCTCGTCGGGCCCCAGCCCGAGCTCGAGGGCGAGCGCGAGCGCGGTGAGCATCCCGTGGACCCCCAGGCGGTTCGCGATGAAGGCCGGGGTGTCCTTGGCCCGGACCGTCCCCTTCCCCAGGTGGCGGGAGGCGAGCTCCTCGAGGGCCGCGACCCGCCCCGGATCGGTGTCGGCCGTGGGGACGACCTCGAGGAGCCTCGTGTAGCGAGGCGGGTTGAAGAAGTGGGCCCCGCAGAACGCTGCGCGGAAGGCCTCCGAGCGGCCCTCGGCCATGGCGCGGACGGGGAGCCCGCTCGTGTTGGTGGTGACCAAAGGAGCGCGGTCCCGCCCGGCGAGCGCCTCGTCGACCCTCGCGAGGAGGTCCCGCTTCGCCCCGAGGTCCTCGACCACGGCCTCGAGGACCCAGTCGGCCCCGGCCACGGCCCCCGCCAGCTCGTCTAGGCCCCCGGGCCGGATCCGCCGCACGTGCGAGGGATGGTGGAGCGGGGTGGGTCGGAGCTTCGAGGCCCGCTCCAGCCCGGCCTCCGCCAGGCCCCGGTCGAGGTCGAGGAGGCGGACCTCGGCCCCCGCCCCCGCCAGCAGGCAGGCGAGCTGGGCCCCCATCGTCCCGGCCCCGAGGACCACGGCCTGCCGCACCCGCGGGATCACGTCGCTCCCCGGCCAACGTAGCAGAGGTCCCGCCCCGGCGCGCGCCGCCTCGCGTAGGCTGGGCCGTGCGATGAAGGCCTCCGACCTGCTCGTGCGGTGCCTCGAGGCCGAGGGCGTGGAGTACGTGTTCGGCGTCCCGGGCGAGGAGACCCTGGACCTCAACGAGTCCCTGGACCGCTCGTCGATCCGGTTCGTCCCCGTCCGCCACGAGCAGGGGGCGGCCTACATGGCGGACGCGTACGGGCGGCTCACCGGGCGGGCCGGGGTCTGCCTCGCGACCCTGGGGCCGGGGGCCACGAACCTCGTGACCGGCGTGGCCGACGCCTTCCTCGACCGCGCGCCGCTCGTCGCGCTCACCGGCCAGGCCGACCTGGAGCGCCTGCACAAGGAGTCGCACCAGCAGGTCGACGTCCTCGGGATCCTCCGACCGGTGACGAAGTGGAACGCGCGGGTGTCGGACCCGGCGATCGTCCCCGAGGTGATCCGCAAGGCCTTCAAGGTCGCCGAGACCGTCGAGCCCGGCCCCACCCACGTGGAGCTCCCCGAGGACGTGATGCGGGCCGAGGCCGAGGGCGAGCCGCTCCCCCGGCGCGCGGCCCCGCGGCCCGAGCCGACCGCCCACGACCTCGCGCGGGCCGTGGCCCTGATCGTGGAGGCCGAGCGGCCGGTGATCCTGGCCGGGAACGGCGTGGCTCGGGCCCGCGCCGCCGGCGCCCTCCGGGCCTTCTCCCGGACCACCGGGATCCCGGTGGCGGTGACGTTCATGGGCAAGGGGGTCGTGGACGACGACGACCCGCTCGCGCTGGGCGCGGTCGGGCTCCAGGCCGGGGACTACGCGATGGCGGGGTTCGACGAGGCCGACCTCGTGATCACCGTCGGCTACGACCTGGTCGAGCACGCGCCGGTCCACTGGAACCCCAAGCGCGAGAAGCGCATCGTCTCGGTGGGGGC
>DATLZM010000100.1:0-4063 GCA_035573995.1 Actinomycetota bacterium | reverse complement strand
CGGAGCAGCGAGGGGACCATGTCCGAGCGCGGGAACGGCATCACCCGGCGTGCCTTCGTCCGCCGGACCGCGGTCGTCGGGGGGAGCCTGCTCTGGATCGCCCCCGCCATCCAGACCCTGGCCCCGGCCGCGCGGGCCCACACGGTTGGGACGCCGGCGTTCGGGTGCTGCATGTGCCTCGCCCCGGGGAACCTGAACCCGGCGCAGTGCTACGCGAACGTCGCGACTCAAGCGGACTGCGACGCCCTGTGCGCTCCGGCGAACCTCATCACCGACTTCCACGCAGGGCCGAGTCCCTTCTCTTGCGTCGGCAAGCGGTGCGTGTCCACCGAACACCCCGCAGGGCCCTGATGAGCGCCGGGACCGGACGGGAAGACGCCGATGCCTGAGGGGACCCAGCTCGCGCGGAAGCTCGGGATCAGCCGGCGTGACCTGATCCGCCGGGGGGTCGTGGTCGGCGGGACCCTCCTCTGGACGGTCCCCGTGATCACGAGCATCAGCCGGGCCAACGTGCGCCCGGGGTCCCCGGGGTTCGTGTGCTGCGAGTGCCGCCGCCCCGACAAGAAGACCTCGCTCCCGCTCGTGACCTGCATCCCGCCATCGCAGGCCGACAACCCCTCGGACTGCAACCGGAGGTGCCGCGAGGCGGGCTACCCCGGCGGCCACTTCCACTACGCGACGAGCCCCATCACCTGCACGCCGAACGTCGGCTGCGCGACCCACTGACGGCGAGGGGCACGGCCCTCCCGGTCCGCGGCGCCCAGCGAGGAGCGCCATGCGCACGTCCACCTTCCACGGCTCCTACCGCGTGCTCTCCTACGGGTTCCGGATCGAGGCCTCGGTCCCGGGGCTCGGGGAGCGGCTGGACGACCTCCTGGCGCGGTTCCGCGCGCCGCGGCTCGACGGCGCGGCCCGCTACGAGCTCCGCCGGGAGCCCTCCACCGGGCTCCTCGTCGTGGACCGCGACGGGGTCTGCGTGCAGCGCGGTCGGACCGAGGCGTCGATCGTCGACTTCGTCCTGTGGGACGCGGGCACCCGCGCGGTCGAGCGCGCCACCGACCTCCTGGCCCTCCACGCCGGGGCGGTCGCGCTCGACGGGCGGGGGGTCCTCCTGCCGGCGCCGCCCGACTCGGGGAAGACCACGCTCACCGCGGCCCTCACCCGGGCCGGGTTCTCCTACCTCTCCGACGAGGTCGCCCCGATCGACCCCGGGACCGGCCTACTCCGCCCCTTCCCCCGGGCGCTGTGGATGGACGCCCGGGCCATCGACCGCCTGGGCGGCCTGTGGGAGCGGCTCCCCGAGGAGCTCCGGGCGCTCCGCCGGGCCCAGTACCACGTCCGGCCGGAGGATCTCCGGCCCGACCCGGTGGGCGGGGACGTCCGGGTCCACCTCGTCGTGGCCCCGGCCTACGCCGGCGGGAGGGAGGTGCGGCTCGAGCCCCTGAGCCGGGCCGAGGCCCTGGTCCTCCTCGCGGAGAACGCGTTCAACCTCGAGCGGTTCGGCGGGCGCGGGGTGGAGGTGCTCGCGCGCGTCGTGGCCGGGGCCCGGTGCTTCCGGCTCCGGATGGGCGACCTGGAGGAGGCCGTCCGGGCGGTCCGCGGGCTCCTCGGCGGCTAGCGCCGCGGCGCCGGGGCGGGCGACGCTTCCCGGCGCCGACCAGGGGCGGCGGTCGCCCGGGGGACGCCCCGGCGGCGGGTCGTGGTCGAACGGGGGATTGCGCGGAGGCGCTCGGTCCGGTTGACTCTTGCGCCCCGGGGTCTTCCGTGCGGCGGTTCCGGGAAAGGGGGCGGGCATGATCCCCGAGGACGAGACGCAGCGACCGACGCAGGGCCCGATGGCGCAGCCGCCGATGTGGACCCCCGAGCGGATCCGCGACGCGGTGTTCGCGACCGTCCGGCGTGGGTTCGACCCCGAACAGGTCCGGAGCTACCTCGAGCGGGTCGCGAGCCGGGTCCGGGAGCTCGAGGAGCGGGTGCGCGAGCTCCGGGATGCCCTCGGGAGCCGCGAGCGGGAGCTCGAGGCGGCACGGCGCGAGGCCGCCGAGGCCCGCGAGGCGGCCCGGCGCGCCCCCGCCGACCCATTCGAGGCCGTGTCGGCCCGGGTGCGGGAGATGCTCGCGGCCTTCGAGCGGGACGTTGAGGTCCGCCGGCGCGAGGCGGAGGAGGAGGCGGAACGGATCGTCTCCGCGGCCCGGGCGGAGGCCGAGCGGCTCCTGCGCGAGGCGCGGGGCCGGGCGGAGCGGGCCGTCGCGGACCTCACCTCGGCCCGCGAGGCCGCGCGGGCCCGGCTCGAGGAGCTGCGCGAACGGGTGGCGGCCCTCTCCCGGGAGATGGAGCGGGCCCTGTCCTCGGCGCGGGACGAGCGCGTGGTGATCGTGGAGGAACGCGCGGAGGAGGTGCCGCGGGCGACGCCCCCCGAGCCCTGATGGGCTGAGACCAGCCGGTTGGGAAGGACGGGCGGGGCCGCGCCCCGCCCGTTCTTCGCGTAGCATCGGTCCTTGCCGGCCGCAGGGGGGACGGGGGCCGATGGGGATCGTCGACGGGTCGGGAACGCGCGCGGGCTCGCCGTGACGGGCCTCCCCGCCCCCGCCGTCCTGGCGCTCTCCTACCTGGCAGGCGCGGTCCCCTTCTCCCAGATCGCCGCGCGGGTGGCGCGCCGGGTGGACCTGCGGCGGGTGGGCTCGGGGACGGTCTCGGGCAGCGCGCTCTACCGCGTCGCGGGGTTCGGGCCCCTCGCCGTCGCCGGTTCCCTGGACCTCGCCAAGGGAGCCGTGGGCCCGCTGCTCGCGGGGGGCGACCGCCCGGTGCTCGCCGCCCTGGCCGGGGCCGCCGCGGTGGCGGGCCACGACTGGTCGCCGTTCGTCGGCATGGCCGGGGGCCGAGGGGTGGGGACGGCGATGGGGGCCCTGCTCGTGAACGCCCCCGCGGGCGTCGCGGTCCTCGGCGCCGGCCTCGCCGGGGGGCGGCTCGCGGGGCGGACCTCCTTCGGCTGCTTCCTCTCGTTCCTCGCGCTCGTGCCGGTCCTGGGCGCCGTGCACGGGCGGCGCGGCGCGCTCGCGGGGGCCGCGGTCCTCGTCCCGCTCCTCGCCAAGCGGGTGGCCGGGAACGCGCCGCCCCGGGGGCCGAACCGCCGGCGCGTCTACCTCACCCGGCTCGTGCACGACCAGGACGAGCCGCCGGGCCGGTGAGGCGGCTCCTCGCCCGGCGCGGGTTCCGCGACCTGCTCATCGGGCAGACCGTCTCGGCCCTGGGCGACTGGATGGCGACCATCGCCCTCATGCTCCTCGTCCTGCGGCTCACGGGCTCCTCGGCCGCGGTCGGGGGGATGCTCGTCCTCCGCCTGCTCCCGGCGGCGGTGGCCGGGCCCCTGGCGACCCGGCTCGTCCGGCGCTGGAACCGCCGCCGGACGATGCTCGCCGCCGACCTGGTCCGGGCGGGGGCCGCCGTGCTCGAGCCGCTCGTGCCGGAGGCGTGGTGGGTCTACCTCTGGGCCTTCGTGATCGAGGCGGCCTCCCTCGTGTTCCTCCCGGCCCGCGACGCCTCGGTCCCCGACCTCGCGGGGGAGGAGGACCTCCCGCTCGCTAACGGGCTCCTGCTCGCCTCCTCCTACGGGACGATCCCGCTCGGAGCGGCGGCCTTCGGCGGCGCGGCCGCGCTCCAGGCTGCCCTCGCGGGGGCCGCGCCCACGGGCCCCAGCTACCTCCCGGTCTTCGTCGTCGACGCGCTCACGTTCCTCGTCTCGTTCGCGCTGCTCCGGCCCCTCCGCGAGCTCGACGTCCCCGCCGGGGCCGTGCCCGGCCCGGCGCTCCCGGGGGCGGTCCCCGCGGGGGGCGCGGGGGTCGTCGCGCCGCTCGGGATCCCCCTGGTCCGCCGCCTGCTGCCCGCGACCGCCGCCGTGGCCCTGGGGCTCGGGACCCTGTTCTCGGTGGGCGTCTCGTTCGTCCGGGAGGTGCTGGGGGCGACCGACGCGGGGTTCGGGGTCCTGATCGCCCTGTTCGGGGTGGGGGCCGTCGCGGGCCTCGCGGCGTCCCGGGCCGCGGTCGCCGGGGGGGCGGGGGGTGGC
>DATLZM010000099.1:0-2071 GCA_035573995.1 Actinomycetota bacterium | reverse complement strand
GGAGGTCACCTACGAGAAGATGAAGGAGAAGGTGCTGGAGGAGCTCAAGCGCTCCTTCCGGCCCGAGTTCCTGAACCGGATCGACGAGGTCATCGTCTTCCACTCGCTCTCGCGCGAGGACGTGAAGGCGATCGTGGACCTCATGATGAAGCGGGTCCGTGAGCAGCTCAAGGCGAAGGACGTCGACATCGAGCTGACGGACGCGGCCAAGGAGCTGCTCGCGGAGAAGGGGTACGACCCCGCGCTCGGGGCCCGGCCCCTGCGGCGGACGATCCAGCGGATGGTCGAGGACCCGCTCTCGGAGAAGCTGCTCTGGAAGGAGTTCAAGGCGGGCCAGACCATCATCGTGGACGCCCGGGACGGCCAGATCGTGTTCGAGGCCGCCCCCGGTGCCCCCGAGACCCCGCCCGTGGAGCTCGCCGGGCAGCAGGAGGGATGACCGGGGCTCGAGCCGGGCTCCCCGGGTGCCGATAACCGGAGACGTGGGCCGGGCCCGCCCCCGGCCCCGCAAGGCCGAAGGCCCAGCAGCCCCCGGGTTGCTGGGCCTTCCGGCGTCCGGGGGCGGGCGTCGGGCGGGGATGCGCGCCGGGGGACTTCCCCGGCCGGGGCGGCGGGCGTAGCCTCGCCCCGTGGGCGAGCACATCGGCTGGGTCGTGGAGGGCTCGAAGGACGGGGAGCGCTGGCGGTTCCTCGGCAAGGGCTGGGCGCTCCCGGGCGAGCCGCTCCTCGTCCACGGCGCGCCCAGGTTCCTCCGCTACCGGCATCCGGACGAGGGCGGCTTCCGCGCGCCCCTCGAACGGACCGGGGACCACCCCATGACGCTCCTGCGCCTCGACGAGGGGGTCCGGGAGGACCTGTGGCCCACGGGGGAGCACGTGGGGCTCCCGGTCCTGCTCGCGGGGGGCGAGGTCGGCCGCCTCCTCCGCTTCGAGCGCGCGGGGGACGGCTGGACCTGGGCCCTCGAGTTCCGGGGCTCCCGCGGGGCCTGATCCCCGTCCGCGGGCGCGCCGGGTCGCTCCCTCGGAGCGCCGCGCCGCGCCGTCGGAGGTGGCGTGTCGGTGGGGCCGGCTAGGGTGCCTCCGTGGCCAGGGCGCGGACGATCGTCTCCTGCTCGGGGTGCGGCCGGCGCCTCGCGCGGTGGGCCGGGAGGTGCCCCGCGTGCGGGGCCTGGGGCACGCTCGAGGAGCACGGGCCGGGGGCGGGGCGGGTCGAGCGGGCGACGCTCGTCGTCGAGGCGGGGCCGGAGGAGCGGGTGCCCACGGGCCTCGCGGGGGTGGACCGCGTGCTCGGCGGCGGCCTGGTGCCCGGATCGGTCGTGCTCCTGGCCGGCGAGCCCGGGATCGGCAAGTCCACGCTCCTCCTCCAGCTCGTCTCGGGCCTGGTCCTGGGGGGACGGACCTGCCTGGTCGCCTCGGGGGAGGAGTCGCGTGCGCAGGTCGCCGCCCGGGCCGCTCGGCTCGGGGCGCCCGGGGCCGACGTGGGGTTCGTCCCGGGGCGGGACCTCGCGGCGGTGGTGGAGGCCGCCGAGGCGCATCGCCCGTTCCTGCTCGCGGTGGACTCCATCCAGACGGTCCGGCGGGCCGACGTGGCGGGCCTCCCCGGCGGGCCCGCCCAGGTCCGCGCCTGCGCCGACGCGCTGGTCGAGCTGGCGAAGTCGTGCGGGGTCACCGTGCTCGCCACGGGCCACGTGACCAAGGACGGGGATCTCGCGGGGCCCCGCACGCTCGAGCACGCGGTGGACGTGGTGCTCTCCTTCGACGGCGACCCGCGCTCCGGGCTCCGGGTGCTCTCGGGCGGGAAGAACCGGTTCGGGCCCGAGGGCGAGGCGGCCTGGTTCGAGATGGAGGCCACCGGCCTGCGCGAGATCGACCCCTCGGGGCTCCTGCTGTCCGGGGCCGACGAGCCGGGGGCGGCCGTGGCGCTCCCCCGGGCCGGGCGGCGGGCGCTGGCCGTCGAGGTGCAGGCGCTCGTGAGCGGCGACGAGGCTCCGCCCCGCCGGGAGGCCACCGGGCTCGACCCTCGCCGGTTCCGGCTGGTGGCGGCGGTCCTGGAGCGCGCGGCCGGGCTCCGG
>DATLZM010000098.1:0-7686 GCA_035573995.1 Actinomycetota bacterium | reverse complement strand
GAGCCGGGTCCGGCGGCCGGGTCCCGGCGCACCCCGGGTCGGGTGGCGGCGTCCCGGCGCGCTCCGGGTCGGGCGGCCGCGCCCCGGGCCGGGGCAACGGCGCCGTCAAGGCCAAGCGCCAGCAGGCGATCCTCTCCCTCGTCTCCCGGGAGCGGCTCGCCTCGCAGGAGGAGATCCGGGCCCGCCTCGCCGCGATGGGCCTGGAGGCCACGCAGTCCACGATCTCCCGCGACATCGAGGAACTCGGCCTGGCCCGGGTCCACGACCGGGAGGGGGTCCGCTACGTCGTGCCGGGCCGCGCGGCGCCGGGGGCGCCCACGCGCCTCCTCCGCCACCTCCTGGACGAGTTCGCCCTCGCCTTCGTCCCCTCCGGGAACCTGCTGGTGATCCGGACGCCGCCGGGGGCCGCGAACGCCCTGGCCGAGGGGGTCGACCGGGCCGAGCTGCCGGAGGTGGCGGGGACCGTGGCCGGGGACGACACGATCCTCGTCGTGGCCGCCGAGGGGTGGACCGGGCGGCGCGTCGAGCGGAGGTTCCGGGAGCTCATGGAGGAGGGATGATGCGCGCGGTCCTCGCCTACTCGGGCGGCCTCGACACCTCGGTCGCGATCCGCTGGCTCAGGGAGCAGGGCTACGACGTCGTGGCCGTGGCGGTGGACGTCGGGCAGCAGGAGGACTTCGACGAGGTCCGCCGGCGCGGGGAGGCGGCGGGCGCCGCCGAGATCCGGGTGGTGCCGGCGGTGGACCGGTTCGCCGAGGAGGTGCTCGCCCGGGCCATCAAGGCCAACGGCCTCTACGAGGGGAAGTACCCGATGGTCTCGAGCCTCGCCCGGCCCCTGATCGCCGAGGAGGTCGTCCGGGTGGCCCGGGAGGTCGGCGCCGACGCCGTGGCCCACGGGTGCACCGGCAAGGGCAACGACCAGGTCCGCTTCGAGGTCTCCTTCGCGGTCCTCGCTCCCGACCTCCGGGTGCTGGCGCCCATCCGCGACGCGGGGATCCCGCGGGAGAAGGCGCTGGCCCTTGCCGCCGAGTGGGGGATCCCGGTGGCCGACGTGGCCGGCTCCTACTCGATCGACGAGAACCTGTGGGGGCGGACCGCGGAGTGCGGGCCGCTCGAGGACGCCTGGGCGGCGCCGCCCGAGGACGCCTTCGTCCGAACCGCGCCGCCCGGCGCCCGGCCGCAGGAGCCGGCCGAGGTGGTGGTGGCCTTCGAGCGGGGGGTCCCGGCGGCCCTCGACGGCGCGCCGCTCCCCCTCGCGGAGCTGATCCGCCGGGTCGATGCGCTCGGCGGTCGCTACGGCTTCGGCCGGGTGGACATGATCGAGAACCGCCGGGTGGGGATAAAGTCCCGCGAGCTCTACGAGGTGCCGGGCGCCCTCGCGCTGATCGCCGCGCACCGCGCCCTCGAGGACCTCACGCTCGAGCGCGAGGTCGGCCACTTCAAGCCGCTCCTGGAGCAGCGCTGGGCCGAGCTGGTCTACGACGGGCTGTGGTTCTCGCCGCTCCGGGCCGCGATCGACGCCTTCGTCGATGCCACCCAGCAGCCGGTGAGCGGGGAGGTCCGGCTCCGGTTCTCGGCGGGCTCGTGCGAGGTCGTCGGCCGACGCTCGGAGACCGCCCTCTACGACCTGGAGCTCGCCACCTACGGGCCCGGGGACGCGTTCGACCAGTCCCACGCCGAGGGGTTCGTGCGCCTGTGGAGCCTGCCGCTCCGGGTGTGGGCGTCGCGGCAGGGCGGGCGGTGAGGGAGGGGGGTCCTCGCGCCCGCGGGGGGCGCACCGTGAGCGAGGGGGCCGCCGCGGGGAGCTCGGGGGCGTCGGGGGGCGCCGGCGCCCGGCGGGGCGAGCCCCTGTGGGGCGGGCGGTTCGGGAAGCGGCCGGCGCCCGAGGCCCAGGCCCTCGGGCGCTCCCTCGGGTTCGACGTCCGGCTCGCCCCGCACGACGTGGAGGCGTCGGTGGCCCACGCCCGGGCCCTGGAGGCGGCCGGCCTGCTCACGGCGGAGGAGGCGGCCCGGCTGGAGGAGGCCCTCCGGGAGGTCGGCGCCGAGATCGCCGAGGGGCGCTTCGCCTTCGACCCCGCCGACGAGGACGTCCACTCGGCGATCGAGCGGGGCGTCACCGAGCGGCTCGGGGAGCTCGGCGCGAGGCTCCACGCCGGCCGCTCCCGCAACGACCTCGTGGCCACCGACGTCCGCCTGTGGATGCGGGAGGCGTCGCGCCGGGTCGGGGGGCTGGTGCGGATGCTCGCGCGGGCCCTCGTCGCCCGGGCCCGGGAGCACGCGGGGACCGTGATGCCCGGGACCACCCACGGCCGCCCGGCGCAGGTCGTGACCCTGGGGCACCACCTGCTGGCCCACGCGTGGGCGTTCCTCCGGGACCTTGGGCGCCTCCGGGACCAGGCTCGCCGCGCCGCCGTCTCGCCGCTCGGCGCGGGGGCCCTCGCGACCTCCACCCTGGGGCTCGACCCCGCCGCCACCGCGCGGCGGCTCGGCTTCGAGCGGCCCTTCGAGAACTCGCTGGACGCCGTCTCGGACCGGGACGCCGTCCAGGAGCTCCTGGCCTGCTGCGCGATCCTGGGCACCCACTGCTCCCGCCTCGCGGCCGACGTGATCCGCTGGACCGAGCGGGGCTGGGCCGAGCTGGACGAGGCCTACGCCACGGGCTCCAGCATGATGCCGCAGAAGCGGAACCCCGACGTGCTGGAGCTGGCGCGGGGGAAGGCCGGGAGGCTCGCCGCGGCGTTCGGGTCCCTGGCCGCGGTCCTCGCCGGGCTCCCCCTCGGCTACCACCGGGACCTCCAGGAGGACAAGGAGCCGCTGTTCGACGCCGTCGACACCCTCGAGCTCGTGCTCCCGGCCCTGGTGGGCTGCCTCGAGACCCTCCGGTTCGACCCCGCGGCGATGCGGGAGGAGGCCCTCGCCCCCGAGCTCTACGCGACCGACGTGGCCGAGGCGCTCGTGGCCCGGGGGGTGGCGTTCCGGGACGCCCACCGGCGGGTGGGGGAGCTGCTCCGCCGCCTCGAGGGCGAGGGGCGGACGCTCCGCGACCTCACCCCGGCGGAGTGGGAGGCGCTGGGGCTCGCCGAGGGGCCCGCGCTCCTCGACCCCGACCGGAGCGTGGGGGCCCGGTCGATGCCCGGCGGCCCCGCGCCGGCGAGCGTCCTGGCCCAGGCCGACGCGATCGAGGAGGCCCTCGCGGCGCTCGGCGGGTGAGCTCGGGCTAGGCTTGTCCGGTCGAGCCGAGGGGGAGGCGATGGGCGAGCACCACGAGATGAAGGTCCGGGTGGTGAAGGCGGACGCCGCGCACGACTGGCAGGGGATCCCGATCGCCCCTGGGGAGACCGGTCCCCCGGGCGAGGAGGTCGTGCTGTTCCGGTCGATGGACGGGCGCTTCAGCGCCGGGCTCTGGCGCCGCGACCCCCAGGAGGGGCCGATGGCGCCCCCCTACCACGAGATCGCCATCCTCCTCGAGGGCGAGGTCGAGCTCACCCTGGACGACGGGACCGTGCTCCGGGCCGGCCCGGGGGACGTGATCGTGGCACCGGAGGGCGCCAAGGCGACCTGGCGGAGCCTCTCGCCGGTCCGGAAGTTCTGGGCGGTCTACCGGGAGCCGGAGGGGTAGGCGCGCCGCGGGCGGGGCCGGGGACGCGAGAGGGCCCGCCTCGCGGCGGACCCCCCTCGACGTCGCGGTCGGCCCCTAGATGGGGCGGACGTTCGCGGCCTGCGGGCCCTTCTGGCCCTGCGTGACCTCGAACTCGACCCGCTGGCCCTCCTCCAGGTTCCGGTAGCCGTCGCCCGCGATCGCGCTGAAGTGCACGAACACGTCGGGCCCGTTCTCCTGGGAGATGAAGCCGTACCCCTTCTCGGGGCTGAACCACTTGACCGTTCCGGTCGCCACGAGCGATCCCTCCTTCCTCGGCCGTCGCGGACGTGAGCGCACCCCGTCCGTCGGCCTCCGGCGCCACGGGGCGCCGGCCGAGGGAACTGCTCGACCTACGGCGATGCGGAACCCTCGCCGGCACTGTACCAGCTCGGGCGGTCGGGCGACGGCGGCCGCCCCGGTATCCTCGGGCCTGCGAACGCCGCGGCGGGCGGCGGCGAACCTCACGAGGGGGGAGGCCGAGGCGCCGCGGCGACCGGGCGCGTGAGCCGGGTCCGAGGGACGAGCCGTCCCGGGGCCGCGGAGGTCAGGGGGTGCGATGAGGTCGGACGACGTGGCGGTCGAGGTCCGGGACCTGGTGAAGGTGTTCCCGGCCCCGGGGGGCGGGACCCTCACCGCGGTGGACCACGTCTCGTTCGAGGTGCGCCGGGGCGAGGTGTTCGGGTTCCTCGGCCCGAACGGGGCGGGGAAGACGACCACGCTCGAGATCATCGAGGGCCTCCAGGACCCCACCGCCGGCTCCACGAGGGTCCTCGGCCTCGACTCGGTCCGGGACCGGGAGGCGATGAAGCGGCGGATCGGCGTGCAGCTCCAGGCCGGCGCCTACTTCGACCACCTCACGCTCGAGGAGATCCTCGACCTCTTCGGGTCGTTCTACCCCCGCGCGCTCCCGCCGGCGGAGCTGCTGGGGAAGGTCGGCCTCCT
This sequence comes from Actinomycetota bacterium, assembly GCA_035573995.1. GTDB lineage: Bacteria > Actinomycetota > UBA4738 > UBA4738 > HRBIN12 > DATLZM01. The sequence goes on along the minus strand of DATLZM010000098.1, from coordinate 3,104 downwards.
CGACAAGCGGAAGGCCCTCGTGCGCGAGCTCTCGGGCGGCCAGAAGCAGCGGTTCTCGATCGTGGCGGCCCTCGTGAACGACCCCGAGGTGGTCTTCCTCGACGAGCCCACGACCGGGCTCGACCCGCAGGCCCGCCGGAACGTGTGGGAGCTGGTCCGGGTCATCCACGCCGAGGGGAAGACCGTCGTGCTCACCACCCACTACATGGAGGAGGCGCAGGTGCTCTGCGACCGGGTGGCGATCATCGACGCCGGGCGCATCCGGGCCGTCGACACGCCGCTCGGGCTGATCCACACCCTCCCCACGGCCTACCGGATCCTCTTCGCGACCGACGCCGAGGTGGACCCCGGGGAGCTCCGCGCGCTCCCCGGCGTGAAGGAGGTGGCCCCGGCCGACGCCGGCGGCTTCGACGTGGAGCTCGCGGTGGAGCGGGCGCAGGTCACGCTCCCCGCCTTCCTCGAGTGGGCCGAGGCCCGGGGGGTCTCGATCGACGACGTCCAGGTGGTGCCCGCCACCCTCGAGGACGTGTTCCTGGCCCTCACCGGCCACAGCCTCAGGGAGTAGCGACGTGCGGACGATGGCGAAGCTCTTCGTGGCGAGCGTGAAGATGCTCTACCGGGACCGGCTCACGGTCTTCTGGGCGCTCATGTTCCCGGTGATCTTCGCCGTCGTGTTCGGGCTCTTCGACTTCGACCGCGCCCCGGAGGTCCGGATCGACATGGTCGGGGAACCGAGCGCCCCGATGTACCGAGCGCTGCAGGCGGGCCTGGGTCGGATCGCCTCCTTCGAGCTCCACCGGGCCCCCGACCTCGGGGCCGCCCGCTCGCGCCTCGCGGACGGGGAGACCGACGTCGTCGTGGTGGTGCCCTCCACGCTCCCAGGACCGGGGGCATCGCTCGACGTGCCGGTCCTCTACAACGGCGCCAACGCCGACGTGAACACGTTCGCGCTCTCGGCGATCGAGCGCATCGCGGGGGCCACCAACCTGCGGCTCGCGGGGGTGGAGCCCCCGCCCCTCGAGGTCCGCCCCCGGGCCGTCGAGGGGAAGACGATCGACTTCTACGACTTCCTCCTGCCCGGGCTGGTGGCGATGGGGGTGATGAACTACTCGATCGTGGGGATGGGGGTCGCCGTGGCGCGGTTCCGCGAGCAGCGGATCCTCCGCCGGATCCTGGCCACGCCCCTCGCCCCCTGGCGGTTCATCGCCGCCCAGGTGGCGGCCCGGCTCCTGCTCGCGCTGGTCCAGGCGGCGCTGATCACGGCGACCGGCGTGTTCCTGTTCGGGGCGAGGATCTACGGGAACGTGGGGTGGCTGTTCGCGCTTGCCGCCCTCGGGAACCTCGTGTTCCTCAACATCGGGTTCGCGGTCGCCGGTCGCGCGCCGAACCCCGACGCGGCGGCGGGGGTCGGCAACGTCGTGGCGCTGCCGATGATGTTCCTCTCCGGGGTCTTCTTCCCCACCGACACGCTCCCCGCCGTGATGCAGCGGGTGGTCGAGTTCCTCCCCCTCACCCCGCTGCTCGAGGCGATGCGGAAGGTGGTCCTGGAGGGGCTGCCGATCTCGTCCACCGGGTCCCAGCTCCTCCGGCTCGCGGCCTGGACCGTCGTCTCGTTCCTGCTGGCGAGCCGGCTGTTCCGGTTCTCGGAGGCGCGGTAGGGTCGGGGGGAGGACGGGACGGCGGAGGGCCGGCGGTGGTGACGGCCCGGGTTCGGGCGGGACGCGGGACGCGGGAGCGACGGCCTCCGGCGGTGCCGCTCGGCCCGCTCCGCGCGCTCCGGGCCTGGCGACGAGACCCCCTGGGGCTCCTCCGGCGGGCGGCCGCCCTGGGCGACGTGGTGCGCCTGTCGCTCCCGCGGTTCGAGGCCTGGCTCCTCGTCCACCCCGACCACGTGCACGAGGTGCTGGTGGCAGGCCACCGCGCGTTCGCCAAGGGTCCCACGATGCAGGCGGCGAAGCTCGTCCTGGGGGAGGGCCTGCTCACGAGCGAGGGCGAGGCCCACCGGCGCCAGCGGCGGCTGATTCAACCGCTGTTCCACCACGAGCGGGTGCTGCGGGCGGCGGGGACGATGGTGGCCCACGCCGAGCGCGCCGCGGAGCGATGGCGGGCCGGGGAGGTGATCGACGTCCACGCCGAGATGGCGCGCCTCGCGCTCTCGATCGCCGCGGAGGCCCTGTTCGCCACCGACGTCGAGGCCGAGGAGGCGCGGGCGGTGGGACGCGCGCTCGCCGAGCAGCTCGCCGGGTTCGGCAGGATCTTCTCGCCGCTGTTCCCGCTCACGCTCCGGCTGCCGCTCCCCGCCAACCGCCGGTTCGAGGAGGCGCGCGCCCTCCTCGACCGCACGGTCGAGCGGATGATCCGGGAGCGGCGCACGGCCGGGGCCCGCGGGGAGGACCTCCTCTCGCTGCTCATCTCGGCCGAGGAGGAGGGCGTGGCGGGTATGGACGACCGGCAGGTGCGCGACCAGGCGATGACGCTCCTCCTCGCCGGGCACGAGACGACCGCTGTGGCGCTCACCTGGGCCTGGCACCTGCTCGGGCGGGACCCGGCGGCCGAGGCCCGCCTCCACGAGGAGCTCGACCGGGTGCTCGGGGGGCGGCCGCCCGGGCCCGCGGACCTCCCGCGGCTCGCGTGGACCCGCGACGTGGTCCGCGAGGCGATGCGGCTGTACCCGCCGGCCTGGGCGATCGGACGGCGGGCGCTCCGGGACCACCCGGTGGGCCCGTGGATGGTCCCGGCCGGCGCCGTGGTCGTGGTCTCCCCCTACCTCCTCCACCGCGACCCCCGCTGGTGGCCCGAGCCCGAGGCCTTCCGGCCCGAGCGCTGGGCCCGGGACGACCCCTCCCGGCCCCGGCTGGCCTACATCCCCTTCGGCGCGGGCCCCCGGATGTGCGTCGGGGAGCCCTTCGCCTGGGCCGAGGCGACCCTGGTGCTGGCCGCGGTGGCCCGGCGCTGGCGGCTCCGTCCGCTCCCCGGCCAGCGGGTCGCGCCGCGGCCCGCGGTCACCCTCCGGCCGCGGGACGGGCTGCCGATGGCGGTCGAGCCCCGGTGAACGGGGGAAGCCCGAGGTCCCGGCGGCGGGGTCCGCTCGCCGGCCGCCGCCC
>DATLZM010000097.1:0-4320 GCA_035573995.1 Actinomycetota bacterium | reverse complement strand
GATCGAGCACACCTACCAGGAGGACATCGAGGACCCCGCCGAGGTCCGCAGGGAGGTGGCCCGCCTCGCGCGGGAGCTCGCCCGGGAGCTCGCCCCCGAGGGGCGCCCTGCGGTGCGGATCGTGGTGAAGGTCCGCTTCGCCCCGTTCGACACCCACACGCACGGGGTGACGCTCGAGGAGCCCTCGCTCGACGCGGCCGCCCTGGAGGCCGCGGCCCTCGCCGCCCTCGACCGGTTCTCCCTCGACCGGCCGGTGCGACTCCTCGGCGTCCGCGCGGAGCTCGCCACGCCCGGAGCGCCGGCGGCGGGTCGGTAGACTCCGCGGCCGATGCCGAGGGCCCTCCGCGTCGGTGTGCAGCTCCCCGAGGTCGAGCGCCGCGTGCCCTGGCGGGAGTACGTGGCGATGGCGCGCGCCGCCGAGGAGGTCGGGTTCGACTCGATCTGGGTGGGGGACCACCTCCTCTACCGCGGCGACGAGCGGCCCGAGCGCGGGCCGTGGGACGCGTGGACGCTCCTCGCCGGCCTGGCCGCGGTGACCGAACGGGTCCACCTCGGGCCGCTCGTGGCCTGCCTGGCCTTCCACCCGCCGGGGATCCTGGCCCGGATGGCGGCGACCGTGGACGAGCTCTCGGGCGGGCGGCTGGTGCTCGGGGTCGGGGCCGGATGGAACGAGGCCGAGTTCCGGGCCTTCGGGATCCCCTTCGACCACCGGGCCTCCCGCTTCGAGGAGGGCTTCGAGATCGTGCGGCGGCTGCTGGCGGGCGAGCGGGTGACGTTCCGCGGGAGGTTCCACGAGGTGGAGGACGCGGTGCTCCTCCCGCGGCCCGCGCGCCGGCCGCCGATCATGGTCGGGAGCAACGGGGAGCGCGTGCTGCGCGCGGCGCTCCCCCACGCCGACGCCTGGAACGTCTGGTTCGACCTCTACGGGAACACGCCGGAGGGGTTCGCGCGCGCCAACGAGGCGGTCACCCGCATCGCCCGCGAGGTCGGACGCGACCCGGGGACGATCCTCCGCAGCGCCTGCGCCTTCGTCGTCCTCGACCGGTCCGCCCCCGAACGCCCGATCGAGGTGCCCCCGCTCGAGGGCAACCCCGAGCGGATCGCGGCGGCACTCCGAGAGCTCGCGGAGGCCGGGGCCGACGAGGCGATCCTCGTGGCGAGCCCCATCACCGAAGGATCGATCCGCCGGCTCGGCGAGGTCCTTGCCGCGCTGGACTGATCCGAACCTCGACCCCGCTCATCACCGGGACATCCCGGCGGAGCCCATGGCGGGGCCCATCATCCCGGCACCGCCCATCGCGGGGCCCACACCGGTCATCCGCGCGTGCATGGCCTCGCACCGTTCCTGCAGCTCCCTCCCCATCCTCGCGTGCACCTCCCGCATCCACGGAGCGGCGTGCATCCGCTCCCAGGCCGCCGGCCGCTCCACCGGGGCGGGCGACGTGCCCGCGGCGGCGAGCCCAGCGCCGACCGTCGACGCGATGGCGAGAGCCAGCACCACGGTCCACAGGATCCGACGTCGTCCCACGTTCCTCACCTCCGCGGGCACGGTAGGAGCCCGCCGTGAAGGACCCGTGAAGACGGAGCGCGCCGCGCGTGGAGGACCCCGCCGACCCCTCAGCCCGGCCGAGCGAGGCCGGCTGATCGCGACGGCGCCGCGGCGGCCCCCGCCCGAGCCATGGCCGACGGGAGGCGGACCGTGAACGTCGTCCCGTGGCCCGGCTCGCTCTCCACCGTGATCCCGCCCCCGTGGGCGAGCACCAGCTCCCGTGCCACCGTGAGGCCGATCCCCGAGCCGCGGGCCCGCGCGCCCCGGCCCCGGAAGAACCGGTCGAAGACGTGGGGGAGCTCGTCGGGGGGGATCCCCGGACCGCTGTCGCGCACGCGGAGCACCGCCTCCCCTCCCTCCCGCCCGAGCTCGATCCGCACGACGCCCCCCGGGGGCGTGAACTTGAGCGCGTTCGAGAGGAGGTTCGACACCACCTGTCCGATCCGCACGGGGTCGACGTCGGCCGTCACGTCGTCGAGCCGGGGCTCCAACCGCACGTCGGCCGCGTCGAACGGCCCCGCGAACTCCCGGACCGCGTCCTCGAGGAGCGGGCGGAGGGGGGCGGGCCGCCGTTCGAGCGAGAACCCGGCGGCCTCCGCCGAGGCGAGCGTCTCGAGGTCCGCGACGAGGCGGGCCAGGCGGAGGGTCTCCTCGTGGAGCGACGCGAGGGCCCGGGGGCCGGGCTCCTCCACCCCGTCCTGCAACGCCTCGATCTGGCTGCGGAGGATGGCGAGGGGCGTGCGGAGCTCGTGGGCGACGTCGGCGGCGAAGGCCCGCCGGAGCCGGTCCTCCTCCTCGATCGCATCGGCCATCGCGTTGAAGGCGCGGGCCATCTCGCCGAACTCATCGGCGGCCTCGACGGCAACCCGGTGGGAGCGGTCGCCGGAGGCGAGGGCCCGCGCCGCCCTGGTCAGCTCCCGCGCCGGCGCGGTGGCCCGCCGCGCGAGGAGGATGCCCAGGCCGAGGGCGAGCAGCCCGGCCACGATCCCGCCGAGGAGCAGGAGCCGGTTCACGGAGCTCCGGAACGCCGCGTCCCGGGGGAGCAGCCCGGGCTCGGGCAGGCGGACGACGGCGGTCCCCACCACGGAGCCGTCGACCTCGATCGCGAGCCGCTCCTCGGGGCCGAGCGGCCCGCCGCCCATCATGCGCCGGTGCATCCTCGCCATGGCGCTCCCCTCCGGGTCCGCCGCGGGCTCCCACACCGTCCGCCCGCCCTCGTCCAGGAGGCGGAGCGTCCCCCCGTCCATCAGGACGAGCGCGGCGAGCGGTGCCAGGTCGGACGTGTCCCAACCGCCCGCCCGCCGGTAGGAGTCCTCGAGCGCCGCGACGAGCTGCCGCTCCCGGAGGTGCCGCTGTTCCTCCAGGTAGCCCTCGAAGCGGGACCCGAAGGCGGCGTTCACCAGGATCGCGGTGAGGGCCGCGGCGGCGATCCCGATCCCGGCGAAGGCGGCCGCCAGGCGCAGCGCGAACGACCTACGCATCGGGCTTCACCCCGAACCGGTAGCCCACGCCGATCACGGTCACGACGTACCGCGGGCTCCTCGGGTCGTCCCCGAGCTTCCTCCGGAGGTTCTTCACGTGGGCGTCGATCGTCCGCTCGTACCCCTCGTAGTCGTAGCCCTGGACCCTGGTCACGAGCTCGTAGCGGGAGAACACGCGTCCGGGACGGGAGGCGAGCGCGAGGAGGAGGTCGAACTCGCTCCTCGTGAGGTTGACCGTCGCACCGCGCAGCCGCACCTCCCGGGCCTCGCGGTCGATCACGAGGGCGCCCCCGTCGAAGGAGAGCGGCCCCTCCGGCCGTCCCCCCCTCGCCCGCCGGAGCACAGCCTCGACCCGTGCCACGAGCTCGCGGGGGCTGAGGGGCTTCGGGAGGTAGTCGTCGGCCCCCAGGCGCAGCCCGGCCACGCGGTCGTCCTCCCCGGCCTTGGCGGTGAGCATGATGATCGGCAGGTCCGAGTGCGCCCGGACCGAGCGCGCCACCTCCTCCCCCGGGAGGTCGGGGAGCATCAGGTCGAGGACCACGAGGTCCGGGCGGGCGCGCTCCACGGCCTCCAGGGCGCGCTGCCCGGTGTCGGCGAGCAGCACCGCGTAGCCCTCGCGCTCGAGGTACGAGCGGACCAGGTCGCGGATCTTCCGCTCGTCGTCCACCACGAGGATGGTCGCGGTCCCCACGCTGGCGCCCTCGGCGGGCAGGCTACGCGCCGCCCGCGGAGGGACCTCGGGCCCATCGCCCCACCTCCCGGGGGCCGACCGTCCCACCGCCGGATCACGCTCCCGCGTCGATCGCGTCCAGGAGGGCGTCCGTCTCCACGAACATCGACGGGTAGGTCATCTCCCATCGGATCCTCCCGTCCCCCCCGACGAGCACGAACGTGTGACCGGGGAGGTCGGCGTGCATCCCCTTCCCCAGGACCCCGTACGCGGCCGACACGCTCCGGTCGGCGTCGACCAGGAACGGGGTGCGGATCCCGAACCGGGCGAGCTCCGCCCGGACGTCCGCCAGGGGGTTGACCACGATGGGGAGGAGCGTGAGGCCCGCCTCGGCGAGCCGGTCGGCGTTCCGCTCCAGCTCGACCATTTGGGCGAAGCAGGCATCGCACCCCACGCCCTCGTTGAAGTACAGGAGCACGTCGTGGCCCCGGTGGTCCGAGAGGGAGACGGTCCCACCCGCGGTCGAGGGGAGCGTGAACGCCGGCGCCCGCCGACCCTCGACCGCGCCCCCCCGGGGGGACCGGCTCGCGTACGCGAGCAGGCCGGCCACGACGAGGACG
>DATLZM010000096.1:0-1483 GCA_035573995.1 Actinomycetota bacterium | reverse complement strand
CGCGCCGAGGCCTCGGTCCAGGCCATGCGCGAGCGCTCGAGCACCCACCGCAGGCCCTCGGCCTCGGCGAGCACCGCGACCCACCCGCCGCGTCCGTCCCGGCCGGCCACGGGGGCATCCTAGCCGGGGCGGTGACGCGTGCGCGCTCCTCGTCGCCGGGCCGCTGGGGACCCGCACGGATCCATGGCGATGGAGTCGTGTTACTCTGTCGTACATGGACGGACGGAAGACGAAGGTGGTGACGGTCTCCCTTCCCCCCGACGCCGCCTCGGACTTCGAACGGATCGCGAGGGAGGAGGGGCGCAACCGCAGCGAGCTGTTCCGGGAGATGCTGCGCGTCTACCGCGCGTTCCGCGAGACAGGCCGGTTCGAGACCCTGCAGCGCTACGGGGCGGCGAGGGCGCGCGCGCTCGGCGTGCGGGACGAGCGCGACGTCCAGCGGCTGATCCGCGAAGCGCGGGCCGTGTGAGGGCGGTACTCGACACCAACGTCCTGGTCTCCGCGTTCCTGTTCCCCGGTGGGAGCCCGGAGCACGTGTACCGGGCGGCGCTCGAGGGTCGGATCGAGCTCGTGACGTCCAGGCCGCTCCTCGCGGAGCTCGGCCGGGTCCTCTCCTCGAAGTTCGGGTGGGAGGAGCCGTGGGTGGAGGAGGCGGTCGCGCAGGTGGCTCGGATCGGGACGGTGGTGGAGCCCCGGGAGCCCGTCCGTGTGGTGCGCGCCGATCCCGCCGACGACCGGGTGCTCGAGGCGGCGCTGGCCGGCCGGGCGGAGGTCGTGGTCTCGGGAGACCGACACCTGCTCCGGCTGGGCCGCTGGCGGGAGATCGAGATCCTGGACCCCGCCGCCTTCTTGGAGCGGCTGGGGTAGCAGACCCGTGGCGCTCCGGTGGAGCGGCGCCGGCACGAGCGTCGTCGGTCCCGCGGCGAATCAGCGCACCAGGCCTCCGCCGGTCGCGAGAGGAAGTCCTCGAGGGGAACCCCCTGGCCGCCCACGAGGAGGCGGCGGCGGGGACGGAACGCCCGGGCGAAGGCCGCCATCCCGGGAAGGAGCCCTTGCGGCGGTCGCTCCTCACCTCGATCGGCACGGTCGAGCGGCTGCGGCGCGTCACGAGGTCCACCTTCGCGGTTCCGCTCGCGCCACCGGGAGACGTCGAGCCCCGCGTTCACCAGGTGGGCCCCGACCGCGGTCTCCACGAGCCGGCCCCAGATCTCAGGGTCGGCCCTCGCCTCGCGCAGCCGCAGCCCGGAGGTCACCGTGATTACCCTCTCCGCCGGTCAAGGCGCCCTCCGTCGCAGCCCTCCCGCCGCGGATGGGGCGCCCGGGGCGGTCACGTTCCCCGCGGCTCGGCACGGCGACCGCTGACGCGGACGTCGGCCCCGGCGATCACGCCTTCCCAGAGCACCTCCGCGGAGAACTCGTAGCGGAGCCGCTTCCAGAGCAGCGCGTCCTCGAACGTCTGCAGGTCTGGCGGCATCAGACGGAA
>DATLZM010000095.1:0-12694 GCA_035573995.1 Actinomycetota bacterium | reverse complement strand
CCGCAGCCGGCCAGGAGGCCGAAGCCGCCGTGGCCGGTGGCTGCCAGGTGGGCGTCGCGGAGCGCGGGGTCCGGCTCCGCCAGGAGGTACCCCAGCGCGTGCCCCACGACGAGCCCGCCGGCCGAGAGCCCGGCGGCGAGCGCGACGGAGGGGCGACGACTCATCGCACGCAAGAGCGTACCGCCGCCCGCGCCCGACGCGGCTCCCCCAGCGCGCCCTCCAGCCGGAGCAGCGCCTCCTTCCGCCACTCGTCGCCGCCGTAGCCGCCGAGGGAGCCGTCGGCCGGGACGACGCGGTGGCAGGGGACGAGGAGCGAGACCGGGTTGGCGCGGAGCGCGTTGCCGGCCGCCCGGGCCGCCCGGGGGCTCCCGGCCAACGCGGCCACCCGCCCGTAGGTGGCGACGGCGCCGTACGGGACCCGGGCCGTGGCCTCCAGGACCCGACGGCCGAACCCCGCCGGGATGAGCGCCAGGTCGGCGGGGAGGCGGAACCCCCGTCCCCGACGGGCGAAGTACCGGTCGAGGTCGCGGGCCAGGCCGTCGAAGGCCCGCCGGTCCGCCCGGAGCGGGCGGCCCAGGGCCAGCCCCACCTCCTCCAGGATGGCCTCCGGGTCCCCGTCCGGGAACGCCAGCCGCACCACGCCCCGACCCGTGGCGGCCACCACGACGGGCCCCAACGGGGTCTCCAGCCAGGCGTGGCGGACCGGTGGGGAGCTCATGGCCCGCTCACAGCAGGGGCCAGGGGTAGGGCCGCTCGGCCCCCGGGCCGGGGAACGTGGCGGCCCGGGCCAGCCGCTCGGCCCGACGGCCGACGGCGGCCGCCTCCTCCGGGGAGAGGAGCGACGCCAGGCGGGACCCGAGCTCGCCTCCCCGGACCTCCTCGGCCAGCCGCTCGAGGTCGGGGACGATGGCGGGAGGGAGCGGTTCCCCGACGAAGTCCCAGAGCACCGTGCGGAGCTTCGGTGGCTCGGCGAAGCACACGCCGTGGTCCACGACGTGGACCCGGCCGTCCGTCCCCAACAGGCAGTGCCCGGCCTTGCGGTCGGCGTTGTTCACGACGACGTCGAAGGCGGCGATCCGCCGGAACTCCTCGGGGAACCGCTCGACGAGGGAGAGCGCGTGCTCCGCCGGGTCGTGCTCCACGAAGCGCTGGACCGAGCCCACCCCGAGCGGCCCGTCCCGGAGCACCGTGGGGGGCACCGAGGGCCACCCCAGCGTCCGGGCCACGAGGTACGCGGCCACCTCCCGGACGCAGAGCGTGCCGTCGGGGAAGTCCCAGAGGGGGCGCTCCCCGGCCCGGGGCTTGTACACCGCGAGGGCCTCCCGTCCCCCCCGTTCCACCCGGGCCAGGAGCGTGGCGTTCGAGGCCCGGGGGAGCCTCCCCAGCACATCGAGCCGCCCGGCGGCGAGGAGCTCCAGGTCGGCGTCCTCCGCCGACGGCGCCTGGCTCAACCCCGGTCGCGGTGCCCGTTCATCGCGGGGCATCGGTGGCCCTCCGGGTCGATGGGGTTCCCGCAGAAGCGGCAGGTGGGCCGGCCCCGGGCTGCCACCGCCGCCGAGTGCCGGGAGAGGGCGAGCATCTGCTCCCGCGTGGCCCACAGGAGCACCCGGTCGGGCTCCGGGCCCTCCCCCTCCTCCTCGTCCTCCGGCAGCAGCTCCTCGAGCTCCAGCCGGAACATGTCGCGGTCCTCGTCGTACCCGATCGCGAGCCGGCCCACCCGCCACATCGGCTCCACGGGCTCCTCGAGGTCCATCTCGTCCTCGCCCGGCCCCTCCTCGGTCTCCCGGTCGATCCCGGCCAGGATCTCCAGGATCGACTGGGCCAGCAGCTGCACCTGTTGTTTCTCCACGATGACGGTCACGAGCTCCGGGCCGCTCCGGGCCTGGATGAAGAACGTCCGGTTGCCCGGCTCCCCGATCGCGTCGGTGGTGATGCGGTCGACCGGCCCCAGCTCCACGGGGCCTATCCTCGCACGTTCCCCGCGCCCCGCCCCGGTCGGAGGTCGGCAAGGTCCCCGGTGTCGTTCACCCGGAGGATGCGGGGGATCCGGTCCCCCAGGAACACCGCGGAGACCGACACCGGGTCCACGACGATCCGCTGGATCAGGTCGGGGTGCAACCCCGCGTAGTGCGCCAGGACGAGCCGGACCACGTCGCCGTGCGTGACCAGGGCCACCGGCCGCCGGGGATGGGCGGCCGCGATCCGCTCGGCCTCCCCGACCGCCCGCTGCTGGACCTCGAGCAGCGTCTCGCCGCCGGGGAAGCGGACCTGCGACGGCGTGTGCTGCACGATCCGCCACATCCTGGTCCGGGAGAGCTGGCGGATCGAGCGGCCGGTCCAGCTCCCGTAGCGCACCTCGCCCAGGTGGTCGCGGACCCGGACGGGGAGGCCGTGGGCGCGGGCGAGCGGCTCGGCGGTCTCCACGCAGCGCTCCAGCGGGCTCGCGTAGACCGCGGCCAGGGGGAACCCGCGGAGGCGGGCGGCGAGGGCCTCGGCCTGGGCCCGGCCCCGGGCGGAGAGGTGGATGCCCGGGGCCCACCCGGGGATGCGGGCCCCCGTGACGTCGGTGTGGCCATGCCGGATCAGCAGGAGCAGCGCCACCGGCGAAGCATAGTCGGGGGCCGGCTCAGGCCGGGGCGCGGAGCGCGACGCAGCACCCCTGCTCGCCGGGGTCCACCCGCTCCGCCGATCCCCCGACGCCGGCCCCGGCCACGAGCCCCTCGAGGAACCAGAGGTTCACCCCGCAGACCAGGTCCGGATCCTCCACGGCCAGGGCCCGGAAGGGGCAGGTCCTCAGGCGGATCGAGCCGTCCGGGGCGGCGAACGGCTCGAAGCCCTCGTCGGCCAGCGCCCGGCGGAGGCGGGTGGCGGCACGTCCCCCCCGCCGGGCCACCCGGCGCCCGACGTCCTCCCCCGCGGCGCGGGCGGCGTCCCGCAGGGCCGCCGGGTCGGCGCGGTCCGACAGGCCGGCCGCCAGCAGCCGGGCCAGGAGGTCGTACCTCCGCTCGGGGAGCGACACGCGGAACTCGGCCTCGGCCCGGCGGTACAGCTTCGCCGGCCTCCCCGCGCCCGGCCCCGACCGCCCGGTCAGGCGGCGGTAGCGGACGTCGAGCAGGCCGGCCTCGGCCAGCCGGTCGAGGTGGAACGCGGCCAGGGCCCGGGAGATCCCGAGGGCCCGGGCCGCCTCGTCCCGGCCGACCTCCCCCCGCTCCACCACGCAGCGATACAGGGCACGCCGGACCGGCTCGGCCAGGAGCGCCACCGCCTCCACGTCGCGGTCCACGTGGTCGACTGTAACACGCACGACTGTTCGCGGAAGACATCGGGCCCCGGGGCGCCCGGCTCAGGCCCGCGGCGTCCCGGTCGGCAGTCGCACCTCGAACGTGGAGCCCCGGGAGAGCTCGCTCTCCACCCGCACCGTGCCGCCGTGGTTCTCGGCGACGTGCTTGACGATCGAGAGCCCGAGCCCGGTGGCGCCCGTGTCGCGGGAGCGCGCCGGGTCCACCCGATAGAACCGCTCGAAGATCCTGGGGAGGTCGCGAAGGGGGATCCCCACCCCCGTGTCGGCCACCCGGAGCACGACCTCGCCGTGGGCGGGCTCCACCGACACCCGGACCGCTCCGCCGGGGGGCGTGTACCGGATCGCGTTGTCGAGGAGGTTGCGGACCAGGAGCGCGAGGTCCCGGCGGGAGCCCACCACGGCGGGTCCCGGGTGGGCCTCCACGGCGAGCGCGACGCCCGCCTCCCGGGCCTGGGGGGCGAAGCGGTCCGCCTCCTCCCCCACGAGCTCGTCGAGCGGCACCCGCTCGCTGCGCTCGCTCCCCGTCTCGAGGCGGGACAGGTCGAGCAGGTCGGCCACGATCCGCGAGAGGCGGACGGCGTCCCGCTCCAGCCGCTCCGCGAAGCCGACCACGGCCGCCGGGTCGTCCGCGGCCGCCGTCCGGATCGTCTCGGCCGCGGCCAGGATCGAGGCCACGGGCGTCTTGAGCTCGTGCGAGGCGTTGGTCACGAAGTCCCGGCGCATCGCCTCCAACCGCTTCGCCTCGGTCACGTCGCGGAGCACGAGGAGCGCGCCGCCACCCTCCACGGGGATCGCGGTCGCGCGCAGGTGGCGGGCGGGCGTGCCGCGGACGGCGTCCACGGTCGCGGGCCGCCGCTCGCGGAGGGCGATCGCCGCCACCTCCCGGAGCGCGGTGGGGGTGAGGGCCGACACCGAGGGCGACGGCCCCCCCAGCACCCGCTCGGCCGAGCCGTTCGCGAACCGGACCAGGCCGTCGGCGTCGGCCAAGAGCACCCCCTCCTCCATCGAGGCGAGGATCAGGTCGCGGACCCCCCGCTCCTCGCCGGCCGCCCGCCGCTCCCGGGCCAGCTCGTCGGCGACGCGCTCGAGGATCCGGGCCAGCCCCTCGGGGTCCCGGAGCTCCCACGGCATGGCCCGGACGCCGGGGAGCTCCCCGGCCAGCCGTCGCGTCGCCTCTCGGAGCCGAGCCAGGGGACGACGAAGGAGGATCCGGGCCAGGGACGAGGACGCGCCCACGGGGCGAGCCTACCCCGTCCCCCGGAGGGGACCGGGGCCCGGGACGCGGGCGGCCGCGGTCGCTCCGGGAACGTTCACCCTCCGTTCACACGCCCGCCCGGATCCGCTCACGTCCGGCCCCTAGCCTCCGGATCGATGGGCGAGCGCGGCGGCGACCGGTGGTCCCGGGGGACGGCCCGACGATACCTCTTTCTCCGCGCGGCCGTTCCCCGGCTCGCCCAGGCCGGTCCGTCGGCGGGAGGGATGAGGAGGAGGACGCGCATGGCTCGGAGGTGGTTCGGGCTCGTGGTGGCCGGGGCGGCGCTCGTGCTCGTCGCCGCGGCCTGCGGGAACACGGCCGAGGGGGCGAGCGGTGGCGACGGCGGTGGGCTCTCCGGTGCCGTCGTGGGGGACGGCTCGAGCACGGTCTTCCCCATCACCCAGGCCGTGGCCGAGGAGTTCACCGCCCGGCACCCGGACGTGCAGGTCTCGGTCGGGGTCTCCGGGACCGGCGGGGGGTTCGAGAAGTTCTGCGCGGGCGAGACCGACATCCAGGACGCCTCCCGGCCGATCGAACAGGACGAGATCGACCGCTGCGCGGCCAACGGCGTCGAGTACGTCGAGCTGAAGGTCGCCCTGGACGGGATCTCGGTCGTGGTGAACCCGGCCAACGACTGGGCCACCTGCCTCACGGTCGACCAGCTCGGGGCGATCTGGGAGCCGGGGAGCCGGATCGACGACTGGAGCGAGATCCCCGGCGGCGGCTTCCCCTCCCATCCGCTCACGCTCTACGGCCCGGGGACGGACTCGGGCACGTTCGACTACTTCACCGACGTCATCGTCGGCGAGGAGGGCGCGAGCCGCTCGGACTACACGGCGAGCGAGGACGACAACGTGCTCGTCCAGGGGGTGGCTGGCGACGAGCGGGCCCTCGGCTACTTCGGGTACGCCTACTACGAGGAGAACCGCGATCGGCTCAAGGTGCTCGGGGTCGACGCCGGCCAGGGCTGCGTGACGCCCTCCCAGGACACGATCCGGTCGGGTGCGTACGCGCCACTCTCCCGTCCGCTCTTCGTCTACGTGGCTGAGGGCGCCCTCTCCAAGCCCCAGGTCGTGGCGTTCGTGGACTTCTACCTCCAGGTCGCCCCGGACCTCGTGCCCCAGGTCGGATACGTGAACATCTCGGAGGCCGACCGGGAGGCGATGCGGCAGGCCTGGGCCGACTTCAGGGCCGCGGCGTCGTAGGGGCCGGGGTCGCAGGGGTGGCGGCGGAGCAGGCGATCGGCCGAGCCCTCACGGGCCGGCGCCCACGGTACGGGGAGCGGCTCGTGCGCACCCTCCTGCTCGGCTGCGGCATCCTCTCCGTCGCCACCACCCTTGGGATCGTCGCCTCCCTCGCCTTCGAGGCCGTGGCGTTCTTCCGTGAGGTGCCGGTCCTCGACTACCTCACGGGCACCTCCTGGGGCCCCACCTTCCGGCCACCCTCCTTCGGCGTCCTGCCCCTCCTCGCGGCGACGACGCTGATCGGGCTCGGGAGCATGCTGGTGGCGGTGCCGGTGGGCCTGGGGGCGGCCGTCTACCTCGCCGAGTACGCGCGGCCGGGAGCCCGGCGGGTCCTCAAGCCGGTCCTCGAGGTCCTGGCCGGGATCCCGACGGTGGTCTTCGGATACTTCGCGCTCACGTTCATCACGCCGACCCTCCTCCAGCGGCTCCTGCCCGGCACGGGGATCTTCAACGCGCTCTCGGCGAGCCTCGCCATCGGGGTCATGGCGGTGCCGCTCGTGGCCTCGGTCTCGGAGGACGCGATGCGGTCGGTGCCCCGGGCGCTCCGGGAGGCGGCCTTCGCCATGGGCGCCACCCGCCGCACCGTGGCCCTCCGGGTGGTCGTGCCGGCCGCCTTCTCGGGGATCGCGGCGGCGGTGATCCTCGGCCTGTCCCGGGCCATCGGCGAGACCATGATCGTGGCGATCGCCGCCGGCCAGATGCCGAACCTCTCGCTGGACCCGCGGGAGGCGATGCAGACGATGACGGCCTACATCGTCCAGATCTCCCAGGGGGATACCCCCTACGGGAGCGTCGAGTACCGGACGATCTTCGCGGTCGGGGCCACTCTGTTCCTGCTGACGCTCGGGCTGAACGCCGCCTCGTTGCGGCTCGTCCGCCGGTTCCGGGAGCGGTACGAGTGAGCGCGAAGGTCGCCGCGGGGGTCCCCGGGCTCGCCACCGGACGGCGTGCGGAACGCTCGGCGGGCGCCCTGGCGTTCCACCTGGCCCTCCTCCTCGCCCTGCTCGTGGCGCTCCTCACCCTGGCCACCCTCCTCGTGGACGTCGCGACGAAGGGGGTCGGGTGGCTGGACCGGGGGTTCCTCTCGGGCCTCGACTCGCGGTTCCCGGAGCGGGCGGGGATCCGCCCGGCGCTCGTCGGCACCACCTGGCTGATGGTGCTGACCGCCGCGATCTCGTTCCCTCTGGGCGTGGGGGCCGCCGTCTACCTCGAGGAGATGGCCCCGCGCACCCGCCTCGCGGCCCTCCTCGAGCTCAACGTGGCGAACCTGGCGGCGGTGCCGTCGGTGATCTACGGGTTGCTCGGGCTGGCCGCCTTCGTCCGGGCGATGGAGCTGGGGCGCTCCATCATGGCCGGCGCCCTCACGCTCTCCCTGTTGATCCTCCCCGTGATCATCGTGGCCTCCCGAGAGGCGCTCCGCGCCGTCCCGGGCGGGATCCGGGAGGCGGCGTACGCCGTGGGGGCGACGACCTGGCAGGTCACGTGGCGGCAGACCCTGCCCGCCGCCCTCCCCGGGATGCTCACGGGCCTGATCCTCGGGCTGTCGCGGGCCATCGGGGAGACGGCTCCGCTCATCACCTTGGGTGCCCTGACCTACGTGAACTTCGTGCCCCGGGACCCCTACGACCGGTTCACCGCGATGCCGATCCAGATCTACAACTGGGTCTCGCGGCCGCAGGTCGAGTACCAGCACGTCGCGGCGGCCGGGATCGTCCTGCTCCTCGGGGTGCTCCTCGCCATGAACGCGCTGGCCGTCTCCCTGCGGAACCGGTACGAGCGGAGGTGGTGATGGAGCAGGTCCGGGTCCACGTGGACGTCCCGCGCTCCAGGCGGGCCGAGGCCCCGCCGGAGCCGGTCTTCGAGCTCCGCGACGTGGCCGTCTCCTACGAGGGGATCCCGGCCGTCCGAGGGGTGACCCTGGACATCCCCAGGAACCGGATCACGGCGATCATCGGGCCGTCCGGGTGCGGCAAGAGCACGCTGATCCGGGCGCTCAACCGGATGAACGACCTGATCCCCGGGGCTCGCGTGGAAGGGAACGTCCTCTACCACGGGCAGGACCTGTACGCCGCGGCCGTCGATCCCGTGGCGGTCCGGCGGCACGTGGGGATGGTGTTCCAGAAGCCGAACCCCTTCCCCAAGTCGGTCTTCGAGAACGTCGCGTTCGGGCTCCGGGTGCATGGGATGACCGACGACCTCGGGGGCAGGGTCGAGGCGGCCCTGCGGCGGGCGGCCCTCTGGGACGAGGTGAGGGGCGACCTCCGACGGAACGCGTTCGAGCTGTCCGGCGGGCAGCAGCAGCGCCTGTGCATCGCCCGGGCCATCGCCGTGGAGCCCGACACGATCCTGATGGACGAGCCGTGCTCGGCCCTCGACCCCATCGCCACCGCCCAGATCGAGGACCTGATGCGCGAGCTGTCCGAGGCCTACAGCGTGGTGATCGTGACCCACAACCTGCAGCAGGCCGCGCGGGTCTCGGACGTCGCCGCCTTCCTCACGACCGAGGTGGATGCGGCGGGGCGGCGCGTCGGCGTGCTCGTCGAGCACGGACACACCGACGCGATCTTCACGAACCCCTCCGACCCCCGGACCGAGGACTACGTCACGGGGAGGTTCGGCTGATGGTGGCCCGGCGCCAGGGGGTGAGCGAGGCCCCGGCCGCCGTCGTGGTCCTCGTCGTCGAGGACGAGGCCTCGCTCGCCGACGCCGTCCGCTACAACCTCGAGCGCGAGGGGTTCCGGGTGGCGATCGCCGCGGACGGGCCCTCGGCCCTCGAGCGGTTCCAGGCCGAGCGGCCGGGCCTCGTCATCCTCGACCTCATGCTCCCGGGGATGTCCGGGCTGGACGTGTGCCGGGAGATCCGGGCGCGGTCGGCCGTGCCGATCGTGATCCTCACCGCGAAGGACGCCGAGGCCGACAAGGTGGCGGGGCTCGAGCTCGGCGCCGACGACTACGTGACCAAGCCGTTCTCCATGCGGGAGCTGGTCTCGAGGGTGCGGGCCCACCTCCGCCGAGCGGGGATCCTCGCGCCGGCGGCGGCCGAGGAGGTGCTCCGGGGCGGCCCGGTGGAGCTGGACGTGGCCCGCCACGAGGCCCGGGTCCGGGGCGAGCCCGTGCCGCTCCCGCCCAAGGAGTTCGAGCTGCTCGAGGCCTTCCTCCGGCGGCGGGGGCGGCTGCTCACCCGGACGTTCCTGATCGAGGAGGTCTGGGGGCCCGACTACGTCGGCGACACCCGGACCCTCGACGTCCACGTGAAGCGGCTGCGGCGGAAGATCGAGCGGGACCCCCACCGCCCCGAGCACCTCCTCACGGTCCGGGGCCTCGGCTACAAGTTCGTCGGCTGAACCGGGCCCGGGTGGGTCGTCGGGCCACGCGCGGCCGCGCCGGGTAGGCTCCGGGGCCGATGGAGCACGCTCCCTTCTGGTCGCGGCCGGGCCTCGACGTCCGCGACGGTAGGCTCACGGTGGCGGGGCGGGACGCCGAGTCCCTCGCCCGGGAGCACGGCACCCCGCTCTTCGTCTACGACCTCCCCCGGATCGGCGAGCAGGCCCGCGCGCTCGAGGGCGCCTTCGCGGCGGCGGGCCTGCCCTTCCGGCTCCGCCTGGCGGTCAAGGCCCAGCGCGACCCGGCCGTGCTCCGCTTCGTCCGGGGGCTCGGCTCGGTGGGGCTCGACGTCTGCTCGCCGGGCGAGCTGCTCCTCGGGCTCGAGCACGGCTGGGGGCCCGAGGAGATCAGCTACACCGGGACCAACGTCTCCGAGCGGGACCTCGACGTGATCCTCGCGCACCCGGTCCGGCTCAACCTGGACCTCGTGACGCAGCTCGACCGGGTGGGGCGGCGGGCGCCGGGGCGCGCCGTGGGGATCCGGGTGAACCCCCGCCGGGGCGCCGCCTCGGGGCCGGGCCGCCGCCACCTCTACAGCGGCGCCGACCGCCCCTCCAAGTTCGGGGTGCTCGAGGAGCAGCTCGACGACGCCCTGGCCGCCGCCCGCCGGCACGGGCTCACGATCGAGACCGTCCACTTCCACGTGGGCGACGGGTTCCTCGACGACGGGCTGCCCGCGTTCGAGGAGGCGGTCCGGGTCGTGGCCCGGATGTGCCGGCGCCTCCTCGACGCCGGGTGTCCCATCGGCGAGGTGAACGCGGGCGGCGGCCTGGGCGTGCCCCAGGCCCCGGGCGAGCGGCCCCTCGACGTCCGTGCCTACGCGGGGATCCTGGGCGAGCACCTCGGCGGGTTCGGCGCGGTCCTTGCGGCCGAGCCCGGGGACTTCCTGTGCAAGGAGTCCGGGGTCCTGCTCGCGGAGGTGGTCACCGTGGAGGAGCGGGGCGGGGTGCGGTTCGTGGGCCTCGACGCCGGGTACAACGTGGCCCCGGAGCGGTTCATCTACGGGGCGCCGGTCCCGGTCGTGCTCTGCCGGGCCGCGGACGCCCCGCCGGCGGGGCCCGCGACCGTGGCGGGGAACATCAACGAGGGGGACGACCTGTGGGCCGAGGACCTCCCGCTCCCCGAGGTGCGCGAGGGCGACGTCCTGGCGCTCCTCGGGGTGGGGAGCTACAACCAGTCGATGTACCTCGCCCACTGCCTCCGCCCCCCGGCCGGGGTCGTGGCGTTCCCCGACCGGGCCGGAGAG
Organism: Actinomycetota bacterium; assembly: GCA_035573995.1. Lineage (GTDB taxonomy): Bacteria > Actinomycetota > UBA4738 > UBA4738 > HRBIN12 > DATLZM01. Next base: position 2,264 of record DATLZM010000095.1, on the reverse strand, counting down.
AGCTAGGCCGTCCGGGGCAGGGCCGCGGCTCCCGCCGGGCGTCCCGCCACGGACCCGGCCGTTCGGCGGTCGTCGGGGGCGGCCCCGTGTGGTATCAAACGGCGGACCCGGAGGGAGGGTGAGGACCGTGCCGCGTTGGAGGTTCCGGCTGGTTCCGCGGGAGGAGAGCTTCTTCGACCTGTTCCTCCGACAGGCGGAGCAGATCGAGGAGGGCGCCCTGGTCCTCCAGGACCTGGTGACGAACTTCGACGACGTCCAGCGGAAGGCCGACCGGCTCCGGGACCTCGAGCACGAGGCCGACGAGGTGACCCACGAGGTGATGCGGCGGCTCAACACGGTGTTCGTGACGCCGCTGGACCACGAGGACATCCACAAGCTCGCCACCACCCTGGACGACGTGATGGACCACATGGAGGCGGCGGCCGACCTCATGGTCCTCCACAAGATCGAGGGGCCGTTGCCGGAGATGAAGGTCCAGGCCGACGTCCTGGTGCGCGCGGCCCGGGCCACGAAGGAGGCGCTCGCGACCCTCCCGCGCTACCGGGAGCTCGACCGGTACTGGGTCGAGATCAACCGGATCGAGAACGAGGGCGACCGCGTGTACCGCCAGGCCGTGGCCGACCTGTTCGGCGGCGACCACAAGGCGATGGACGTCCTCAAGTGGAAGGACATCATCGACGAGGTCGAGGCGGCGATCGACGAGCTCGAGGACGTCGCGAACACCCTCGAGGCCATCGCGCTCAAGCAGTCCTGATGCCGCTCTGGCTCGTCCTCCTCCTGGCCTACCTGTTCGAGTTCGCCAACGGCTGGACGGACGCGCCGAACTCGATCGCCACCGTCGTCTCGACCCGGGTGCTCCGCCCGCACCACGCGGTGATCATGGCGGGCGTGCTGAACCTGGCGGGCGCGCTCCTCATCGGGACGGCCGTGGCGAAGACGATCGCGGCGGGGATCGTCGACCCCCAGCAGGTGACGCTCGAGACCGTCGCCGCGTCGCTCCTCGCCGCGACGATCTGGGCCCTCGGCGCCCAGTACTTCGGCCTCCCCTCGAGCGAGTCGCACGCGCTCGTGGCCGCCCTCCTCGGGTCCGGCTTCGCCGCCGGGGGGCTCGGGGCGCTCGAGTGGGAGGGGACCCGGAAGTCGCTGATCGGCCTGGTCACCTCCCCGGTGGGGGGGTTCCTCGGCGGGTTCCTCCTGATGGTCCTGGTCTACCGGCTGTTCGCCAGGGTGCGCCGGCCGGTCGTGCGCCGCATCTTCGGGCGGGCGCAGGTCCTCTCCGCGGCGTTCATGGCGCTCTCCCACGGGACCGGGGACGGCCAGAAGACGATGGGCGTGATCACGCTCGCGGTGCTCCTCGACCGGGCCGGGTCGGCCGGCCGGATCCCCTCCGAGTTCCCCATCCCGACCTGGGTGATCGTCTCCGCCGGGGTCGTGATGGGGCTCGGCACGATGGTCGGGGGCTGGCGCGTGGTCCGGACCATGGGCTTGCGGATGACCCACCTCGAGCCGGTCCAGGGCTTCGCCGCCGAGACGGCCGCTGCGACCGTGATCACCGCCGCCGCCCGCCTGGGGATCCCGGTCTCCACCACCCACGCGATCGGGACGTCGATCATGGGGGTCGGCGCGACCCGCCGGTTCTCCGCGGTCCGGTGGGGCGTGGCGGGGCAGGTGGTGGCGGCCTGGATCCTCACCTGGCCGTCCTGCGCGGTCCTCGCCTACCTCCTCGAGCGGGCGTTCCGCCTCGTGCTCTGAGCCCCGCCCCGGGCGCTCCGGCCCTCACCCCGGGAGGGGGGCGAGCGTGCTCCCGATCCTCCCCACCGTGCGGAAGCCCAGCCGCTCGTACAGGCGGACCGCGGGGGCGCCCTCCTCGGCGAGGAGGAAGATGGGGTCGCATCCGGCGGCCCGGGCCTCCGTGACCAGGTGGGCCACGAGCGCGGCGGCGTAGCCGCGGCGGCGGTGGGCGGGGAACGTCACCACGTGGTCGATGTAGCCGGCGCCGGCCAGGCCCACGAGCGCCGCGAGGCTCGCCACCTCCCCGCCGACCCGGACCGCGAACCACCGCTTCACAGGCAGCAGGACCTCGCGCTCCAGGGCCGCGAGCTGGTCGAGGGCGTCGGGCCCCGTCACGCCGAAGGCCGCGAGCGAGGCGCGGAAGGTCTCCCAGAAGCGGCGGTCGGGCTCGACCTCGACGATCGCGGCGCCGCCGGCGAGCGCCGCGCCCGGGGCCCGCGCCGCCCCGCGGGGATCGCCGCCCGGGCCGTCCG
>DATLZM010000094.1:0-5519 GCA_035573995.1 Actinomycetota bacterium | reverse complement strand
GGGCGCCGCCGACCCGCGTCCGAAGCGCCGCTCGATCCGGTCCACGGCGCGCTCCACCGCACCCCACCGCCCCTCCCGGAGCAGCGCCAGCTGATCGGCCCCCGCCGGGACGAGGCCCGTGGCCTGCACGCCCAGGAGCCGCACCCTCCGGCGCTCCCCGGGGAGCCCCCGGCTGAGCTCCGCGGCCACCCGGTACAGCTCCGCCCCCACGTCGGTGGGGGCCGGGAGGGTCCGCGACCGGGTGAGGGTCGTGAGGTTCGCCAGGCGGACCTTGAGGACCACGGTCCGCGCCCGGTACCCGTCCTCCCGGAGCCGACGCGCCACCCTCCCCGAGAGCGCGAGGAGCTCGCGGAGGATGGCCTCCTCGTCGTCGAGGTCGTGGTCGAAGGTCTCCTCGTGCGAGACCGACCTGGGCGGCTCGTAGGGGACCACCGGGCGGTCGTCCTCCCCTCTGGCCAGCGCGGCCAGGTGCTCGGCGGGCCCCTCGCCGACGAGCCGCGCCAGGACCGCGGGTGGGGTCCGGGCCAGGTCCCCCACGGTCCGGACCCCGAGCCGCCGCAGGAGCTCCCCGGTCCGCTCCCCCACCCCCCAGAGCGCCTCCACCGGGAGGGGGTCGAGGAAGGCCCGCACGCCGCCGGCGGGCACGTGGAGCAGCCCGTCGGGCTTGGCCCGGGCCGAGGCGAGCTTCGCCACGAGCTTGTTCGGCGCCACCCCCACCGAGCAGGTCACGCCGACCTCCCGGCGGACCTCCTCCCGCACCCGCTCCGCGATCCGGGCCGGCGGGCCGAACAGCCGCCCGGCGCCGCCCACGTCGAGGAAGGCCTCGTCGAGCGCGATGGGCTCGACGAGCGGCGTGAACGAGAGGAGGACCTCGCGGAACCGGTTCGAGTGGGCCCGGTAGGCCTCGAGGTCGGGGGGCACGACCACCACGTCGGGGCAGAGCCGGCGGGCCCGGACCATCGGCATCGCCGAGCGGATGCCGTAGGCCCGGGCCTCGTAGGAGGCGGCCATCACCACCCCGCGGGGGCCGCCGCCCCCCACGACCACCGGCCGGCCGGCGAGCGAGGGGTCCTTCCGGACCTCGACCGAGGCGTAGAAGGCGTCCAGGTCGACGTGGAGGATCGGCTCAGGCGGCCGCACGCCCCCTCACCCCCTGCCGCCCGGCCAGGCGGAGGAAGGCCCGCACGCCGAGGAGCCCGGCGGCGACCAGCGCGCCGCCCCCCGCCACGAGCGTCGGCGCGACCAGCTCGACCGGGAGCCCCGCGGCCGCGATCGCGAGGGTCGTGGCGAGGGCCGTGCCCTCCTGGAGCACCCCGAACACGCTCGTGACGCGGCCCCGGCGGGCGTCGCCCGCGACCCGCTGGATCAGCGCGAGCCCCGCCGCGAAGTACAGCGAGAGCCCCAGCCCCATCACGACCGAGCCGGCCAGCGCCGCGCCGTAGCGGGCCGTCCCCGTGTACGCGAGCTGGCCGGCGCCCACCGCCAGGAGGCCCCCCGCCACGAGGAGCAGCTCCCGCCGCGACCCCTCCCGCGTCCTGCTCACGAGGACCGCGCCCGCGAACGCCCCCGCGCCGTGGGCCGCCCACAGGAACGAGAGCGCGTCGCCGCCCCGCCGCAGGGCGTGCCGGACGTAGATCGGCTCGAGCGCCCAGAACGCGTTGATCGCGAGGAACAGCGAGGCGGCCAGGGCGAGGAGCAGGCGGAGCTCGGGCTCCCGCAGCGAGGTCCGGAACCCCTCCCCGAGCTCCCGGAGCCCGGCGGGCGGCCGCTCCCCCACCGGGCGGCGGTCGGGGACGAGGAGGAAGAACGGGAGCGAGAGCAGGCCGACCCCGAGGGCCGCGGCGAGCGCGGCGTCGTTGGAGGCGGCCCGCTGGAGGGTCCCCCCGGCGAGCGGCCCCACCACGAGCGACAGGTGGATCGCGGCCCACAGCACCCCGTTGGCCCGCACCAGGCGGTCCTCCGGGACCAGGAGCCCCGTGAGGGCCGAGCGCGACGGCTGGATCGTGGCGTCGGCCAGCCCGACCATGAACGTCGAGGCGTAGAGCCAGGGGAGCGAGGTCGCGGCCATCGCGAGCGGGATCGCCGCGATCAGGGCGAGGTAGCCGAGGAGGTTCATCCACTTCGGGCTCCACCGGTCCACCACCGCGCCCTGGACCGGGTTGGAGAGGACGAACGGGAGCGAGAACGAGGCCAGGAGGATCGACATCTCCCGGGGCGTCGCGTCGAAGCGGAAGGCGGCCTCGGAGAAGGAGATCGGGAGGTAGGCCCAGAACGCGAGCGCCGCCACCCCCTCGCCGAGGACGAGGAAGAGGAAGGGGCGGTTCGCGAGGAGCCGCGGCTCGGGGGGCCCGGCGGGCGGGGTGTGGTCGAGGGGGGAGATGTCCGGGAGCCGGCCGACCCGCTCGCCCTCGCCCACCGCGCTCCCCCTCCCGGCCCTCGGGCTCACCACCCCGTCGACGTCCGGGCTCACCACCCCGCCGAACCCGGGCTCGCGTGCCAGAGCTTCCTGGGGGGAAGGCCCGGGGCCGCGCGCTCGCGCAGGGCCCGCTCGAGCCGGCCTCCCCGACGCGCGCGGTGCAGGGCGGCGAGGTCCCAGACGTCCTCGGCGATGATACCGACCCCCCGGACCCCGGTCCGCCGGAGCCTCCCCCACACCGCCATCGCGTAGGCGTGGAACACGGTCCGCGCCACCTTCGGCAGCGCCCGCTCGAACACCGTGACCTCCACGACCCCGGTCCCGTCGTCGAGCGAGAGGAACACGATCCGCTGCCCGCTCCGGACCGCCGGGGTCTGGGAGGCCACCTTCACCCCGGCCACCATCACCCACTCCCCCCCGCGGCGCCGGGGGAGGTCCCGGGCCCGCACCACGCCGAGGTCCTCGAGGAGCGGCTCGAAGAACGACACCAGGTGGCGCGTCGCGTCGAGGCCGAGGACCTCGAGCTCGGCCCGCACCCGCTCGACGTCGGTGTAGTCGGGGAAGGACCACGGGGCACGGGACGCGGCCGCCCGCTCCCCCTCCCGCCCTCCGCCGCCCGCCCCCCACAGGTCCAGCTCGAGCTGGTCGCCGGGGCGCTCGGGCCGCGTCGTCATCGCCCGGTACAGCCGGTCCCGGCGGGTCCGCCCCCCGCCGATCGCGTCGAACGCGCCGGCGTGGGCGAGGGCCTCGGCGACGGGGCGCGAGACCGCCGTCCGCCGGAGGAAGTCGTCCACGTCCCGGAACGGACGCTCGGCCCGGGCCTCGAGGACGGAGCGGATCTCGGCCTCCGAGATCCCGTCCACGCCCGAGAGCGCGAGCCGGATCCCGTAGCGGCGGGGCGGGCCCTCCTCGAGCACCTCCACGACGTACCCCCGCTCGCTCCGGTTCACGTCGAGGGGGAGGACCTCGATCCCGCGGCGGCGGGCGTCGTCGAGGATCAGCCGCCTGGGGTACATCCCCGGCTCGTGGGTGAGGACCCCGGCGAGGAACTGGGCGGGGAAGTGCGCCTTGAGCCAGGCCGAGCGGTAGGTGGGCACGGCGAAGGCGGCCGCGTGGGCCTTGCAGAACCCGAACGAGGCGAACGCGGCGACCTCCCCCCACACCCGCTCCGCGGCCCCGGGGTCCACGCCCCGCCGGCGCGCCCGGCGGAGGAACTCCCGGCGGATCCGCTCGGTCTCCCCCCCGTCGTCGAGGTGGCGGCGGATCCGGTCGGCCTCGGCCAGGTCGTAGCCCCCCACCGCGGCGAGGGTCCGCATCACCTGCTCGTGGTAGACGATCACCCCGAACGTCTCCCCCAGCACCTCCCGGAGCGCGGGGTGCGCGTAGGCCGGCTGCTCCATCCCCGCCCGCCGCCGGAGGTATGGCGTCACCATGTCGGACTTCACCGGCCCCGGGCGGAACAGCGAGATGTCCACGACGAGGTCCTCGAACCGCTCCGGCTGGAGCTTCTGGAGCAGCTCCCGCTGGCCCGGCGACTCAATCTGGAAGCAGCCGAGGGTGTCGGAGGCCCGGATCAGCTCGAACGTCGGCCGGTCGTCGAGCGGTATCCCCTCGAGGTCCACCTTCACGCCCTCGGTCCGGGCGATCTCATCGAGGGCGTGGCGGATCGCCGAGAGCATCCGGACCCCGAGCACGTCGAGCTTGAGGAACCCGAGGAGCTCGACGTCGTCCTTGTCGGCCTGGACCATCCGGTGCCCCTGGAACGAGCGCTCGAGCGGCACGGTCCGCACGAGGTCGTCGCGGGAGAGGACGATCCCCGAGGGGTGGAGCGCGAGGTGGCGGGGGAACCCGTCCAGCCGCTCGGCCACCCGGAACAGGAGCTCGAGCTCGGCCGCCCGGAGGTTCGAGCCGGCGAGCTCGGGGAGGAGGTCGATCGCGCGGCCGATGTCCCCCGCCCCGATCCGGGGGAACGCCTTGGCCACCGCGTCCACCTCGGCCTCGGGGAGCCCCAGGGCCTTCCCCACCTCCCGGATCGCCGCGCGGGCCCGGTAGGTCTCGACCATCGCCACGCAGGCGGCGCGGTCGTCGCCGTGGCGGGAGAGGATCATGTCGTAGACGTCCTCCCGCCTCGCCGACTCCACGTCGACGTCGATGTCGGGGAGCTCGTCGCGGAGGTGGTTCACGAACCGCTCGAACAGCAGCCCGTGGCGGAGGGGGTCCACGTCGGAGATCCCGGTGAGGTAGCAGACGAGGGAGCCCGCGGCCGAGCCCCGGCAGGCGCAGGCGATCCCCATCGCCCGGATGTCGGCCACGATGTCGGCGACCGCGAGGAAGTAGGCCGCGTAGCCCAGGCGGTGGATGGTCCCGAGCTCGAGGTCGAGCCGGTCCCGGACCTCGCGGGTGGGGCGCATCCCCCGCCGCTCGAGCCCCCGCCAGCACCGCTCGGCGAGGACCGAGGTCGCCGAGCGCCCGCCCTCGCCCTCGAACGTCGGGAACCGCGGCCGGCGGAGCCCGAGGTCGAACCGGCACGACTCGGCGAGCTCGAGCGTCGCGTCGCAGAGGTCGGGCCGCTCGGCGAAGAGCATCCGCATCGCCTCGGCCGGCTTGAGGTACCCCTCGGCGTTCACCCGCCGGACGTTCCACGGGTTGATCGGGACGAGCCTCCGCATGCAGTCGAGCGCGTCGGCGAGGAACGCGTCCTCCGGCACGAGGTAGCGGACGGCGTTCGTCGCGACGGCCCGGACCCCGAGGGCCTGGGCGAGGCGGAGGAGCGCGCGGATCTCCGCCCCCGAGCCCGGCTCCATCCGGTGCTGGACCGCGACCCACAGACGCTCCCCGAACGCCTCGCGGAAGGGCTCCGCGGCCCGGCGGGCCGCGGCCGGCCGGCCCGAGGCCGCGAGGCGCCCCGGGGGCGAGGCCGGACCGAGGAGGCAGGCCAGGCCGCGGGCGTGCGCGCAGACCTGCTCGGGGGTGACCCACGGGTCCCGCCGCTCCCCCACCGCCGTGTGGGCGTCGGTGATGAGCCGGCAGAGCTCCGCGTAGCCCTCCTCGTCCATCGCGAGGAGCACGACCTCGCCTTCGTCTCGGGAGGAGGGCGGGCGCC
>DATLZM010000093.1:0-9227 GCA_035573995.1 Actinomycetota bacterium | reverse complement strand
GGGCCCGATGGACCGCGGCCCTCCGTCGGGCCGCGGTCCTCGCGCTCGTGGGCGCGGCCGGGGTCGGCGTCTACCTCTGGCTCACCCGGGCCCCGGGCTCCGGGCTCGTCGGCGAGGCGGCGCTGCGGGCGGCCGAGGCGGCGGGCTGCGGGGCGATCGAGACCCCGGTGCCGCCGGACCGGGCCGTGGGCGGGCTCCACCTCGACCCCGGCCAGCCCTACACCTACCCCCGGCACCCCGCCACGTCGGGCTACCACGACCCCTCCCCCCTGCCCCCCGAGCCCAAGGTCTACGACCGCCCGGTGCCCGAGACCCGGGCGGTCCACAACCTCGAGCACGGCTACGTGATCGTCTACTACCGGGCGGAGGGCGATGGCGCCCTGCCTCGGCCGGTCGTCGACCGCCTGGCCGGCATCGTGGAGCGGGAGGACGAGGTCCTCCTCGCCCCCTACCCCCTCCTCGACGACGGCGTGGCGCTCGCGTTCACCGCGTGGAACAAGCTGTGGGAGTGCCCGGCGGGCATCACGCCCTCCCAGGCCGCGACGATGCTCGAGGGCTGGATCCGGGCCTACCGCAACTCCGGGAACGCCCCCGAGCCCGCGGCCTGAGCCCGCGCGGCCGGAGCGCCGAGGGACGGTCCGCCGGGAGCTTCGCCCGCCGGGGAGCTTCCCTTCGCCGGAGAGCTTCGCCCGCCCACGAGCTTCGCCCGCCGGGCCTCGGACCCCTCCTCGGGGCCCTACCGCGTCCGGCAGCGACCCGCGGAGGAGCAGACGATCCGCCCCCCCTCGAAGTCCGCCGCCGAGCCCCCGTCAGGCCGCGCTCGCACGTCGCTCGTGGGGAACCCGAGGGAGCCGCCCGCGCCCCCGAGCCCGAGGTAGGAGTCGAGGACGGGCCCGTGGAGCTCGAAGGCGCCGATCCCGTCCTTGTAGTAGATCCGCCCGCCGTCGAACCCGGCCCGCGCGCAGAGGACCTGCCCGCACCCCTCCTGGGTCCGCAGCCGCACCACCCCGGAGCGCGGGAGGCCGAGCACGCTCGTCGCCTCCCCCAAAGCCAGGTACTTGTCGTAGATCGGCCCGCGGAGCCACGCGGTGGCGTCGGCCGCCTCGTTGCGGTAGATGGCGCCCACCGTGAACCGCTGCACCAGCCCGCTCGGGAGGCGGACGCGGGGCGTCGTCGGGAGCCCGGGCGCGCACCCGAGCGCGTCGTACTTGGCCCGGATCGCCCCGACGACGTTCTTGTCCACGTTGATCCAGACGCGGTCGTCCCGGAGCCCGAGGCCCACGCGCAGCTCCCCGCCCGAGATCCGGGCCTGCCCCGCGTCCCCCCGCACCAGGATCGAGACGATCCGGCCCGAGACGCCGCGCTCGGCCCGGGCGAACCCCCGAACGGCGCCGATGTCCCCCGTGTAGGGGCGGAGCAGCCGGGTGACCTCCTCGGCGGTGAAGGCCACCTGCCACACCCGGCTGGGGTTGGCCGGCGTGTAGTCGCCGGGGTCGCAGACGCCCCGGAGGTAGGGGATCGGCGTGCCCCCCCACACGTTCTCGTTGTCCTCCGTGTGCCCGCCGGAGGAGGAGGAGTAGAAGGCGGTGATCACCTGGCCCTGGTAGGTGACGACCTCGCCCTCGGTCGCGTCCACGGCCCGGACCCACCGCTCCCCGTCCTCGCCGGCCTCCTTGTCCCACCCGACGTAGACCTGGTCCGCCGCGCTCGCGTACAGCGCGCAGTTGCACACCGGGCGGTGCTGGCCGTAGGCGGCCTTGGCGAACGCGTAGGTCCGGGCCGCGACGGCCTGGGCCTCCAGGGCCTCCTCCGGCCAGCTGCTCGGCACCTCCCCCAACCCGTACAGGTACTCCTGGGACGCGATCGAGAGCACGAGCCGGATCCGACAGGCGTCGGGGCAGTCGTAGAGGTTGAACTCGATCCACCCGCGGGCGTAGGCGTGCCCGGCCTCGGGGATCCGGACCCGGGCCCCGGTGGGCGCGTACACCGCGAACAGGTGCCGGTCCGGCCCGCCGACCGGGCCACCCACCCCCGACCCCGCGGCATCGAAGATCCGGTACCGACCGTCACGGGCCCGCACGGTCCAGGTCTCACCGGCCGGCACCGTGGCGACGAGCTCGCCCCGGGGGCCATCCAGGCGCAGCTCCACCGGGGCCGCCTCGGCCGTGAGCCGGACCCGACGCTCCCCCTGGACCAGCCCGATCCGGAGCCTGGCCGGGGCGTCGGCGACCCGGGCGACCTCGGTCCCCGTGTAGAAGTGGGCGAGGATCTCCTGGTGCGACCACCCCTCGAGGGCGAGGCCGTACGCGCCCCACTGCGAGAGCCCGAGCCCGTGGCCGTACCCCGAGCCGTAGAACGTGAACCGGTCCGCCGCCCGGGCCGGCGCCGGCGGGAGCGACAGCAGCACGACGACGAGCAGGGGGATCCTTCGACGCATCGGGGTGCCGCACCGTATCACAACGAACCGGGCGATCCCGGGGTTACGCGCGCGGATCGCGATCCCCGGAGGGCTCCGGGGCGGCCCCCGCCGGGGCCCCGAGGCCGCCCGTCCCCCGGCCCGGCGCGGACGTCGCCCCGACCACCTCGCCCGGGCCGACCCGGGCCCCCTCGACCGCGAGGCCGGGCGGCACCCGGGCCCCCTCCGCGAGCACCGAGCCCACGACGGTCGCCCCGTCGCCGACCTCCGCCCCCGGGCCCACGATCGACGCAAGCACCCGGGCCCCGGCCCCCACCCGCGCCCCCGCCAGCAGGATCGAGTCGTCGACCTCCGCGTCGGGGCCCACCACGGCCTCCGGGCAGACCGAGACCCAGCGGCCGAGGTGCGCGCGGAGGTGGACCCGGGCCCCGGGCGCCACGTAGGGGGCCGGGTAGCGCACCCCCCGGACCCTCCCCTCGAGGAGGTCGAAGTGGGCCTGGAGGTACTTCTCGGGCGTGCCGAGGTCCAGCCAGTACGCCTCGGCGGGGAACCCGTACACCCGCCGCCCCTCCTCGATCAGCGCCGGGAAGACCTCGCGCTCGATCGAGAGTGGCCGCCCCCGCGGGAAGCGCCGGAGCACGGCGGGGTCGAGGAGGTAGGTCCCGGCGTTCACGTCCCCCGGCACCGCCTCCCGCGGCTTCTCCCGGAACTCGCGCACCCGCCCGTCCGGCCCGGTGACCACGAGGCCGAAGGGTCGGGCGTCCTCGACCCGCTGCAGCGCGATCGTCGCCTCGGCCCCGCGTTCCTCGTGGAACGCCCGCATCGCGGCGAGGTCGAGGTCGGTGAGGATGTCGCCGTTCAGCGCGAGGAAGGGCTCGTCCCCCAGGTGGTCGAGGGCGTTCACGATCGCCCCGCCGGTGCCGAGCGGCTCCTCCTCGGTGATCCACACGATCGAAGGGTCCCCGCGGCGGGCGTCGATGAACGCCCGGAACTGCTCCTCGAGGTAGGAGGACGAGAGGATCGCCTCGTGCACCCCGTGGGCGGCGAGGTGGTCGAGGACGTGGTCGAGGGACGGGCGGTCCACGAGCGGCACCAGGGGCTTGGGGATGGTCTCCGTGAGCGGCCGGAGCCTGGTCCCCTCCCCGCCCACGAGGACGACGGCCTTCACCGCGACCTCCGGGCGTCGCGCAGCGCCACCAGCTCCGCCCGCGCCCGCAGGGCGGCCCGGGCGAGCGGCAGGAGCGCGCGGCGCCAGCCGCGTGCGCGGTGCTTCGCGAAGTACCGGTACGCGCTCCTCGAGTGGATCAGGTGCATCCGCCGGGAGCGGCCGGTCGAGACGCCGCCCTCGTGGAGGACCTCGAGCTCGGGGGTGAACAGGACCCGCCACCCCCGCTCACGGAGGCGCGTGCAGAGGTCCAGCTCCTCGAAGTACAGGAAGTAGCCCTCGTCCAGGAGCCCGACCTCCTCCACCGCCCGACGCCGCAGGAGCATCGCCGCGCCCGAGACCCAGGGCACCTCCCGCTCGGTCGTCCGGTCCCAGTCCTCGATCCGGTAGCGCCGCGTGAAGGGGTTCCCCGGCCAGAACGGCGCCAGGAACGCGTGGCCCACCGCGTCGAGGAGCGAGGGGATCCGCCGCCCGCTCGGGTAGACCGTGCCGTCGGCGTTCCGGAGGAGCGGACCCACGACCGCGACCCGCGGGTCGTCCTCGGCCCGCTTCAGGAGGGCGGCGAGGGTCCCGGCCCAGACCTCCGCGTCGGGGTTCAGCAGGAGGACCCAGGGGGCGGAGGTGGCCCGGATCCCCTGGTTCGCGGCGGCCGAGAAGCCGCGGTTATGGGGGTTGCGGATCAGCCGGGCCCCGGCGAGCTCCGCCGCCCGCTCGCTCCCGTCGGTCGAGGCGTTGTCCACCACCACGACCTCGAGCGAGAGCCCGCCCGCGGCGGCCAGGACCGAGCGGAGGCATCGCTCGAGGTAGGGGCCGGCGTCGTGGTTCACGACGACCACGGCGAGGTCGGGCCCCCGCGCGCCCGCCGGGGGCGCGGGATCCCGCGGCCGGTCCGCCGGGGGGTCGGGCAGCCGCGCGCTCATGCCCCGTGGGGGGTCCGGGCCACCAGCACGATGCCGGCCGCGATCAGCGCCACCCCCGCCCAGCGGAGGGCCGGGACCGGCTGCTCGAGGAAGAACCGGTCGAACAGGAGGATGAGGACGTACTGGAGCGCGGCGAAGGGGTACGCGAACGAGAGCGACGTGCGGGAGAGGACCGCGAGCCAGACCAGCGCCGAGAGCCCGAACAGCAGGAGCCCGGCCCAGACGTAGGGGTTGGCGGCGACGGACCGCACCCCCTCCCCCGTGAGCCGGAACACCCCGGCCCGGTCGCGGGCCAGGTTCATGCCGTGCTTCAGCGTGAGCTGCGCGAGGGCGGCGATCGTGACCGAGAACAGGATCAACGCGATCAGCATCGGGCGGTTCCCCCTGGTCGTGACGACGTGCCGCTCGGGGGGCTCGGTCGCGGGCGGCAGGTTCACAGCTCCTCCACCTCCACCTCGACCGGCACGTCGAGGCGGTCGCGGCGGGCCCCCTCGGCGACGTCGAACATGTACCGCTGCGTCTGCACGTGGTAGAGCTTCCCCGTCCGGCGGGACTCGAGGCCCACGGTCACCCAGTACCGGCCCGGGAGGAGCGGCAGGCTCCGCAGGCGGAACCGGACCCGGCGCTTGCCGGAGACCGGGCCCAGGTCGATCCCCGCGCGGCTGGTGCGCCCGTCCACCGCGAGCCGGTTCGTCCAGTCCAGGACGGCGAACGAGACGTCGAGGTCGTCGACGGGCTCGTTGGGGCGGACGTCCACCTGGATCACGAGGTCCTCCCCCACCACCACCGGCCGGCCCGTCGAGCCGTCCTCGCGGACCAGCACCACCTGGTCGATCTCGACTTCCCGGCTCCCCTCCTCCGGGATGAAGCTGGGGTCCTGGCGGAGCATCACGTACCGGAGCTCCTGGACGACGTCGTCGGGCTCCCCCGCGGCGTGCACCCGGCCGTGGTGGAGCATCACGGCCCGGTGGCAGATCTGCCGAACCAGGTCGAGGGCGTGGGTCACGAAGACGATCGTCCGCCCCTCGCGCTGGAAGGCCCGCACCCGATCGATGCACCGCCGCTGGAAGGCCTCGTCCCCCACCGCGAGCACCTCGTCGATCAGGAGGATCGCGGGGTCCACGTGGACCGCGATGGCGAAGCCCAGGCGCACCAGCATCCCCGAGGAGTAGAACTTCACCTGGTTGTCCATGAAGTCCTCGAGCTCGGCGAACGCCACGATGTCGTCGTAGGCCCGCTCCGTCTCCCGCCGGGAGAGCCCGAGGAACGAGGCGTTCAGGTAGACGTTCTCCCGGCCCGTGAGCTCGGGGTGGAACCCGGCGCCGAGCTCGAGCAGGGCCGCCACGCGGCCCCGGGTGCGGACCACGCCCGCGGTGGGCCGGAGGATCCCGGCGATCACCTTGAGCAGCGTGGTCTTCCCCGAGCCGTTGTGGCCGATGAGCCCGAGCGTCTCCCCCTCCGCCACCGCGAGGTCCACGTCCCGGAGCGCCCACAGGTCCTCGGCCCTGGTCCGGGACGAGATCAGCCGGGCCTTCAGCGAGCTGGGCTTCTCCCGGTACAGGCGGAACCGCTTCGAGAGCCCCTCGACCTCGATCGCGGAGGGCCTCACAGCTCCTCCGCGAAGTCGCCGGACAGGCGGAAGAACAGCCGCCAGGTGAGGTACAGGAGGACCGCGGACGCGGCGGCGACCACGGCGAGCCCCGCGGCGAGCCAGCCGACCGAGACGTCGAGCAGGATGGGCCCGGCCGCCCCCGGGGGCCGCACCGCCCCGTACAGGGCTCGCTGGAACCCGCTGATCACGAGCACCAGCGGGTTCAGGAGGTACAGGTCGAACAGCGGCACCCCGAGCAGCTCGTGCCCGCTCCGCTGCACGAGCGCGGCCGGGTACACGATCGGGGTCATCCAGAACCACACGAGGAGCGCGATCGCGAGCAGGTGCTGGACGTCGCGGTAGCGGACGTTGGCCGCCGCGAGGAGGAGCGCCATCGCCGTGGTGAACAGGAGCAGCGCGAGGAAGGCCAGGGGGTAGAGGGGCAGCGCCTCGGGGTGGAACCGCCAGCCGGTCGCGACCATGAACGCGACGAGCACGAGGCTCTGGAGCAGGAAGTCCACGAGGGCCACGCCGATCCCCGCCACCGGCAGCACCTCGCGGGGGAAGTAGACCTTCTTGACGAGGTTCGCGTTGTCGACGACGGATCGGGTCGCCCAGGTCGCCGAGGCCGAGAACAGGTTCCAGGCGAGGAGCCCCGAGAGCAGGAACACGGCGTAGCCGGGCACCCGGTTGTCGAGGACGACCCGGAACACGAGCGTGAACACCGCGAGGTAGACGGCGGGGTTGAGCAGCGACCAGATCGCCCCGAGGACCGAGGCGACGTACTTCACCTTGAGCTCCTTGCGGACCAGGTTCGCCAGGATCTCCCGGTGGGCCGCGAGCTCGCGGAGCCGCTCCCGCACGCGCAGGTGCGGCGGCTCGGACGTGCGCTCGATGACGTCGGTGGCGGTCGCCATGGCCGGTGCGGAGGGCGCGGGCCCGCTCCGGGCGCGAGTCTAACAACCGGGCCCACGCCGGCCCATCAGCGCGGCCGAGCGAGAAGTCCTACCTGGGAGCCTCCGGCACGAACGGGTCGTCTGCCCGATCCCGCATCTCACCCCTCCACGTCCCCAGCGACCACACCGTCCACCCTCAGCATACGCGCCTTGAGCCGCTCGAAGTTCGCGTAGATCGTCGGGCGATCCCTCACGTCCCGGAGCAGCCTGATCGCGGGGGCCCAGTGAGCCCACTGCCGTTCGATCACGCTGGCCCACGACGCTCGAGCCGCCTCTTCGGGAAGCGCTCCTTGGTCGACCAGCACCGCGAGGTCCTCGAGGAAGTTCGGCACCCGCATCAGCACGTAGTAGCGGTCGTCGTTCGTCCTGTGGAACCGGTCGATGGCATCCCGCAGGTCGCCGCTGGTGCGGTAGGAGGCCACGGCTTTCCTCGCCTCGACCATATCCAGCCGCCCAGGAGGCGTCCGGTCAGCGGAGCTCGGAGAAGCTAGCGAGGGCGCGGGCGTAAGCCATCCCGTAGCCCTCCGCCAGGTCCTCCTCCGTGGCCCCAAGGTCGGCCAGGGCGCCCGCCCAGCGCGCCAGGGCGCGCCGGGCGGGGTCGCGCACCAGCGCCAGGGTCCGCTCGATGGCCTCGACGTACCCGCGGGCGGTGGCGTCGGCCCGGCGCAGCGCCTCGACGTGGGCCCGGGCCGCCGCGCCCACCCGGGCCCGGAGCCCGGGGTCCCCGGCGAGCTCGCCGAGCACCCGGGCCACCTCCTCGGGCGCCGGCCGGCCACGGGGGACCCGGCGGACCGCGTCGTCGGGGAGGTCGAGGTAGCTGCCGGTGGCGGAGACCACGGCCGGCTTGCCCGCCTGGAGGGCCCGGAACAGGGTGCCGCTCACCTCCCCGCGGTGGGGGTGGCGGAGGTCCACCACCACGTCGACCGCGGCGAGCCAGGCCAGGAAGTCCTCGTCCGGGACGTCGGCGTGGAGGGCCGCCCGCTCCCCGAGGCCCGAGCCGGCGAGCGCCGCCTCCACGTCGTAGCCGGGGATCCGCCGCCCGACCAGGACGACGTGGACCGAGGGGTCGAGCCGGCCGACCGCGGCGAGCACGAGGTCCACGAGCTTCGCCGCGTTCAGGTCGCCCAGCACCCCGACGAGCGTCCGCATCCCGCGGGCCTCGTGCGGCGCGCGCAGCTCCCCGGCCCGCCGCGCCGCGCGGGCGAGGACCCGGTCGTCCTCGGGCACGGGGTGGGGCACCACGAAGACCGGCGTCCGGCACCCGATCCGCTCCAGGTAGCGGCGGCCGAAGTCGGCGTGGACCACGATCCCCCTGGCCCGGCGCGCGACGTGGGCGACCCACGGCACCCGCAGGGGCTCGTCCAGGTCCGGGGCGCCGGCGACCCGGTGGCGGGCCGCGAGGGCCTCCCGCACCGCCTGGTGGCCGAGGGGGTCGCCGGCCGCGAGGAGCCCCCGCACGAAGTCGTCGAGCGCGAGATCGTGGAGGACCACGAGGCCGGGGGTCTGGATCGCGTGCCGGTAGATCTCGCGGTGGAACTCCACGTTGTTCCCGAGCTGGTAGACGGAGAGCGCGTACCAGGGGACGTACGCCTCGTGCTCCGGACGGATGGGCCAGAGCACGTCCAGCCGGTGGCGGTCGAGGAACCCCTGGCGGCGCAACCCGTCCAGGACGGCCCGGGCGTAGGTCGCCACCCCCGTGGGGGCCGGCGGGAGGGGGGAGAGGAAGCCGAGGCGGGGCTCGACCCGGTGGTCCCACCGCCGGCGGACGATGGCCCGCCGGACCCGGAGCCGGAGGCGTCGGAGCTCGCTCGGCCGGAGCACGACGCCGCCTAGTCCAGGAGCCGGGCCACGACCTCCGGCCACGGGGGGACCGTGGCCAGGAGCCGCTCGCGGCCGGCCTCCCCCATCCGTCGGGCCAGGGCCCGGTCCGCGTGGAGCCGGTCGAAGGCCTCGGCGATCGCCCGCGGCTCGGGCGGGACAACGAGGCCGGTCTCCCCGTCGGCCACGAACTCGAGGGGGCCGCCGCTGTCGGTGAGCGTGACCACGGGCCGACGGGCGGCGAAGCCCTCGAGCGTCACGTAGCCGTAGTCCTCGTCGTAGGGGCCGTAGTAGACGGCGAGCGCGCCCAGGTACAGGCGGGCGAGCCGCTCGTCGGGGACCCCGATCTCGAACGCCACCC
>DATLZM010000092.1:0-14625 GCA_035573995.1 Actinomycetota bacterium | reverse complement strand
GCGGGTCGTCCCGGCCCGGTGGGCGGCCTGCGGTGCTGAGCCCGGAGGCGCTCGGCGAGGCCCCCGACCCGCAGCTCGCGCGGGTGGCGCTCTCGCGGGTGGGCGAGGACCGGACGGCGCGGGAGCTGCTGGAGCGCCCGGAGGTGCTCCGGCCCGCGGTCCGCCTGCTCGGGCTCTCCACCGCCGCGGCCGACTTCTTCGCGGCCCACCCGGAGGAGCTCGCGGCCCTCGCCGACCTCCGGCCCCGCTCCCACGAGGAGCTCGCGGCCGAGCTCGAGCGCGATCTCGCCCACCTGGGGCCCGCCGACGGCCTGCGGCGCTTCCGCCGGCGCGCGCTCCTGCGGGTCGGGGCCCGGGACCTGGCCGGGGCGTCGCTCGAGGAGGCGGTGGCGGAGATCACGGCGGTGGCCGAGGCGTGCCTCGGGGCCGCCTGCCGCCTCCTGGGGCTCGTCGAGGGGTTCGCGGTGCTCGGCCTGGGCAAGCTCGGCGGGGGGGAGCTGAACTACGCCTCCGACGTGGACGTCCTCTTCCTCCACGCGGGCTCCGGGTCGGGGCGGCAGGAGGAGGTGGAGCGGCGCGCCGCGCGGCTGATCCGCCTGCTCTCCGAGCCGACCGCCGAGGGGGTGGCGCTCCGGGTGGACGCGACCCTCCGTCCGGGGGGGAGGCGGGGGCCGCTCTCGCGCTCCCTCGAGGCCACGGTGGCCTACTACGAGCGGGAGGCCGCGACCTGGGAACGCCAGGCGCTGATCAAGGCTCGCCCCGTGGCGGGGGACGCCGCGCTCGGGAGGTCGTTCGTGGAGCGGCTCGCCGACGTCGTCTACCCGGCCGACCTGGCGCCGGCCGCGATCGACGAGGTCCGGAGGGCCAAGGTCCGCCTCGAGGAGTACGTGCGCGCCCGCGGCAAGGAGGCGGTGGAGGTGAAGCGGGGCCGCGGCGGGATCCGCGACGTGGAGTTCGCGATCCAGCTCCTCCAGCTCGTCCACGGGCGGCGCGACGAGCGCCTGCGGGAGCCGGGGACCCTCCGGGCGCTCGCGGTCCTGGCCGAGGAGGGCTACGTCGCGGAGGAGGACGCGGCCGCGCTGGCCGACGCCTACCGGTTCCTCCGCCGCGTCGAGCACCGGCTCCAGATGGTCCGGGACCTCCAGACCCACGAGCTGCCCTCCGACCCGGGGGCGCTCGAGCGGCTCGCCCGCTCGCTGGGCCTGGGCCGGGGGGACGACCTGGTCCGCGAGTACGAGCGGCGGACCGCCCTCGTCCGCGGCCTCCACGAGCGGCTCTTCTACCGCCCGCTGCTCGAGGCCTTCGCCGGGCCCCGGGCGCCCCGGCCGGGCGTGGACCGCGCCGCCACGGAGGAGCTGCTCGCGGGGCTCGGGTTCCGCCGCCCCGGCGCCGCCTACGAGGTGCTGGGGCGGGTCGTGGACCCCGCGACGCGCCTGGGGAAAGTCCTCGCGCACCTGTTCCCGGTCGTCGCGCCGCCCCTCGCGCTGGCGGCCGATCCCGACGGCGCGCTCGTCCGGCTCTCCCGCTTCGCGGAGGCCGCGCGCGACCGGCCGGACCTGGCCGACCTCCTCGCGGGCGACCCCCAGGTCGCGCGGCGGCTCGCGCACCTCCTCGCCGCCAGCGCCTTCGCCACCGACCTCCTGGTGCGCGAGCCGGGGCGGGTGGCGGCCCTGGGCTCGGCCGACCCGGGGGACGACCTCGACGGGGCGCTGGTCCGGGTCGCGGGGCGGTACGCGGCGCGGGAGCTGGGCCCGAGGGAGGCCGGCCGCGAGCTCGCTCGGGTGGCCGACCGGGCCGTGGCGCGGGCGCTCGCCGAGGCCGCCCCAGACCTGCCCTTCGCCGTGATCGGCCTGGGGAAGCTCGGGGCCGAGGAGCTCAACTTCGCCTCCGACCTCGACCTGGTCTTCGTCTACGAGGGGGAGGGCCAGGAGGACCTCCGACGGGCGAGCGAGGCGGCCGCCCGGGTGCTCGAGCTCGTCCGCGCCTCGGGGTTCGAACCCGACCCCGACCTCCGTCCCGAGGGGCGCTCCGGGCCGCTCGCCCGCTCCCTCCGGGCCTTCCTCGAGTACTGGGAGCGGTGGGCGGAGCCCTGGGAGTTCCAGGCGCTGCTGCGGGCCCGGGCCGTCGCCGGCGATTCCGGGCTCGGCTCGAGGTTCTGCTCCTGGGCCGCCGAGGTGGCCTACCCCGCGCAGCTCACGGTGGATCGCGCGGCCGACATGCTCCGGATGCGGCGGCGGATCGAGCGGGAGCGCGTCCGGCCCCCCGACGCCGCCCGGTTCCACTTCAAGCTCGGGTACGGCTCGCTCGCCGACGTCCAGTTCGCGGTGGAGCTCTCGCTCCTCCGCCACGGGGGCGCCCGGCCGGAGGTCCGCGCGCGCGGGACGCTCGAGGCGATCGAGCGCCTGGCCGCGGCCCGGCTCATCGAGGACGGCGTGGCCCGGGCCCTCGGCGAGGCCTTCGTGTTCCTCTCGGACGTGAAGGACGCCCTCGAGCTGGACCGGCGCGTGCGGGCCGAGGCCCTCCCCCCGGACCCCGAGGAGCAGGCGCTGCTCGCCCGCCGCCTGGGCTACGAGGAGTACCCGAGGCAGAGCTTCCTCGCGGACTACGAGCGCATCACGCGACGGGCCCGCCGGGCGATGGAGCGGGCCTTCGCGGAGGCCGTGGCCGAGGGCTGATCCGCCTCAGCGGCCGGCGGCCGCGAGGACCGCGACGACCTGCTCCAGGCCCCAGGCGAGGTCCTCCTCGGCGATCACGAGGGGCGGGGCCAGCCGGATCGTGCTCTCGTGGGTGTCCTTGGCCAGCACGCCGCGCCCGAGGAGCTCCTCGCAGCGGGCCCGGGCCGGCATCGCGTCGGGGACGAGCTCCACGCCCGCCCACAGCCCCCGCCCCCGGACCTCCTTCACCGCCGGGAGGCCGGCCTCGCGGAGCGCGGCGAGCATCCGCTCCCCGAGCACGCGCGAGCGTTCCTGGAGCTCGCCGGTCCGGAGGATCCGGATCACCTCCCGGCCGATCGCGCAGGCCAGCGGGTTGCCCCCGAACGTGCTGCCGTGCTCGCCCGGCCGCAGCACGCCGAGGACCTCCTCCCGGGCCACGACCGCCGAGAGCGGCACGATCCCGCCCCCCAGGGCCTTGCCGAGGAGGTAGGCGTCGGGCACGACGCCCTCGTGCTCGCAGGCGAACGTGGCCCCGGTCCGTCCGAGGCCCGATTGGATCTCGTCGGCGATGAGCAGCACGCCCCGCTCGGTGCAGAGCTCCCTGGCCCGCCGGAGGTAGCCCTGGGGCGGGACGATCACGCCGGCCTCCCCCTGGATCGGCTCGACGAGGAAGGCGACGACGTCGGGGTCGGCCAGGGCCTCCGACAGGGCCTCCGGGTCGCCGTAGGGGACGGTCGCGAACCCCGGCGTGAACGGCCCGAAGTCCCGCCGGGCGAGGGGATCGGTCGAGAAGCTCACGATCGTGACCGTCCGCCCGTGGAAGTTCCCTGCGCACGTCACGATCTTCGCCCGGTCGGGGGCGACGCCCTTCACCCGGTAGCCCCACGCCCGGGCGACCTTGATCGCGGTCTCCACGGCCTCCGCCCCGCTGTTCATGGGGAGCGCGAGGTCCATGCCGCAGAGCTCGCAGAGGTCCCGGAGGAACGGGCCCACCTGGTCGTTGTGGAAGGCGCGGCTCGTGAGTGTCAGGCGGTCGAGCTGCCGCTTCGCGGCCTCGACGACCGCGGGGTGCCGGTGCCCGAGGTTCAGGGCCGAGTAGGCGGAGAGGAAGTCGAGGTAGCGGCGGCCCTCGAGATCCGTGACCCAGGCCCCCTCGCCTTCCGCGATCACCACCGGGAGCGGGTGGTAGTTCCGCGCGCCGTACCGCTCCACCAGCTGGATGTGCTCCGCCGAGGCGGCCCCCGCCGCCCCGGACCGCTCCTCGGCTCCGGCCATCGTCTCGCTCCCTGGGCCTCTCGTCCGTGGCGCCCCACGGGCGCTCGGCCATGATACGGGGCCGGGGGGAGAGGGACCGCGGCAGGCCGTGGAGCGAGGGGGGCCGGCCTTGCTAGGGTGGGCCGCGACGTGACCCGGGAGGCCGAACCCCAGGACGAGACCGGCCTCCTCGGCGGGCTCACCGACGAGGAGCGGGAGGTGGTGGCGAGGGTCGTCGCCATCCTCCGACGGCTCCGGTACGGGACCGTCCTCCTGATCGTCCAGGACGGGAAGGTCGTCCAGATCGAGATGGCGGAGAAGTTCCGCCTGCGGTGAGGCCTCCTTGACCCTCGGCCGAGCCCCCTGGTAGCCTCCGCGCGACGACGGCTGACCAGACGACTGGAGGCCGCGGCACCGCGTGCCGCGGCCTCTTCGCGTCTCGGGGGTGATGCGGATGCGGAGGCTGATCGCGGCGACGCTGGCCCTGGCGACCCTGGCGGCGGGCTGCCAGGGCTCGGAGGCCAGGGCCAGGGGGAGCGCGCGGGTGCTCAGGCTCGGGATCTTCCCGAACCTCACCCACGCCCCCGGCTACGTGGCGCTCGGGGCCGGGATCTTCGACCGCGTGATGGGCGGGACGCGGGTCGAGGTGACGGTCTTCAACTCGGGGAGCGACGCGGGCACCGCGCTCCTCTCGGGCTCGATCGACGCGACCTACGTCGGCCCCGGGCCCACGGCGGCCCTCTGGGTCCAGTCGGGGAAGGTCGCGGTGGTCTCCGGGGCCACCCTCGGGGGCGCGTCCTTCGTGGTGCGGAAGGGATCCGGGATCCAACGGCCGGAGGACCTCCACGGGAAGCGGATCGCCGTCCCCGGCGAGTGCAACACGCAGGACGTGGCGCTCCGCACCTGGCTCCACGAGCAGGGCCTCGAGACCCGCGAGGAGGGAGGGGACGTGGCGGTCGCGGTGGTGGATAACCCCGACCTCCCGGGGCTGTTCCGCTCGGGGGGCGTGGACGGGGCCTGGGAGCCCGAGCCCTACCCGAGCCTGCTCGTGGCCGAGGGCCTGGCCACGCCCTTCCTCGACGAGGCCGGGCTGTGGCCGGGGGGCCGGTGGGTCACCACGCAGCTCCTCGTGAACACGATCTACCTGGAGGCCCATCCCGACGTCGTGCGGCGCCTGGTCCGGGCCAACGTGGAGGCGATCCGGATGATGCAGCGCGACCCCGAGGAGGCGAAGCGGGTCGCCCAGTCCCAGCTCGCCCTGGCGGGGGCGCCCTCCCTCGACCAGGCGGTGATCGACGAGGCCTGGTCCAAGCTCACGTTCTCCTGGGACCCGGCGATCGACTCCCAGGTGGAGATGGCGCGGAACGCCTACGCGGTCGGTTGCCTGGACGAGGAGCCGTCCGACATCCTGGACGTCTACCGGCTCGACGAGCTGAACGCGGTCCTGCGGACGCTCGGCGAGCCCGAGGTGGAGGTACCGGCCGGGTGAGGAAGGATGCGGCGGTGAGCCTGTCCCAGAGCGAGCTGCGGGCCCTCGGAGGGACCCGGGGCGGGGTGCCGAAGCTCGCCGCCCGGGGCGTGACGAAGACCTACCGCGGCGCCCGGGGCGGCGAGGTGACGGCGCTCCTGGACGTCACCCTGGAGGTGGATCCGGGCGAGTTCGTGTGCCTCATCGGGCCGTCGGGGTGCGGGAAGACCACGCTGCTGAACCTCTTCGCCGGCCTGGAGCGTCCGGACGCGGGGACCGTCGAGATCGACGGGCGGCCGGTCGAGGGGCCGGGGCCGGACCGGGCGGTGCTGTTCCAGGAGCCGGCCCTGTTCCCCTGGCTCTCGGTCCTGGGCAACGTGGAGTTCGCGCTGGAGCTGATCGGGGTCCCCAGGGACGAGCGCCGGGACCGGGCGATGGAGTGGCTGCGGAAGGTCCACCTCGCCCGGTTCGCCCGGGCCCAGCCCCATGAGCTGTCCGGGGGGATGCGGCAGCGGGCCGCCCTGGCCCGCGCGCTCGCCTGCCAGCCGGAGGTCCTCCTGGCCGACGAGCCATTCGCGGCGCTCGACGCGCAGACCCGGGAGATCCTCCAGGAGGAGCTCCAGCGGGTGTGGACCGAGACCCGGAACACGTTCGTGTTCGTCACCCACAACGTCCGGGAGGCGGTCTTCCTCGCCGACCGGGTCGTGCTGATGTCGGCGCCGCCCGGGACGCTCGTGGCCGAGCACCGGATCGACGCCCCGAGGCCCCGGGACTTCGAGGACGTGCTGCTGTCGAAGGTCGTGGTGGACATCCACGAGCACCTGCGAGGGGAGGTGGAGAAGGTTGTCGCGCGCGAGGTCGGTGGGTAGCCAGCTCCTGCCCAGGCTGGGCGCGCTGGCGGCGCTGGTGGCCGTGTGGTGGGCGGTGGCCGCGACGGGCGTCTTCGACCGCACCATCCTCCCCGCGCCGCCCGAGGTGGCGCGGGCCTTCGCGCGGGCCTTCCTCGAGCAGGACCGGCCCGGGTCGGAGTCGATCCTCGCCGCGACCATCGCCAGCCTGATCCGCCTGGGGGTGGGCATGGCGGCGGCGATCGCGATCGGGACGCTCGTCGGGGCGGTGATGGCCGCCTCGCCGCTCGTGGGGCGGAGCGTGGGGAGCCTGATGACCGGGCTCCAGGCGCTCCCCTCGATCTCGTGGCTTCCGCTCGCGATCCTCTGGTTCGGGCTGTCGGAGCGGGCCATCCTGTTCGTCGTGGTGATCGGGGCGGTGCCGGCCGTCGCCCTCGCCACGGACTCCGGGATCCGCCTGGTCCCGCCCCTCCTGGTCCGCGCCGGCCGGACCCTGGGCGCGCGGGGCGCGCTGCTGTACCGCCGGGTGGTGCTCCCCGCGGCGCTCCCCGGCTACGTCGCCGGCCTCCGCCAGGCCTGGGCCCTGGGCTGGCGGGCGCTCATGGCCGGCGAGCTGATCGCCACCGGCTCGAAGGGGCTCGGCCACCTCCTCGACGCCTCGCAGCAGCAGTTCCGGACCGACCTGGTGCTCGCCGTCATGCTGATGATCGTGCTGATCGGCATGGCCGTCGAGGCCGCCCTCGGCCTCTGGGATCGCCGGGTCCGGGGCCGCCGGGGGCTGCTCGCGACGGGATGAGCGGGTTCGTTCAGATGTCGTAGTACAGCGCGAACTCCCAGGGGTGGGGCCGGAGGCGCACCTGATCCACCTCGTGGAGGCGCTTGTACTCGATCCAGGTGTCGATCACGTCCTGGGTGAACACCCCGCCCTCGAGGAGCCACTGGTGGTCGGCCTCGAGCGCGTCCAGGACCTCCTCGAGCGAGCCCGGCACCTGCTTGACCTGGGCCTTCTCCGCCGGCGGCAGGTCGTAGAGGTCCTTGTCGATGGGCTCGGGCGGCTCGATCTTGTTCCTGATCCCGTCGAGCCCGGCGAGGAGCATCGCCGCGAAGGCCAGGTACGGATTGCACGAGGGGTCCGGGGTGCGGAACTCGAGCCGCTTGGCCGCCGGGGTCTTGTAGTAGAGGGGGATCCGCACGCACGCCGAGCGGTTCCGCTGCGAGTAGACCAGGTTGATCGGCGCCTCGTAGCCGGGGACCAGCCGGCGGTAGGAGTTGGTCGTGGGGTTCGTGAACGCGAGGAGCGCCGGCGCGTGGGCGAGGAGGCCCCCGATGTACCAGCGCGCGGTGTCGCTTATCTGCGCGTAGCCCACCTCGTCCCAGAACAGGTTCTCCCCGTCCTTCCAGAGCGACTGGTGCGTGTGCATGCCGGAGCCGTTGTCCTGGAAGATCGGCTTGGGCATGAACGTGACGGTCTTCCCGGCCCGCCAGGCGGTGTTCTTCACCACGTACTTGTACTTCATCACGTTGTCCGCGGTCCGGAGCAGGGTGTCGTAGCGGATGTCGATCTCGGCCTGCCCGGCCGTCCCGACCTCGTGGTGGTGGACCTCGACCCGGATCCCGACCCGCTCGAGGTTCAGGACCATCTCGGTCCGCAGGTCCTGGTAGTGGTCCATCGGGGGCAGCGGGAAGTAGCCCTCCTTGTAGCGCGGCTTGTAGCCCTTGTTCGGCTCCCCGGTGAGCTCCCGCTCGCGGCCGGAGTTCCAGACCCCCTCCTCGGCGTCGAGGTGGTAGTAGCCCTCGTGCTGGTTCTGGTCGAACCGCACCGCGTCGAACACGTAGAACTCGCACTCCGGGCCCCAGAACGAGGTGTCGGCGATCCCGGTCTGCGTGAGGTAGAGCTCGGCCTTCCGGGCGATGTACCGGGGGTCCCGCGTGTACATCTCGCCCGTCACCGGGTCGCGGACGAAGCAGTGGATCGCGAGCGTGGGCCGGGCCGCGAAGGGGTCGATGAACGCGGCGTCGGGGTCGGGGACCAGGAGCATGTCCGACTCCTGGATCTCCTGGAAGCCGCGGATCGAGGATCCGTCGAACCCGAAGCCGTCCTCGAAGCTCGCCTCGGTGAGCTCGGAGATCGGCACCGAGAAGTGCTGCATCAGGCCGGGGAGGTCGCAGAACCGCAGGTCGACCACCGCCGCCCCAGCGTCCTGCGCCATCGCGATCACGTCCCTCGGGCTCGCCATGTCGCCTCCCTCGTCCAGGGTCACCGGTCGAGGGGAGGGTAGCCCCGGGGCGCCGCGCTTCGGTTTCCGGCGGGTTAATTCCTCGTTACGGGCGGGCGAGGCTCAGCGGCGGACCGACCGGGCCCGCGGGCGCGCCTCGCCGAGGGGGGAGCGGGTCGGGACGGGGACGAGGCGCGTGATGGGGCCGGTGATCGCCAGGCCGAACCGGACGAGGGCCACGACGACCAGGGCGATCCCGAGGGTCCTGAGCGCGAGCTCCACCGTCGTGCTGCTCCTCCTCCGTGGCTCCACCGGGAAGGTCGGCAGGCGTCCCGCCCCGGCGCAGGGCCCGGCGGGACCATCTTCGGGTGGCCCGGACGGGCCATGCCGCCATCCCCGGGCCCGGCACGGACCCGGCCGCCGGGCGCCCCCGCGGACCGCAGCTCAGCGCTCGTCGAGGTCGGCCGAGCGGTACCCGACCCCCCGGACCGTCTCGATCAGGTGCTCGTGCTCGGGGCCGAGCTTGGCCCGGAGCCGCCGGACGTGGACGTCCACGGTCCGGGTGCCGCCGTAGAAGTCGTAGCCCCACACCTCCCGGAGGAGCGCGGGACGGGTGAAGGCCCGCCCGGGGCGGGAGGCGAGGAACCGGAGGAGCTCGAACTCCTTGAACGTGAGGTCGAGCGGGCGGCCGTCCACGGTGACCCGGAAGGTCTCGGTGTCGAGCACGAGGGGCCCCAGGCGCACCGCGGCGTCGGCCGGGCCGCCGGCCCGGCGGCGGAGCATCGCGAGTCGCACGCGGATCTCGGCCTCCGTGGCGCCCGGGAACAGGAGCTCGTCGGCCACCTCGGGCCAGGGGAGCCGTTCGAGGTCCGCCCGGTCGACGATCGCGACCGTCGGGGCGCGGGGCTCCCGCCTCCGGATCTCGCGGAGGAGGGCGTGGGCCTGTCCCGGGTTCTCGCCGCCGTCGACGAGGATCGCCTCGGGGCGCAGGCCGAGGACGTGCTCGACCCCCGCGCGGGAGAGGGGCTCGGTCTTGAGGTCGAGCTCCCAGGCGGGGAGGGCGGGGAGCGCCTCGTCCGGGCCGCGGTCGGTGAGGATCACGACGGGCGCCACGCCGCGCGAGCGTACCAGAGCATCGCCGCCCGGGGTACCCTTGACCTGCGATGACGCACCGCGAGGAGGTCCCGGCGTGCCTCGCGTGAGGCTGTTCGCGGCGCTCCGCGAGCTGGCGGGCGCGGGCGAGGTCGAGGCTCGGGGGCGGACGCCGGGCGAGCTCCTCTCGGACCTCGCGGCCCGGTACGGCGAGCGGTTCGAGGCCATCGCGCGGGCCGGGTCGGTGGTGGTCGACGGGGAGCGGGCCTCGCTCGACACCCCGCTCTCGGGGGACGAGGAGGTGGCGCTCCTGCCGCCCGTGTCGGGGGGCGTCGGGCGCGCCGGGGACGGCTACCAGAGGCGGGGCTTCACCACCATCAGGTAGAGGATCGCGAGCGTGAGGGCCACCGCGACCAGCCCGTAGCGCGTCGCGCGGGCCGCCACCTCTCGGTACTCCTCGGCCAGGGCCGGGTCGTCGTCCCCCGCGAGCCGCTCGGCGAGGGCGCTCTGGCGCCGGAAGGTCGGCGCGTAGAGGGCCATGGCGAAGACCACGACCCCCGCGTACAGCACGAGGGCCGCGAGCAGCCAGGGGGTCCCCAGGAGGTCGAGCCGGAGGAGCCACACCAGGACCAGCCCGGTCACGAGCTGGGCCACGTAGGACGGGGTGGCCAGGCGCCGGTCCACCCACGAGATGGTGCGCAGCGTGAAGGCTCGGACGGCCCCACCCGCCTGCTCCGCCCGCCGTCCCCAGAGGCCGTAGGTGAGGGTCGGGCCGAGGGCCGTCACGGCCCCCAGGACGTGGAGGAACAGGAACAGCCGCGCCCAGTCGCTCCGGTCCACGCGCGCGAGTCTACGGGGGCTGGGATACTGCGTGCCCGTGCGCAGGATCGAGCGGGTCCTCCTGATCGTGAACCCCGTGGCGCGGACCGTGTCGCGGCCGGTCCTGGCCGTGATCGAGAAGGCCCTCTCGGCCGACTTCAACCTCCAGGTACTCGAGACCGTCGAACGGGGCCACGCCACCGACGTCGCCCGGGAGGCCGCGGGGCAGGGCGTCGACCTCGTCGTGGTGTTCTCGGGCGACGGGACGATCAACGAGGTCGTGAACGGGCTCGCCGGCTCCGAC
This sequence comes from Actinomycetota bacterium, assembly GCA_035573995.1. Classification (GTDB taxonomy): domain Bacteria; phylum Actinomycetota; class UBA4738; order UBA4738; family HRBIN12; genus DATLZM01. The sequence goes on along the minus strand of DATLZM010000092.1, from coordinate 3,970 downwards.
GTCGCCCTCGGCGTGCTCCCCGGCGGGGCCACCAACATCCTGGTCCGCGCCCTCCGGCTCCCCCTCGACCCCGTGGAGGCGGCCGGCGTCCTGATCGGCAAGGCCCTGGACGGCGAGCTCCGCCAGCTCCACCTCGGCGTGGCCGACGGCCGCTTCTTCGCGGTGAACTGCGGCGCGGGCATCGACGCCGCCGCGATGAAGCGCCTGGACGCGAAGTTCCCCCGGTCCAAGGAGGCGTTCGAGCGCGCCGCCTTCCTGGCGGTGGTCCGGGCGGCCCTCGCCACCTACGCGGGGAAGGCCCCGGACCTCAGGGTCCGGGTCGACGACGGCGAGCCCTTCCCCTCGGTCTCGGTCCTGATCGGGCGCACCGACCCCTACACCTACTACCGGGAGCGCGGCCTGCGGATCACGCCCCAGGCCTCCCTGGAGAAGGGCCTGGACGTGCTCTCGGCCCGGCGGTTGCCCCGGCGCCGGCTCCTCCGGATCGCCTGGCAGATCTTCGGCTCCGCCCGCCACGTCCGCGGCCGGGACATCGACTACCTCCACGACGCCTCGCGGGTGGTCGTGGAGTCCGAACGGCCGTTCCCGGTGCAGGTCGACGGGGACGTGCTCGGGGATCGGACCTCGCTCGAGGTCGGGCTGGCCCGCGACGCGATCTGGGTCGTGGCCTAGGCCGGGGACGACGCCGTCTCGCGCTCGTGGATCCCGCACTCCCACCGGGCCAGGCCCGCCCAGCGCCCGGCGCGCTCCGGCTCCCCGGGGAACCGGAGGCGGGTGCAGGGGGCGCACCCGATCGAGGAGTAGCCGAGGTCGTAGAGGGGGTTGTGGGGCAGGTCGTGCTCCCGGAGGTAGCGCCAGACGTCGCGGCGGGTCCAGGTGGCCATCGGGTTCACCTTCACGATGTGCTTCCCCGGGACCAGCTCGTAGCGGTCCACGATCCTCGCGTCGGCCCGGGTGGGGGAGGAGTCGCGCCGGTAGGCGGTGATCCAGGCGTCGAGCTCTTGGAGCGCCCGGAGCATCGGGCGGACCTTGTTGAGCTCGCAGCAGAGCTCGGGGTCCCGTTCGTACAGGCGCGCCCCGAAGATCGCCTCCTGCTCCTCGACCGTGTGGTCCCCCACGAGGTCCACGACGCGGAGCCCGAGCCGCTCGGCGAGCCGCTGCTTGAACGCGAGGGTCTCGGCGAAGTGGAACCCCGTCTCGAGGAACAGGACCGGGACGTCGGGCCGGATCTGGGTTGCGAGGTGCATCACGACCGTCCCCTCCGCCTGGAAGGCAGAGGCGATCGCGATCCGGTCGAACCGGTCCAGGGCCCACCGGAGGATCTCCCGGGGGTGGGCGCGCTCGAACCGCTCGTTGAGTGCCTGGAGCTCGTCGGTGGAGAGGAGCGTCTGCATGGGGCCGCCTCCTTCCGTCCGGGCCGAGTATAGGGGGGCGGGGCGTCGGCCGGTTCACACCGAGCCGACGGGCTCCCGAGCCGGCGGACGCCGGACCCCGCGACCCGGTCGCTATCCTGGATGACCCGGATCTACCCACAGGAAGGGGACGCGATGCTCGAGCAGGACCCCGTCGCCCCGCACGGCGGCACCCTCGTCGATCTCCTGCTGCGGGGGGCCGACGCGGAGCGCGCCGCCGAGGAGGCCCGCCGCTACCCCGCGCTCGTGATCTCGCAGCGCGAGCTCTCGGACCTCGAGCTGCTGGCGGTGGGCGCCCTCTCACCGCTGCGGGGGTTCCAGGGCGAGAAGGAGTACCGGCGGGTGCTCGAGACGATGCGGCTCGAGAACGGCCTGCCGTGGACGATCCCCGTGGTCCTGTCGGCGACCGAGGAGGACGTGGAGCGGATCGGCCGGGCCGACGCCGTGGCCCTCCTGCCCCGGCAGGGCGCGGAGCCCCTCGCGGTCCTCGAGGTCGAGGAGGTGTTCCGGCGGGACAAGGAGGCCGAGGCCCGGAGCGTGTTCGGGACCACCGACCTCGAGCACCCCGGGGTCCGGGCCCTCTCCGAGGCGGGCGACCACTGCCTCGCCGGCCCGGTCCGGGTCCTCCGGCTGCCCCGTCACCGCGACTTCCGCCGCTACCGGCTCACCCCGGCGGAGACCCGGGCCGAGTTCCGCCGCCGGGGCTGGCGGACGGTGGTCGGGTTCCAGACCCGCAACCCGATCCACCGGGCCCACGAGTACATCCAGAAGTGCGCGCTCGAGATCTGCGACGGCCTCCTCGTCCATCCACTGGTCGGCCAGACCAAGGCCGACGACGTCCCCCCCGACGTCCGGATGCGGTGCTACGAGGTCCTGTTCGAGCACTACTACCCGAAGGACCGCGCCATGATCGCCGTGTTCCCGGCCGCGATGCGCTACGCCGGGCCCAAGGAGGCGATCTGGCACGCGATCTGCCGTAAGAACTACGGCTGCACCCACTTCATCGTGGGCCGGGACCACGCCGGGGTCGGGAGCTACTACGGGACCTACGACGCGCAGCGGATCTTCGAGGAGTTCGAGCCCGGCGAGCTCGGGATCACCCCGCTCATGTTCGAGCACTCGTTCTTCTGCCGGCGCTGCGGCTCGATGGCCTCCCCCAAGACCTGCCCCCACGGCGACGAGGACCGGGTGATCCTCTCGGGGACCAAGGTGCGGGAGATGCTCCGGCGGGGGGAGCGGCCCCCGGCCGAGTTCTCCCGGCCCGAGGTGGCCGACATCCTGATCGAGGCCATGCGGGGGCGCTAGGCGTTCCCCGCCGGCGCAACGACCCGGGTTTGGCCGAGCGCCCCCGGGGGTGGTAGCCTCGGCCGGCTCGCCCGGACGGCGGCCGCATCGACCCATGGGGGGCAGCACGACCGCTCGACGTGCCACGGTCCGGGCCGCGCTCGGCGCGGCGGCGGCGCTCCTGCTCCTGGGCTCGGTCCCGGCCCGGGCCGACCTCGACGGGGATCTCGAGTCCGCCAAGGAGCGGCTGGCGGCGGCCCAGGCGGCGCTGGACCGGGCCACCGCGGCCTGGCAGGCGGCCGAGGCGAAGCTCGCCCAGACCGAGGACCAGCTGGCCGCGACCAGGGCCGCGATCGTCCGCACCCAGCGGCGGCTGGCGGCGATCGCCGCCCGGATCGACCGCCGGGCGCGCGTCGCCTACATGAGCGGGGTGGGCGGCGCGATCGAGGCCCTGCTGTCCTCCTCAGACCTCACCGACTTCTCGGATCGGCTCGAGTTCATCGGGGCCGTGGCCGAGAGCGACGCGGATCTCGTCACCCGGGCCGAGGTCACCCGGGAGGAGCTCCGACGGCAGCTCGCGGACCTCGCCCGGCTCCGCGAGGAGCGGGCCCGGGACGCGGAGCGGCTGGAGCAGGCGCGGTCGGCCGCCGAGGCGAGGGTGGAGGAGCTCGCGGCGGAGGTGGCCGACCTGGAGCGGCAGCTCGAGGCCCGCGAGGCCCAGCTCCTCCTGGGCGTGGCGCCGACGGTGGCCGGGGCGATCCAGGTCTGCCCGGTCCAGGGGCCGAACTCGTTCGTCGACTCCTTCGGGGCCCCGCGCTCGGGCGGGCGGACCCACCAGGGGATCGACCTGATCGCCCCCTACGGGACGCCGGTCGTCGCGGTCCACGCCGGGAACGCCGTCCGGCGCCCGAACCTCCTCGGCGGGCTCGCCGTGATCCTCTACCACACGAACGGCGACTACACGTACTACGCGCACCTCTCCTCCTACGGGGCCGCGGGCGCCGTGGGGGCCGGCACCGTGATCGGCTACGTGGGCAGCACGGGGAACGCCGGGAGCGTGAACCACCTCCACTTCGAGTACCACCCGGGCGGCGGCGGGGCGATCGACCCCTACGCGATGCTCCGGGCGGTGTGCTGAGCAGCCTATGACCCCGATGTCAAATCGAATCTTCGGGCAGGAGGGATCGTCCCCCGTCGGGGGGTCGCTTCGCCTCGGTGTCGGATCCGATCTCCTGGCGCGAGGCCCGGGTGGTGCCCTGCCCGCTCTCCATCCC
>DATLZM010000091.1:0-14959 GCA_035573995.1 Actinomycetota bacterium | reverse complement strand
GTGCTGGAGCGGCGTCCCCCGGCACCGCTGGCAGAGGGCCCGCCCGAACATCCGGGCCTCGGCGGTCGTGAGCCCGTCCCGCCGCGCGTACAGGCCGGCCCGGGTGGTCCCCAGGACGTGCATGAGCAGCGCCTCGGCGTTCGCCCGGGGGCTCTCGACCCCGTGGCGCTCCAGGTAGGCGGCCGCCCGTCGAACGACCTCCGCAGGGGTCACACCTCGATACTAGCCGGGACCGCCCCCGCCGCGCTCCCGGAGGGCGGGGGGCCCGGCGCCAACGCCGGTCGCCTCCGAGCTCCCCGGCGCCCTCATCCGAAGAACCACCGCACGAGGCGGTGGAACTCGTCCGCGCGCTCGAGCTGCACCCAGTGACCGCAGCGAGGGAACAGGCACACCCGTGCGTCGGGTACGAGGCCCGCGATCCTGCGGGTCGTCGCCTCCCACGGGACCACCCGATCCTCGAGCCCGTGAACCAGGAGCACGGGCTGGCGGATCCCGGCCAGCTCCTCGTCGGTGAGGGCGAGGGCGTCGACCCAGCGCTGGCGCGGAGGCGGGAACAGCGCGGCGTAGCGCTCGCTCGTCCCTGGGTCTGCGCTCGCCTCGAAGCGCAGACGCACCAGCTCCTCGTCCTCCGCGAGGAAGGGATCGTGCGCGAAGAGCCCGATCAGCTCGCGCATGGCCTCGAGGCTCGGCCGGTACCCCCAGACGCGGTCCAGCGCCTCGGTGATCGGGAAGCGCACGCCCACCGTCCCCATCGTGACGACCCTGCCGACGAGCTCCGGCCGCCGCGCCGCGAGCCCGAGCGCCACCGCGCCGCCCATGGAGTTCCCGACCACGTCCACCCGACCGAGCCCCAAGGCTTCGATGAACCCCGCCGCGTGGATGACCCACGTGTCGAGACGGGTCTCGATCCGGCCCCGGACCTCCGTCTCCCCGAAGCCGACCAGGTCCGGGGCCAGGACGCGGAACCACCCCCCGAGCGCGGGCAGCGCCAGCCGCCAGTTCGCGAGCGCCGAGACCCCCGGGCCCGACCCGTGGAGCAGCACGACCGGAGGACCCGAGCCCGCCTCGAGGTACCGCGTGCGGGTCCGCCCGACGGATACCCACCCCGCCGTCGTGCCGGCCATCCGGGTCAGGACGAGCCCGCCAGGAGCGCCTGGAGGGCCTGGACGGCCGCGAGCGGCCCCCTCGCCTGCCCGATGCGCGCGATGCGGTCGCCCAGTTCCGGTCCGGCGTCGGACCCCTCCTCGATCACGAGGACCGGGGCCCCCAGCGCCTGCCCGCAGACCGCCGGGAGCCCCGAGGCCCGGCCCGAGGGGCGTAGCACGACCGCGGCGACCGCTGGGACCCCGACCGGGCACGTCCCGCCTGCGAGGGCGGGGCACGCACGCTCGGCCGTCCCCGGGCAGGTCGCTACCTCGAACCCCGCGCCCTCAAGGAGCTGCCGAAGGGTCGGGAACCGCCGCTCCGGCAGCTCACCCACCAGGACGACCGTCGCCCGCCCCTGGCTCACCCTCGGTCCCCCAGGTTCGGCGGACCGCCGTCCAGCCGCATCGGGACGCTCATCGCCTTCAGCATCCGGGAGAGGATCGGTTCCTCGGGGGACGAGAGGGGACGGACCTCCCTCCGGCTCCAGACCGTCTCGGGCCTCGTCTGGAGGAGGAAGACCTCGCGCGGCCCCCCCGGCCCTGGGCCCACCGCCCATTCGATGTCCTGGGGGGCCCCGAGCGCCCGCTCCACGCGCTTCCCGAGCGAGGCGACGGCCGTCACCTCGGGGTCCGAGAGGGCTGGGAGCTGCTGCTCGTCGGGCGGCACCTCGCAGGCCCGGACCTCGCCGGCCCCGGGGTCGAACCGGTAGGCGATCGGCTTCGGCGCGATCTCCCGTGAGCGCAGCTCGAAGGTGACCTTGTCGACCGCGTAGCGGTCCGGCGTGACCTCCCCGCCGACCACGGCGAGGCCCAGCCCGAAGCTCGCCTCGATCGTGATCTGGGAGCGGTCGCCGGTGAGGGGGTCGAGCGTGAGCATGACCCCCGCGGCCTCGGCGGCGACCATCCGCTGGATCACGACGCCCATCGCGACCTCCGCCGCAGGGATCCCGAACCGGGCGCGGTAGGCGATGGCCTGCGGCGTGAACAGGCTCCCCCAGCATCGGACGACGCTCCGGACGACGGCCTCCGCCCCCCGGATCCACAGGTACGTGTCCTGCTGGCCGGCGAACGAGGCCTCCGCGGTGTCCTCGGCGGTGGCGCTGGAGCGAACCGCGACCGGCTCCCCGGGCCCCAGGCGGTCGTAGGCCAGGCGGATCTCGCGGGCCAGCCCGTCATCCGGGTCCGCGCCCTCGAAGAGCGAGCGGAGCCGGCGGGACGCCTCGGCCTGCGCGTCGGGGGACGTGGCGCCCTCGAGGGCGCGGTCGATCTCGCGCTCGAGGCCTCTGGCCCGCACGAAGCGCCGGTACGCCTCGGTCGTGACCACGAAGCCGGGCGGGACCTGGAGCCCCTCCCGGAGGAGGGACCCCAGGCCCACCGCCTTCCCGCCCACGAGCGGCGCGCGGTCCCCCGCGCACTCGTCGAGCCAGAGGACCCGATCCATCCCGACGCTCGCCCGGACCGTCACCGGAGGATCGTCACCGTGCCGGTGTTCCCATCGACGCGCACCCGGTCCCCGGTCTTGATCCGCTTGGTCCCCGTCCCCGTCCCGACGACCGCCGGGAGCCCGTACTCGCGGGACACGATCGCCGCGTGCGACATGATGCCGCCGATGTCGGAGACCGCGGCCTTGATCTTCCCGAAGACGGGACCCCAGGACGGCGCGGTGATCGGGCAGACGAGGATCTCGTCCTGCTGGACCTCCCCGAGCTGCGAGGCGGCCAGGATCACCCGCGCCGTCCCCTCGGCGACGCCCGGCGATCCCGCCACGCCCTTGATCACGTCGTCTTCCGGAGCCCCGGCGGCCCCGAGCCACTGCTGCACCCGCTCCGTCGTGATCCCCCACAGGAGCACGGTGAAGGGCTCGGAGATCTCGTCGGGCACGGGCCCGAGGGCCGGGACCGGGGCCCAGGACCGGAGCACCTCGAGGATCCGCTTCCGCTCCGCTACCTCCCTCCTCCAGTGGCGCGGGCCGGTGGGCGGGGCGCCGGTCGCCCAGGTCGCGGCGAGCTCGTAGAGGGCCTGCCCCACCTCCCACCGGTTCAGGTAGAAGAGGTCGTCGCGGTCGTCGAGGAAGCCGCCCTCCACCAGGCGGTCGCCGAACTCCCGGATCTTGTTCCAGAACACCGTGTGGTGCCAATGCTCCACGTAGAAGTTGTGGTCCTCGATGTACCCGGCCACGGTCCGCGCGAGGCCGACGTTCTGGTCGAACGTCTTCCGGTCCTCCTCGGTCTGCAGCAGGTCCCGGTACTCGGCCGTGACGCGCTCGCGGCGGTCCAGGATCTCCTGCTTCGGCCGGTCCAGCGACTCCCCCTTCTCCAGCCGGTCGATGTAGCCCGTCAGCGCCGCCCAGGGGACCGTGAGGTCGTCGATCCACGAGCGGAGGTGGTGGTAGAACCCGGCGCCGTTCGAGAAGTAGAACCACGGGTCCTTCACCTTCTCCATGGCGTCGACCCACTGCTTGCCGGCGGGCGTCGCCGCGAGCTCGGCGACGATGTCCTCGGGACGCTTGCCGCGCTCGCGGATCCGGTCGGCCACCCCGAGATCGAGCGCCAGCTTGGCCAGCTTCTTGAGCTCGTCGTCGGGCCGGAAGAAGAGGATGTCGGTCCCCGCCACCATCTGCGCGATGGTCTCGTCCTTGATCCCCGGGAACGCCTGCTTGCAGAACATGAAGAGGTTGAGGTAGGCGGCGTAACCGAGGTTCAACATCTCGAAGTGGTACTGCCAGGCCACGAACATGTTCTGGATGGCCCGGTCGTACGCGTCGAGGAGGCGGTAGCCGCTCGAGATCCCGCGGCTCTCGGTGACGACCTCCTCGGACTCCAGGCGGCTGAGGGAGGGGACCTCGAGCTCCTTCAGCTCGCGGATCACGCCCTCCATCTTGACCTTCCACTTCTCGAACAGCTCGTTCCAGTGCTCGTAGTAGTAGCCGGCCCTCCGCATGAAGATGTCGACCCGCTCCTTCGTCCACTCCGGGTCGGTGACCGGGACGGGCGTGATGTAGACGTAGCCGTTCAGGATGCGCTGCTCGATGCCGTAGGCCGGCGGCACCGCGAAGATCCGCGAGTTGTACTGGCCCAGCGCGAGCCGCCAGCACTCGTGCGTGATCGTGTCGAAGGGGAACTCCACCTCGGGGTGGTGCATCCCGTCCTGGAACCAGAGGACGCTCTCCTCCCACTCCCGGTTCTCCTCGGAGAACAGGAGGTAGTAGGGGTACATCCGCTGCCAGCCCTCCGCCCCCGGCGGCGTCTCGACCTCGAACGGGCTGGGGAACCTGGGCTTCGCGACCCGCTCCTCCGTCGTGGCCATCTCTCCCCTCCTCTCGCGGACCTCCAGAGCTGACCCCGCGAGGCCCGCCCGCGCGGGCCGGGCGTCCTCGGCACCTCCTCGTCTTCCGCCGAGCGATGCCGTCACCCCGACCGATCGATCACCCCCCTATCCCTCGGCCTCGTGCCCGATCATCCGGTGGACGGGCACGACGTTCCCCACGAACCCGCAGGACGGACACCACACATGGAACACCGACTCCTGCGACACCCACAGCTCCTGCACGAAGGCGCTCGGACCGTCGAGGGAGCCGCCGCAGCCCGGGCAGAACGAGAACGGCACGCCGAGCTGGCCGCTCGTGGGGGTGGTCCAGACGTGGTCCGGCAGCGCGGATGGCTCCCCGGCCCGCCGGCGACGGCCCGCCCGCTGGGGCGGCCCGTTCGGCGCCGCCGGTGGGGCGCCGCGGAACTCGGCGACCGGGAGCTCGGGCCGCTCAGGCACCGACCCCCACCCTCCTCGCCTCCTGGGCCCGGCGGTAGAGCGCCAGGATCTCGTCCTTCTGCGGGCTGTAGCGAGCGAAGCCGCCCTCGATCCACTCCACGATGAAGTCGTCCCCCGCCCCGAACTTGTTCCGCTCGCAGGGCAGGTCGATCCGGACGTTCGCCGACGGGTCCCGGATCACGCCGAGCGGGTCCTCGCCCCGCTCGACCTTCGCGATGTTCTCGAACACGAGCCGCCGCAAGAGCGCGACGCCCGTGTCCGACTTCCCGAGGTGCTCCTGGGTCCGGTCGGCGATCCGGCCCTGGGTCACCCAGGCCATGATGTCCTGGCCCTCGATGTAGTCGACGATGTGGTTGCCCTTCTCGTCGATCCAGGGGATCTCGTAGGTGACGAGGCGGTCTCCGTGCGGGGGGAGCTCCACCCCACCGGGGTCGTGGCAGGTGTAGAGGACGAACCAGGTCGTCTCGTCGTCGATCGGCACGCGGATCTGCATCTGGTGGGCCCCGCCGCCCCCCACGCGCATCATGTAGGGGAACACGAGCGGATGGCCGACCTTCCAGTCGTCGTCCTCCTCGCTCTGCCCCTCGAGGAGCCGGCGCTTGATGATCCCGTGCTCGAACACGTCGAACGCGATCTTCACGTGGCGGCCCTGGAAGGTCCGTCCCGCCCTCGCGCCCGTCCGCTCCTGGAGGAAGCGGAAGTACCGGCCGTGGAGCCACTCGACGTGCGTGGGGTCCACCGCGTTCTCCATGATCTGCATGAAGTTCACGGGCAGCGTGCAGTGCCCGACGTCGCGGAGGCCCTCCATCACGAACACGTCGTAGCGGGGCAGGAGCGGCGCGGGCTCCGGACCGAGGTACGCCCAGAGCATCCCCCCGAGCTCCTGGACCCGGTAGGCCGTGGTCGTCACCCGCTCCTTGAACGTCGACTCCTTGGGCTCGGCCGGCTGCTCGAGGCAGCGGCCGGTGTGGTCGAACAGCCAGCCGTGGTAGCCGCAGCGGATCCCGACCTCCTCGACCGGCCCGTACACGAGCGACGCCCGCCGGTGCGGGCACAGCTCGTGGAGGAGCCCGAGGTTCCCGCTCCCGTCGCGGTACAGGACGAGGTCCTCCCCGAGCAGCCGGACCTTCTTCACCGGCCAGTCGTCGAGCTCGTGGGCGAACGCGACGGGGTACCAGTAGCGCCGGAGCAGCTCGCCGAGGGGGGTCCCCTTGCCCACCCGGGTCAGTCGCTCGTTCCGCTCCTTCGACAGCATCCTCCGCTACCTCCTCTCGGGGATCGGGCTGGCCGGCTCGACCGCGGGCTCGGCCCGGGCCGCCGGCCGGTCCTGCCACCAGGTCGGCCACTCCGCGGCGGGCGGGACGTGCACCTCCTGCGTCCGGTTCCGGAAGGTGACGGTCCCCTCCTTGAGGTCGGGCCGCACCCGGACCCGGACCTCTTCGGTGTTGTAGGGCTCGCCGGGGTCGTAGCCGAAGGCCCACGTGGCGAGGGCGCGCATCGGGCCGGAGTGGGTCGCGCAGACGATCCGCGCGTCCGGGCGCTCCGCCGCGAGCCGGAGGAACCCGGACCAGAACCGGAGCACGACGTGGGCGGGCGGTTCGAAGTGCAGCATGGGGACGGTCATCCAGTAGTGGATGGGGTCCCCGCCGCCCTGCTGGGTCCGCCAGAACCGGTCCATCTCGACCAGCCAGAGCGGGCGGTCGCCCAGCGCGACCCGCTCGTAGCGCTCGAGCACCGCGTGGTACTCGCGGAACGCCTGGGTGGGGTCGCGGAACCCCGCCCCCGGCGACCAGACCTGGAAGTTGCGGAACTCCTCCATCGGCAGGGGCCCCTCGACCTCGGCCTCCCGGCCCCAGAGCACGAGGCCGTCCTCCAGGCCCCTCCGCAGGTGCTCGGCGGTCTGCTCCGCGCGGGCGGTCGGCGCGCAGACCAGGACCACGGCCTCCCCGTCGCGGATCCCCTTCGAGAGGTCGTGCCCCCGCCGGTGCGCCTGCCAGGACCCCAAGGGGGTCAGCCCGCCGTCCACCGAGTACCCCTGGGTCTCGGCGTGGCGGACCACGTGGATCTCGAGGAGGCCCTCCTCCCGCGCCTCGGGCGGGGGGACGATCTCCTTGGTCCGGGTGTTGTCCGCCCAGGCCTCCGTCGCCGGCGCCCCGTCCGCCCCCGACCACAGGGGCGGCGGCGCGAGGAGCCCTTCACCCGCCTCCCGGCGCGCCCGGAACCTGCGGAGGTAGAGGGGCGTCCCGTCGTCCTCGGGCTCCGCGGGGGCGCCCCGCCCCTCGCGGGCCTTCCGCTCCAGGTACCTCGCGAGGTACAGGGGGGCGTCCGCCCGCTCGGTCCGCGGCAGGGCCACCTCGTCGGGCCGGTCCGGGTCCCGTCCCTCGTCCACGGCAGCTCCTCAGCTGTGGACCGTGAGGAAGCGCTGGTTCAGCGCGCCCTCGTAGTAGAAGATCGCCCGGCCCATCTCGTCCTCGGTCCAGGTCACGGGCTCGAAGTCGGGGTCGACCCAGTAGCCCCCGGTGAAGACCTCGTTCCGGTTGCCCACGGGGTCGAAGAAGTAGATCGTGTAGCCGCGCGTCACGCCGTGCCGGGTGGGCCCCACGTCGATCCGGACCCCGTGGTAGGCCAGGATGTCGGCGGCCCGTCTGACCTCGTTCCAGTCGTCGAGCCAGAACGCGAAGTGGTGCAACCCGCCGTTCGGGCCGGTCACGAGCGCCAGGTCGTGCGGGGAGTGTGACCGCTCGAGCCACGCCCCGAGGAGGTGGCCGTCGCGGGCCACGAGCTGCTCGGTGAGGCGGAACCCGAGGGCCTCCCGGTAGAAGCGGGTCGCTTCGTCGACGTCCTCGGCCATCACGAAGACGTGGTCGATCCGGGGCGGGTGGATCCCGACCAGGCCCTGGGGCTCGGGCGGCGGGTTGGTCTTGGGCAGGAGGTTCCCGACCTTCTCGAGGCGGTGGACCAGCTCCATCAGGTGGCCGGAGGGCGTCTCGAACCGGATCGCTTCCCCCTGGCCCCGCTCCTCGCCCGTCGCGACCCGCTTGACCGGGACCCCGAACGACTCGACCGCGCGCTCGAGCTCCTCGAGGTCCCGCTCGTGCTCGACCTTGTAGCTCATGTGCTCAAGGCCGTAGCGAGGGGCGTAGCGGAGGACCACGGAGTGGTGGTCGTACTCGTCCCAGCACTTGAGGTAGACGCGCTCCGGCTCCCGGTCGACCTCGATCAGCCCCAGCACCTCCGTGTAGTAGGCGGTGCACAGCTCGAGGTCAGGGACCTTCACCTCGACGTGGGAGAGCCGGAGGATGCCCATGGTCCCCTCAGCTGTGCACGGTCAGGAACCGCTCGTTCAGCTCGGCCTCGTAGTAGAAGATGGCCCGCCCGATCTGGTCCTCGGTCCAGGTGATCGGCTCGAAGTCGGGGTCGGGCCGGTACCCGCCGGTGAAGACCTCGTTGCGGTTCCCCACGGGGTCGAAGAAGTAGATGGTGTGGCCCCGCGTGATCCCGTGGCGGGTGGGACCGACGTCGATCTGGACCCCGTTGTAGGCCAGGATGTCGCCGGCCCGCCGCACCTCGTCCCAGTCGTCGAGCCAGAACGCGAAGTGGTGCAACCCGCCGTTGGGCCCGCTCACGATGGCGAGGTCGTGCGGGGTGTGGGACCGCTCCAGCCAGACCCCGATCTGGTGGCCGTCGCCGGAGATCAGCTGCTCAGTGAGGCGGAACCCCAGCAGGTCCATGTAGAAGCGCGTCGCGTCGCCCACCTCCTCCGCCGTCACCAGCAGGTGGTCCAGCCGCGGCGGGTGGATCCCCTCGAGCCCCATGGGGGCCGGCGGCGGGTTCAGGGTGGGGAGCACGCCTCCCACCCGCTCCAGCCGGTGGACGAGCTCCATCTCGTGGCCGGAGGGCGTCTCGAACCGGATCGCCTCGCCCTGCCCGAGCTCCTCGCCCGCGGACAGCCGCCGCACGACGCACCCGTACGCCTCGAGGTTCCGCTCGAACTCCTCCAGGTCCCGCTCCTCCTCGACCTTGAAGCTCATGTGCTCGAGCCCCTGGCGGGGGTGGTACTTGAGGACCACGGAGTGGTGGTCCCGCTCGTCCCAGCACTTCAGGTAGACGCGGTCGGTTTCCCGGCGGACCTCGAGCAGCCCCAGCACCTTCGTGTAATACGCGGCCGCCAGGTCCAGGTCCGGGACCCGGACCTCGACGTGGGACAGGCGAAGGATCCCCATCTCGGCGTTCCTCCCGCCGCCCTTTGACGGATGGGCGGTCAGGGTGCACACTACGGAGCGTTCGTTCCATATTCAAGACCGGCGTTCTGCTATACGGCACATGAGCGGCCAAGGGGAGCTCCCCTCCCCCGAGCGGATGCGGAAGGCGGTGGCGGACTACGTGGCCGCGTGCCACGCCGCGTACCTCCGCCACGCCGAGCTCCTCCCCCCGGCGGTCCGCGGCCGCCTGCCCCTGATCGCCGCCGGCCGGTTCACGGTGGCCGCGGTCGGGGCCCGCTTCCTCCACATCGTCGGGACGGCGGAGCGGCTCGAGGACCCGTCAGGGAAGGAGGCCTCGGTGGAGGGCGAGGTCGGGTCCCTCCGCTGGACCCTCCGGTTCTACGACCCCGTCGTGCTGCCCGCGCTCCGGCTCCTCGACGAGTCCGAGGGACCGGCGGGCCAGCAGGTGCGGTCGCTCCTCGGCGTGCGGACGTTCCTCTACCACCTCACCGTCCAGCCCCCCGCCGAGCTCGGCGAGCACCACGCCGGGCACACCGGGGTCGGGCTGGCGGGCGCGCACGCGGCCTCGGCCCGGGAGTTCGAGGCCATCCGCCGCGCGGCTCCGGAGCGCGAGGCCCTGGTCGACGAGATGGAGGGAGCTTGGGTGGCGGGGCTCCCGCGGGCCCAGGCCCTCCTGGCCCGCGCCATCGCCCCCGGGGACGGGGCGGTGGAGGCCGCCGCCGCCAGGGAACCGCTCGACCCCGAGGAGCTCCGGCGGGCCGTCCTCCACGCGGTCCGGGGGGCCGCGGCCGGGGAGAGGGCATGAGCCGCGACTACACGCTCTCCTCGGTCCGGAACGCGGCGCGGCTCCTCTGCGCGTTCACCGCCACCGACACCGAGCTGGGCGTGGGCGAGCTGGCCCGGAGGCTGGGCCTCGCCAAGAGCACCGTGTTCCGGCTCCTCACGACCCTCGCCGCCGAGCGCCTGGTGGAGAAGAACCCGCTCACCGGGAGGTACCGGCTCGGGCTCAAGCTCTACGAGCTGGGTGCCATCGTCGCGACCCACCTGGACCTCCACGAGGCCGTCGCGACCTACATCGACGAGCTGCGGAACCGGACCGGGGAGACGGTGCACGTCGCGATCCTCGACGGGGACGAGGTGGTCTACATCGAGCGGCGCGAGAGCCCCCAGACGCTCCGGCTGTGGGGCAGGGTGGGCCACCGGAACCGGGCCCACCGGACCAGCACCGGCAAGGTCCTCCTCGCGCACCTCCCGCCCGAGGAGCTGGACCGCGTGCTGGCGATGCGCCCCCTCGATGCGAAGACCCCCCACACGATCACGGACCCCGAGGTCCTCAAGCGCGAGCTCGAGCGGGTGCGGCGGCGGGGTTGGGCGCAGAACGTGAACGAGAGCGAGGAGGGGGTCGCCTCGGTCGCGGCCCCGATCCGGGACGCGACGGGCAACGTGGTGGCGGCGATCAGCGTCGCCGGGCCCACCCTCCGGTTCACGCCGGCCACGATGCGGCGGATCGTGGCGGAGACCACGGCCGCGGCGGAGGCCATCTCGATGCGCATGGGCTACCGGCCGGAGCGGGCGGGGGGGGCGGCGCGGTGATCGACGACGGCCTGGCTCGGGAGGCGGCCGCGGCGCTCCTCCGGGCGGCCGAGGACCGGCTTCCCATCCCGCCGCTCACGGAGCGCTGGCCGGAGCTCACGGCCGAGGACGGGTACCGGATCCAGCAGCACGTCGTCCGGGCCCGGCTCGACGCCGGCGAGGCGGTCGTGGGCTACAAGGTGGGGCTCACGAGCCGCGCCATGCAGGAGATGATGGGCGTCGACCAGCCCGACTACGGCCCCATCCTCTCCGGGATGCTCGCCTCCGACGGCGAGGCGATCCCGACGTCCGACCTCATCCAGCCGAGGGTGGAGACCGAGATCGCGTTCGTGCTGGGCGAGCCCCTCCAGGGCCCGGGGCTCTCGGCGATCGACGTCCTCCGCGCCACCGCCGGCGTGACCGCCGCGATCGAGGTGATCGACTCGAGGATCGAGGGCTGGCGGATCAAGCTCGCCGATACGATCGCCGACCTCGCGTCGAGCGCCAGGGTCGTGCTCGCCGGCCGCCTCCTCCCGGTCGACGGCACCGACCTCCGGCTCGTGGGCTGCGTGCTCGAGCGGAACGGCGAGGTGGTGGCGACCGGGGCGGGGGCCGCCGCCCTGGGGAACCCCGCCCACGCGGTGGCGTGGGCGGCGAACACCCTGGGCGCGCTCGGGGTCCGGATGGAGCCCGGGCACGTGGTCATGCCGGGGGCGCTCCACGCCGCGGTGCCGGCCGCGGCCGGGGACGTCTTCACGGCGAGCTTCGACCGTCTCGGGCCGGTGACCGTGAGGTTCGTGTGATGGGAGGGAGAGCGATGCCGGACGGACGGGTACCGTGCGCGGTGCTGGGCACCGGGAACATCGGGACGGACCTCATGGAGAAGCTGCTCCGGTCGCCCGCCCTCGAGCTGCGCGCGATGGTCGGGATCGATCCGGAGAGCGACGGCCTGGCGCGGGCCAGGGCCAGGGGGCTCGAGGCCACGCACGAGGGCATCGACTGGCTCCTCGCGCACGCCGACGAGTTCCGCCTCGTGTTCGAGGCCACCTCGGCGAAGGTGCACCTCCGCCACGCCCCCCTCCTGCGCGAGGCAGGGCTCATCGCGATCGACCTCACGCCGGCGGCCGTGGGGCCAGCGGTCGTGCCGCCGGTGAACCTCCGCGAGCACCTGGAGGCGCCGAACCTGAACCTGATCACGTGCGGCGGGCAGGCCACGGTGCCGATCGTCCACGCGGTGGCCAGGGTCTGCGCGGTCCCGTACGCGGAGATCGTGTCCACCGTGGCCTCTCGCTCCGCCGGCCCGGGGACCCGGCAGAACATCGACGAGTTCACCCAGCGCACGGCGCGCGGCCTGGAACGGCTGGGCGGGGCGGGGCGGGGGAAGGCGATCATCGTCCTGAACCCGGCCGAGCCGCCGATCCTCATGCGCAACACGGTGTACTGCGCCCTGCCCGAGGACGCGGACCGGGACGCCGTGGCCGGGTCGATCGAGGCGATGGTCGCGGAGGTCGCGTCGTACGTCCCCGGGTACCGGTTGAAGAGCCCCCCGCTCTTCGACGACGGGCCCTTCGAGACGCCGGGGGGTCGTGCCGCGGCCCGGGTCACCGTGCTCCTGGAGGTCGAGGGCGCCGGCGACTACCTGCCCCCGTACGCCGGGAACCTGGACATCATGACGGCGTCCGCGGTCCGGGTCGGCGAGACCATCGCCCGGGAGCGCCTGGCCGAGGAGGTCCGGGCGTGACCGGCGAGCGGCCCGCCCCCGCCTTCCGGCTCACGGACACCACGCTCCGGGACGGGTCCCACGCGGTCTCGCACCGGTTCACGGTGGAGCAGGTCCGCGCCGTCGCCCGGGCCCTCGACCGGGCGGGGGTCCCAGTGATCGAGGTCTCCCACGGCGACGGGCTCGGGGGGTCGTCGTTCAACTACGGCTTCTCGGCCACCGACGAGCGGGAGCTCCTGGCGGCCGCGGCCGAGGAGGTCTCACGGGCGAAGCTCGCGGTGCTCCTGCTGCCGGGGATCGGGGTCGCGGAGGACCTGAGGGTCGTGCGGGACCTCGGGGCGTCGGTGGCCAGGGTCGCCACCCACTGCACCGAGGCCGACATCTCCCCCCAGCACATCGGGATGGCGAAGGACCTCGGGATGGAGGCGGTCGGGTTCCTCATGATGGCCCACATGATCGAGCCGGCGGCCCTCGCCGGGCAGGCCCGGATCATGGAGGACGCCGGCGCCGACTGCGTGTACGTCACGGACTCGGCGGGCGCCATGACGGTCCCCGACGCCCGGGCCCGGGTGGCGGCGCTCCGGGAGGCCCTCTCCTGCGAGGTCGGGTTCCACGCGCACAACAACCTCTCGCTGGCCGTGGCGAACTCCCTCGCCGCGATCGAGGAGGGCGCGACGCAGATCGACGGCTGCCTCTGCGGGCTCGGGGCGGGCGCCGGGAACTGCCCGTCGGAGATCCTGGTCGCGGTCTGCGACAAGCTCGGGGTCCCGACCGGCGTGGACGCGCTGGCGCTGATGGACGCCGCGGAGGAGGTGGTCCGCCCGTTCATGCCCCGGCCCCAGGTCATCGACCGGGCGGGCCTGCTCCTCGGCTACGCGGGGGTGTACTCGTCGTTCCTCCTCCACGCCGAGCGGGCCGCCCAGCGCTTCGGGGTGGACGCCAAGGACATCCTGATCGAGCTGGGCCGCCGGAAGGTCGTGGGCGGCCAGGAGGACATGATCGTGGACGTCGCCGTGGAGCTCTCGCGAGGCCGGGCACGGCGATGAAGGTGGAGGCACCGGTCCGGGAGCTCGCCGCCCGCCTGTTCGAGGCTTCCCGGGACCGGCGCCTGGTTCCGCCGCTCACCGAGGCGCACCCGGATCTCTCCGTGGCCGAGGCGTACGCGATCCAGGACGCGCTGCTCGCGCTCCGGGAGGAGGCTGGCGAACGGATCGTGGGCGCCAAGCTCGGCCTCACGAGCCGCGCCAAGCAGCGGGACATGGGGATCGACGAGCCGATCTACGGCTGGCTCACCGACGCCATGGCGCTCGACCCCGGGGCGGTCCTCGAGGTCTCCACCATGGTCCAGCCGAGGGCCGAGCCGGAGGTCGCGTTCGTGCTGGGCGAGGACCTCTCCGGCCGGCACGTCACCGCGGTCCACGTGCTCGCCGCCACCCGCTGGGTGGTCCCGGCGATCGAGGTCCTCGACTCCCGCTACCCCGACTACCGGTTCGGCCTGCCGGACGTGATCGCCGACGACGCCTCGGCCGGTCGGTTCCTGCTCGGGGGCGCGGGCGTCGAGCCCGAGGGCATCGATCTCCGGCTCGTGGGCTGCGCGTTCGAGCGCAACGGCGAGGTGCTCGCGACGGCGGCCGGCGCCGCCGCGCTCGGCCACCCGGCGGCGGCGGTGGCGTGGCTGGTCCGGACGCTGTCCGAGCGGGACCGAGGTCTCCGGGCGGGACAGGTCGTCCTCTCCGGTGGGCTGACCAGCGCGGTCCCGGTGCACGCGGGCGACGTCGTGACGGCGCGGTTCGACCGGCTGGGCACGGTGGAGCTGCCATGCCGGTGACGCTCGCCAGGGCCGAGGTGGATCGGCTGGCCGTCCAGCTCCACCGGGCCCAGCGGCAGGCCAGGCCCATCCCTCCGCTCACCGACGCCCATCCGGGTCTCACGGAAGACGACGCCTACGAGATCCAGGCCAGCCTGATCCGACGCCGGCTGGCTGAGGGTGAGTCGGTGATCGGCGCCAAGCTGGGCTTCACGAGCCGGGCCATGCGGGAGGCCCTGGGCGTCGACCGCCCGAACCACGGGTGGCTCACCGACGCCATGGTGGTGGAGGACGGCCTCGTCCGAGCCGAGGACCTGATCCACCCCAAGGTCGAGCCCGAGGTCGGCTTCCTCCTGGGTCGGGAGCTGGCCGGTCCCTCGGTGACGGCGGCGGAGGTGCTGGCCGCCACCCGCGCCGTGTTCGCCTGCCTCGAGGTCGTCGACTCCCGCTTCGTAGACTTCCGGTTCCGCGCGGCGGACAACACCGCCGACGACTCGTCGGCGGCCCGGGTGGTGGTGGGTCCGGCGGTGGCGAGGCCGGAGGGCCTGGACATGCGGCACGTCGGGGTGGCCATGTGGATGGACGGGGAGCTCGTCGCCACCGGGGCGGGGGCGGCGGCCGCCGGGCACCCGCTGGCCGCCGTGGCGTGGCTCGCGCGGGACCTGCACCGGCGGGGCGCGTCGCTCCACCGCGGCAGCGTCGTGATCTCCGGGGGCCTCACGGCCCC
>DATLZM010000090.1:0-5623 GCA_035573995.1 Actinomycetota bacterium | reverse complement strand
CGGAGCTCGCCCGCTGGCCCTTCGGCCCCGACGCGGTGGTCGTCGTCCTGGACGGCGTGACCGACCCCCAGAACCTCGGCGCCGCCGCCCGCACCGCGGAGGCGGCCGGGTCGGCGATGCTCGTCTCGCGGCTCCGCCGCGCCGCGCCGGCGACCGAGGCCGCGGTCCGGGCCTCTGCCGGCGCGCTCCTCCACCTCCCCCACGCCCGCGTGGCCAACCTGGCCCGGGCCCTCGGTCGCCTCCGGGACGCCGGGTTCACCGTCGCCGGGTTGGACCACCGGGCCCCGCGCACGATCTACGAGGAGCCCTGCCCCCCCGGTCGCCTCGCGCTGGTCGTGGGGAGCGAGGGGACCGGGATCTCCCGCCTGGTGCGGGAGGCGTGCGACCTCCTGGTCGCGCTCCCGATGCGGGGCCGGGTGGGCTCGCTGAACGCCGCGGCGGCGCTCGCCGCCGCCCTCTACGGGTGGGTGCTGCCGTCCCGCCGCGGGGCGGGACGCTAGACTCGGGTCGCACGCCGGCGTGGCGCAGCCCGGGAGCGCGAGCGACTTGTAATCGCTAGGTCGTGGGTTCGAATCCCACCGCCGGCTCCACCTGGGCCACCCGCGGGGTACCCCGGGGCCCGGCCGCGGCGAGGCCCCGCGTCAGGCTCCGTACTTCGCGAGCCGGCCGGCGTTCGCCAGGAGGATCGGGAGCAGGTCCGTCGAGCGTCGGATGCCGAGGCCCCCGGCTCGGCACCACCGCTCGCCGAACCGCTCCACCTCGTCCCGCCCGCACCGGGGCCCCCGGACGAGGACCGGGACCGGGTGCCAGGAGTGGGCGGCCATCTGCGAGGGGGTCGCGTGGTCCCCGGTCACGGCCACGACGTCGGGCTCGAGCGCGAGGAGGTCGGGGATCGCCGCGTCCAGGGCTTCGATGGCCGCGATCTTCCGCGCGCGGTCGCCGTCCTCGCCCGCCGAGTCCGCGTCCTTGTGGTGGACGAAGAAGAAGTCGTACCGGGGCCAGGCCTCCCGGGCCAGGGCGAGCTGCTCGGCGAGGCCGGCCGGCTCGCCCACCACGTCGAAGCCGAGGAGCCGGGCGACCCCCCGGTACATCGGGTACACCGCGATCGCGCAGGCGCGCAGGCCGGTCCGCTCGGGGAACGGGGGGAGCTCGCGGTGGGTGTCGAAGCCCCGGAGGAGGAGGCCGTTCGCCCGCGGCTCGTCGGCGAGGACCCGGCGGGCCTCGGCGACCACCGTCGCCACGAGCTCGGCGGTGCGGCGCGCCTCGGGGCTCGTCGGACGCGGCGGGAGCGGGGGGACCCCTTCGGCCTGAGGGTCGGTGTCGGTGACCCGGGGGTCGAGGCCGTCGCCACGGAGGACGACGAGGATGCGGTGCTCCCGCTCGTGACGGAAGAACACCCGGACCCCCTCCACCCGGACCTCGCGCTCCAGCCGCTCGACGATCCCGCGGGCCTCGTGGTCGGGGATCCGGCCCGCCCGTCGGTCGACCACGTTGCCGGCCCGGTCGAGCGTGCAGAGGTTCCCCCGGGCGGCCACGTCGCCTGGGAGGAGGTCGAACCCGAGCCCCGCCGCCGAGAGGGCGCCGCGGCCGAGCTCGAACGCGAGGGGGTCGTACCCGAACAGCGCCAGGTGACCGGGACCCGAGCCCGGGGTGATCCCCGGCCCGACCGGCTCGAGGAGCCCCGTCACCCCCTCGGCGGCGAGCCGGTCGAGGTTGGGGGTCCGGGCCTCCTCGAGCTCGGTCCCCTGGTGCTCGTCCGCCATCCCGCCCAGGCCGTCCACGACGATCAGGAGGATCTTGGACGGGGATGGCCGGGCGAGGGCGCGGAGATCCATGCGGGTCGCATCGTAGCAACGAGCCGTCACCGGGCCGGAGGCCGGGAGAGGTGGAACGCGCAACGCGTTCGCCATCGCTGGTCGCAGCCCATCTACCTGCGGGTTTGCGCGGAGCGTGGCCTCTCGATAGGTTCGGGGGGCAACGCGTTCGGAGGGGGGTGGAGGATGCGACGAAGCATCGCTGTGGCGTTGCTCGCAGCCGCGGTGGTCGCGGGGTTCGCGGTACCGGCCGCGGGGCGGGACCGGCCGTTCAGCACGTCGCGGCTGATCGCCACGAAGCTGGTCCCCGATCTTCGGCAGTTCGATCTCCTGCCGGGGACCTCGGGCGGGCAGTTCAGCAAGAAGCAGATCGAGCGGTTCACGTGCGAGGGGAACGAGGCGGAGGCCGACCCCACGGCGGCCGCCGTCGACCTCTCCTGCAACACGACGTTCTTCGGGCAGGACTTCGCGCCCGACAACGAGATCGCCGTGGCCGTGGACCCGCTCGACCCCGACCACGTGCTGGCCGGGTCGAACGACTACTACTACCGGTTCAACAACGCGACCGGCGCCCGACAGGCCATCGTGCCGACCGGGTTCTTCACGTCGTTCGACGGCGGAGAGACCTGGCTCGACGGGCAGGTCCCGATGGGCCGAGGCAACGGCAACGGCGACCCGGCACCGGCGTTCGACTCGGCGTTCGAGTGCCCGGGGGCGCCCGCGGGCACCTGCAGCATGGCCCTGATGGCGCAGCTCTCGAACGTCGGCGGCCAGGGCGGCCCGTTCGTCTCCCAGGGCGACGTCTCGGTGAGCCGCTCGCTCGACGGCGGGATCACCTGGGAGCCGCCGGTCACGGTCTTCCAGGGCCAGGGCGCGGGCATCGGCCCGGCGAACAACGCGGTGTTCTGGGACAAGGAGTTCATCGCGGTCGACAACTGGCCGGACTCGCCCCACTTCGGTCGGATCTACGTGACCGCCACCAGGTTCCTGAACGGCCTCCAGGGGAGCTACGCGGAGTCGCCGATCTACATCTCCTGGTCCGACGACGGCGGGCTCACCTGGTCGGCGCCGAAGGAGATCTCGGGATCCCACCCGAGCTGCACGTTCCAGACCACCGGGCCCGAGGGCGAGTGCGACGAGGACCAGTTCAGCTACCCGGCCGTGGCGCCGGACGGGACGGTCTACGTCCACTTCCACAACTACCAGAACGGCCCCAACGACCCGACCTGCCAGACCGCCGGCGGCGCCTGGGAGGTCGGCTGCGACTTCGACGCCCAGATCATGGTGGTGAGGTCCACGGACGGCGGGGAGACCTGGTCGGCTCCGGTGCCCGTCGTCCAGCTCGAGGACGGGCTCTCGGACATGCCGTTCTCGGTGATCGGGCGCCAGACGATCTGGGGCCACCAGATCCGCTGGAACGCCGCCGGGAACATCGCGGTGGATCCGAGCGATCCGGACCACCTCGCGATCGTCTTCGCCGACCGCGGCAGCCCGAACCCGAACGCCACGACCGGGTGCTTCTTCACGCTCCCCGGCGAGGCGCCGTTCTACGACCCCTGCGACGCCGGCCCGGGCTCGGACACCGACGTCTTCGTGGTCGAGTCCACGGACGGCGGGGAGCACTGGTCGAGCCGGACCCAGGTGGGGTCGGACTCGGGCGAGCACGAGTGGTTCCCCTGGGCCGGGTTCCTCTCCGACGGGACCCTGGTCGTGGCCTGGGACCGGGACACCGTCCCGCCGGGCGACGTGCCGGTGGGCGGCGAGGCGGTCGCCAACGACGCCTTCGTGCACGTCCTCTGGGACGGCTCGGGCCTGGTCGCGCTCGGCCCCGACGAGCTGGTGGACGTCTCGGTGACGCACTGGGCGGGCCAGTACACGACCCAGTGGCCGGCGGTGTGCGGTCCCGCCGGGTACAGCGACGGCCCCGTGGGCGACGCCGAGGGCAAGGACTGCAACGTGTTCCACGGGGACTACACCGGGCTCGCGGTGGACGCCTCGGACCGGGTCCACGTGGTGTGGACCGGTCTGAACGCCGACGCCACCGCGCCCCAGGTCGACTTCTACACCGGCGACTTCCACGACGGGAAGCGCCAGGACGCGATGTACCGGCTCGTGGATCTCGGCGCCTAGCGCGGGTCGGACGAGCCGGGGGCGAGGGGCGCCCGGGAGGACCGGGCGCCCCTCCCGTCCTCGGATGGGCGGGACCGGCGTCCACGACGATCACGCCCTCGTCCCTCGCGCGGTCGGGGTGCCGGGCGCTCCGGGCTGGCGGGGATCCTCAGGGGGTCGCGACGGGGCCCAGCACGAGCCCCGAGAGCAGGAAGAACACCGGGGCCACGAACAGGCAGGCCACGAACAGCCAGAGCCGGAGGTTCGTCCGGACCACCCAGTCGTCGAGGGCGATGATCCCCTTGGCCACGGGCCGGTAGAGGAACGACAGGATGAAGAGCGACACGAGCGCGACGCCGATCGCCTCGGCGAGCACGATCCGCACGCCGCCCGGATCCCCGAGCACCATCGCGGCCACCAGGGTGTCGGCGAGCGTCGTGATGTTGGCCCCCATGATGTAGGGGATCGACTCCCGCCTCGTGACGTGGCCCTTGCTGGCGAGGGGCACGAGGGCGGTGAGGGCGACCGAGACCGAGAGCGTGAGGGCCGCCGCCACGCAGCCCAGGAAGAACATCGGCCACGGCCTCCGGAGCCAGTGCTGGTTGTTCTCGGCGTGCCGCTCGTGGTCGATCTCGGGCAGGACGAGGTCGAGGAGCTTGAACGACAGCAGGATCACCGCGAGGCCGAACGGGAGGAGCAGCGGCGCCGGCACGAGCCCCCCGTCCGCGCCCGAGCCCGCCAGGAGCCGGACCACGGGCCCCCAGACCACGTCGATCACGGAGAGCAGCTCCCGGGAGGCCTCCCAGTGGATCGCCGACAGCGTCCCCCGCTTGACCATGACGTAGCCGATGAGCATCCCGGGGAGGTAGACGAGGGCGGTGAGGGAGAGCGCCAGCACGCCCATCCCGATCGACCGCTCCCGCCGCCCGCCGCGCCCCCGGACCGCGTAGAGGAAGCCCACGAGGAGCACGATGAACGACGCCCCCAGCCGGGAGCCGGAGAGCATGGTGAAGGTCTGCAGGTCGTTGATGGTCGCCGCGTGGTGGAGGTTCAGGGCCACCGCCGCCACCGGCGAGCCCGAGAGCACGATGTAGGCCGACAACCACCCGAAACCGAGCGTGGAGAGGCCGTTGGCGAAGGGGAACCGGCCCTTGATGTCGCCCGAGACCGCCTGCGCGCCCCGGCTCATGAGCTGGATCGCGAGGATGAACAGGAACAGGGCGACGGCGAAGTGCAGGGCCTTCTCGAGGAGGAGCCGGCGCCCCCGGGACCGTGCCTCCTCGGCGACGGGCCGGCCCCCGTCGCCCTGGGGGCTCGCCTGGGGCCCCCGCCCAAGGGCCGCGGGGCGCGCGGGGGCCGCGACGGGGTCCGGCGCTCCGCCGGTGCGGGCCCGCCCGTCGTCCTCCGCCACGTGGGCAGGGGCCTCTTCGTCGATGCGGGTCGGGTCCGGGTCGTTCCTCACGGTCCCTCTCGGGGGTCGGGCAACCGACGCCCCACCCTACCCGTGTCCAGGCCCCGCGCCAACATCCGTTCGCGGTACGGCGGCCCCGCCGCCCGCGGCCCTAGGCGGCGACCACGATCCGGTTGCGCCCGGCCTCCTTCGCCTGGTAGAGGGCGGCGTCGCAGCGGGCCACGAGATCCGAGGCTGATTCCAGGCCGTTCCACGAGGCGAGGCCGGTCGAGCAGGTCTGGCCGCTCGG
>DATLZM010000089.1:0-2000 GCA_035573995.1 Actinomycetota bacterium | reverse complement strand
GGCGGGCCGAGGCCGCCCTCATCGCCCGGGCGGAGGAGGTGGTCCGTGGGTGACCGGTCGCTCGGCCCGCCGCAACTCGATCCGCGGGGGGCGCCGGAGCGTGTTCGAGACGTAGCAGTAGCGGGCGGCGCGGTCGAGCGTGCCGTCGATCCGTGGGTCGGAGGAGACGACCTCGATGAGGAGCCGGTCGAAGCGGGGGCCGTCGTACTCGCCCCGGACCCGGACGACGAGGTCGGTGGGCTCGAACCCCTCCTGCTTCACGCACACCCACCGCACCGCGAGCGCGAAGCACGAGGCCAGCGAGGCGAGGAACAGCTCGGTGGGCATGGGGCCGGTGTCGGCGCCGCCGTACGCGGGGGGCTCGTCCGCCCGGAGGTCGAAGCCCCGGACCGGCACCCGCACCCGCATCCCGCCCTCCCAGTAGGCGGTAACCTCCATGGGCATGGCGGAGTCTAGCAACGGCCCCGTCCGGCTCCCCGAGGAGGTCCGGGCGGTGAACGTGGGGCTCCCCGCCTTCGCCGAGGCGGTCCGGGCCCAGGGCGGGGAGGCGGTCCAGGTCGACTGGGCGATCCCCGCCGAGGGCGACCCCGAGGCGGTGCGCGCCCTCACCAGGCTCTACGGCGCGGAGGAGCGCTACGGCCCGGCCAACGCGGAGGTCCTCCGCCGGCTCGACAGCGCCGCGCCGGTCCTGGTCGGGGTGGCCCGCGCCGCGGACGTCGTGCCCGGCATGGCCGACCGGGTGGTCCTCCACCCGGGCCCCCCGCTCCCCTGGGAGGCGTTCTGCGACCCGCTGCGGCGATCGGTGCGGGCGACCGTGATGGCCGAGGGCTGGGCGGCGAGCCCCGAGGAGGCGGAGCGGCTCGTGGCGGGGGGCGCGGTGGCGCTGGAGCCAGCCAACCACCACGCGACGGTGGTCCCGATGGCGGCGACCCTGGGGCCGTCCGCGTCGGTCCTCGTGGTGGAGGACCCGGTCGGGGGGCGCCGCGCCTTCTCCGGGATCAACCAGGGGCCGGGGCGGACCCCCTGGTTCGGGGTGGAGGCGCCCGAGGCCGTGGAGCGGCTCGCCTTCCTCCGGGACGTGGTCGGGCCGATCCTCGACCGGGCGCTGCGGGCCTCGCCCCCCGTCGACGTGTTCTCGTTCGCGGCCCAGGCCCTCCTCATGGGGGACGACGTCCACATGCGGACCCAGGCCGCGACGAACCTCCTGATCAGGCACCTCCTGCCCGCCCTCGTGGAGGAGCCCGACGCGCGCCGGGCCGAGGTCGCGCGGTTCCTCTCCGGCAACCACCTGTTCTTCCTGAACGTGGCGATGGCCGCCGCGAAGGCCGCGACGGCCTGGGCCGCGGAGGTCGAGGGCTCCTCGATCGTCACCACCATGGCGCGGAACGGCACGACGTTCGGGATCCGCGTGGGGGCCGACGAGCGGTGGTTCGTGGCGCCGGCCCCCCCGGTCGAGGACGCCCTCTTCCACCCGGGGTACGGGCCGGGGGATGCCGCGCCGGACATCGGCGACAGCGCGGTCCTCGAGCTGGTGGGGCTGGGGGGAGCGGCCGCCGCTGCCTCCCCCGCCGTCGCCGCCTTCGTGGGGGGCCGGATGTCGGACGCGGTGGAGCGGTCGGAGGCGGTGGGGAGGATCTGCGCGGGGCGCTCGAGCCGGTTCGTCCTCCCGGCCCTGGACTTCCGGGGGGCCCCGCTCGGGGTCGACGTCCGTCGGGTCGTGGAGCTCGGGATCACGCCGGCGATCAACACCGGGATCCTCCACGTCGCGGCGGGGACGGGCCAGGTGGGGGCGGGGGTCGCCCGGGCCCCGATGGCCTGCTTCCGCGAGGCGCTCCTCGCGCTCCCGGCGTGATGCCCCCCGGCGGGATCCGCGCCCGTTCGGCCGGGCGGGGCGCGCTCGAGGCGCTCGCGGCTCCCGGGCCCGGGCGGGTGGTGGCGTGGTCCCGGGCGGCCTGCTACGTCGAGGTGACCGGGCGCCTGCTCGCGCTCACCGGGCCCGG
>DATLZM010000088.1:0-1227 GCA_035573995.1 Actinomycetota bacterium | reverse complement strand
CCCCGCCGGCTCGAGCTCCTCGAGGCGGCGATGGATGCCCACACCGGGCTCATCTGGTCGGCGGTCGTCCCGCTCACGCCGGTCGGGGTCACCTCGATCCTGCGGGGGTCGTGGGCCACCGAGACCGTGCGGACCGGCGCGGGCGTGGTCGGGATCGTGGGCAACCCGCAGATCTACTCCGAGGTGATCGAGCGGGGCCGGCGCCCCGGGGCCCGGATGCCCCCGCCGGAGGCCCTCCGGACCTGGGTCGAGCGGAAGCTCGGGTTCGACGTCTCGCCCTTCGTGATCGCCCGCTCGATCGCTCAGAAGGGGATCCAGCCGGTCCGGATGCTCGAGCGGGCCGTCGAGTCCACCCGCCCCGCGGCCCAGAGCCTCTGGGACCGCGTGGTGAGCCGCCTCCTCGAGGAGAGCTGATGTCCCGGATCCTCCGCTCCCTCGCCCCGATCCTCGGGGCCGCCTGGTTCGCGCTCCTGCTCCTCGCCCCGTGGGTCGCGGTGGGCCTCCTCGCCGCCTGCGTCGCCGTGGGGCTGCCCCTCGTGGCCCGCTGGGCCCTGGATCTCGATCGCCGCCGGGAGCGGTAGGTCGTGCCGACCTCCTCCTGGGACGCCGTCGTCGCCCGGATCGTGGCCCAGATGCGCACGATCGCGGGGATCGGGGTGGTCTCCGACCAGGCCCGGCTCCTCGACCACGCCGACCGCCTCGAGGAGCTGCTCTCCCTCATCGGCGGTGAGCGCCGGCTGCGAGCCTGGTTCGTGTCGCTCGCCCGGATGCGGACCGGGCCGGCCTCGGCCGGCCCCGACATGGACTGGACCCGCGAGGTCCGGATCGAGGGGTTCGTCCAGTTCGAGGACGGGCAGGGCAGCGAGAAGCTCGCGATCTCCCTCGCCGAGTCCGTGATCCGCACCCTCCACGACGACCTCCGCGCCACGAAGCTCGGGGGCACCGTGCTCTCCGGGGGGCCGGGGAGCATCGTGGATACCACGCCCCGCCTGTTCGGCGGGCTGGTCTGCTCCTACGTGCAGATCGTCTTCCCGGTCCACACCGTCGAGACGGCCTGATGCACGCCTCCGTGGTGGCCTTCGGGCGGCGCGTCCTCACGGCCGAGCGGGTCCGGGGCCGGCACGTCCTCGAGGTGGGGGCCTACGACGTCAACGGCTCGCTCCGGGCCCACGTCCTCTCGCTCGGGCCGGCCTCCTACCTCGGGGTGGACGTCCGGTCGGGGCCGGG
>DATLZM010000087.1:0-1058 GCA_035573995.1 Actinomycetota bacterium | reverse complement strand
GCGCTCCCGCTCCCCGAGGCGCGAGCGGAGCGCGACCCAGCCCAGGATGGCCGCGATCACCACGCCCGCGGCCGCCGCGGCGACCGGCGGCCTGGGCCTGGGGACGGCCGCGGCGATCCGTGTCCTGAGGCGGACCGGCCGGCGGAAGTCCCGGATCTGCCAGCCCCGTTCCTCGGCGATCCTCCGGAGCTCGCGGTCGGGGTTCACGGCGACCGGGTTCCCCACCGCCTCGAGCATCGGGAGGTCGGTGGCCGAGTCGGAGTAGGCGTAGGAGCGGGAGAGGTCTATCCCCTCGCGCCCGGCCAGCTCCCGGATCGCGTCGGCCTTGGCCTGGCCGTAGCAGTAGAACGCGAGCTGGCCGGTGTAGCGCCCGTCCTCGTCGACCTCCGCCCGCGTGGCGATCACGTCGTGGACCCCGAAGTGCGCCGCGAGCGGCCGGACGACCTCCTCGGGGGAGGAGGAGACGATGAACACCCGCCGCCCCTGGGCCCGGTGGAGGGCGATCAGGTCCAGGGCCTCCTGGTAGACGAAGGGGTCGATGACCTCGAGGATCACGTCCCGCACCAGCTCCTCGACCTGGTCGCGGGCCCACCCCTTGGTGAGCGCGAGCATCCCCTCCTTGAGGCGCTCCATCTTCCGCTCGTCGGCCCCCACCAGGACGTAGACGAGCTGGGCGTAGGCCCCGCGCAGGAGCTGGCCGCGGGTCACCATCCCCGCCCGGTACATCGGCCGGGTGAGGGCGAGCGAGCTGGACCGGCTGATGATGGTCTTGTCCAGGTCGAAGAACGCGGCCTCCATCGAGCCTCCCATGCTAGTGGACCCCGCCGACGGGGACCCCCATCTCCCTATCGGCGCGCCGGGGGCCGGGCTCGAGCGACCGACCGGCGCGCCGAGGCGACCCACGCGAGCTCCGCGCGGGCCAGCGCCGCCTGTAGGCCGAGGAGCGCCCGGTCGGGTCCGTCGGCGGCGGCCGCCTCCCGGTCGAGCCGGGCGGGTCTGAGACCGATACCGAGATGGAGGCCCGTGTCGGCGGGGTCCTCTAGCATGGGAGGCTCGAT
>DATLZM010000086.1:0-4540 GCA_035573995.1 Actinomycetota bacterium | reverse complement strand
ACCCCGCCCTCCCTGGGCGCCGGCCGGGCCGCCCCCCGCGACGACCGCGGGACGAGCGTGCCCCCCGCCCGAGGCGACCCGCCGGCGCGCTCGTGGGCCGGGCAGGATTCGAACCCGCGACACGAGGGTTAAAAGCCCCCTGCTCTGCCAGGCTGAGCTACCGGCCCGCACCGGATTGTAGGCGGGGCCGAGGCGGCCCTAGCGCGGGCGGTAGCGGTTCGTGATCGGCATCCGGCGGTCCTTGCCGAAGGCCTTGGGGGTGATCTTCACGCCCGGGGGCGCCTGCCGCCGCTTGTACTCCGCTCGGTCGATCATCCGGACCACCCGCTCCACGAGGGCGGGGTCGGCCCCGGCCGCCACGATCTCCTCGGGGGAGCGGTCCTCCTCCACGTAGTCCTCGACGATCGGGTCGAGGACCTCGTACGGGGGGAGCGCGTCGGTGTCGAGCTGACCGGGCCGCAGCTCCGCCGAGGGCGGCTTCGCGAGCACGCGCTCGGGGATCGGCGGCGGGTCGCCCATCCCGTTCCGCCACCGGGCGAGCTCGTAGACCAGCGTCTTGGGGACGTCCTTGATCGGCGCGAACCCCCCCGCCATGTCGCCGTAGAGCGTCGCGTACCCCACCGCGTACTCGCTCTTGTTCCCGGTGGCGAGGACCATCGAGCCGAACTTGTTCGACAGCGCCATCAGCAGGTTGCCCCGGATCCGGGCCTGGATGTTCTCCTCCGCCACCCCCTCCTCGGTTTCGCGGAACAGGTCCTCGAGGGCCGCGAGGTAGGCCTTGAACACGTCGTCGATCCGGACGTCGTCGATCCGGATCCCCAGGCGCCGGGCCACCTCGTGGGCGTCCTCGAGGCTCTCCGCCGAGGAGTAGGGCGAGGGCATCGCGAGGGCCCGGACCGCGTCGGGGCCGAGCGCGTCGACCGCGATGGTCGCGACGAGCGAGGAGTCGATCCCGCCGGAGAGCCCCAGCACGACCTCGCGGAACCCGTTCTTCCGGACGTAGTCGCGGGTGCCGAGGACGATCGCGTGGTAGACCTCGGCCGGCCCCTCGGGCCAGGCGGGCCGCGAGGGATCGGGGGCCGGGGGCTTCGGGGTCCCGGCCACCTCGGGACCGGGGTAGCCCGGGGGGGCCTCCGGGACGTCGAGGTCCACGACCAGGAGGTCCTCCTCGAACATCGCGGCGCGCCAGGCGAGCTCGCCGTCGGGGGAGATCACCATCGAGCCGCCGTCGAAGACCAGCTCGTCCTGCCCGCCCACCGCGTTCACGTAGACGATCCAGGCGCCGGTCTCCCGGGCCCGCGCCCGGCACACCTCGAGGCGCTCGGCGATCTTGCGGCGGTGGTACGGCGAGCCGTTGATGTTGGGGATCACCCGCGCGCCGGCCCCCGCGTACGCCTCCCAGGGCGGCCCCGGCGCCCACGCGTCCTCGCAGACCGAGATGCCCAGGGCCGACGATGCGACCCGCACCGGGCACCCCGCGGCCTCGCCCGGGACGAAGTACCGTCGCTCGTCGAAGACCCCGTAGTTGGGGAGCTTGACCTTGTGGTACCGGGCGACGACCCGGCCGCCCTTGAGCAGCCCCGCCGCGTTGTGCAGGCCCCGCGCGCTGCGGTCCACGAACCCCGTGAGGACCGCGCACCCCGCCGCGGTCCGCCGCGCGAGCTCCTCCAGGGCCGCCAGGTTGTCGTCGACGAACCGCGGCCGCAGGACCAGGTCCTCGGGCGGGTACCCCGTGATCGCGAGCTCCGGGAAGCAGACCAGGTCGGCCCCGAGCTCGGTGGCGGTGAACGTCCACTCGGCGAGCTTCGCGACGTTGCCCTCGAGGTCGCCGACGGTGGTGTTCACCTGGCCGAGCGCGACGCGGATCACGCGGCAAGCCTAGCGCGGCGGGCGTCTCGGCCCCGTCGTCGAGCCGAGCGCGAGGCGGCCCCGCGCCGAGCTCGACCGCCGCTCCCCGAGCTGGCACGGCCCCGGCACCGCTCGGCGGCCCTACTCGATCCCGCCGATGTCGAGGTTGTAGGCCTCCCAGACCAGATCGGCGCCGTGCTGGCGGTGCTTGCTCACGCGGCCCAGGAGGCGCTGGACGTCGTCGCGGGCCTCGTCCACCGGCCAGTCGCCGTCCACCTCGTCCCGCTCCAGGCGCTCCAGGAGCTCCCCGATCCGGGCCGCGATCTGCGGGTGGTGCTCCCGCAGGTGACGGATCTTCCCGGAGAGGTGCGGCGCGCGCTCGATGACCTCGTCGTACAGGCCGCCGGGCCGCTCGGTCGCGAGGACGTGGTCCTCCCAGGCGGCGCGGAGCGCCTCCATCGCCTTGCGGACCTCGAGCTGCCACTCGTGCGCCCGCCCGGCCGCCGCGCGCGAGATCGCCCGCTCCACCTCGACCAGCGCCTCGTGGAGGTCGTGGCGGCGTCGCCGCGCCTCCTCGAGGGCCGGGGTCAGTTCAGGGCCGACGGTCGGATCATCCACGCCTCGTAGCCTACCCCGGCGCGCCTCGCGGCGCGAAGCGCCGGTTCACAGGATCGGCAGGTAGCGCTCGACCTCGTACGGCGTGACGTAGGACTTGTAGCCGTCCCACTCCTGCCGCTTGTTGCGGATCAGGTACTCGTGGACGTGTTCGCCCAGGGCCTCCCGCAGCACCTTCGAGCCAGCCGCCAGGAGGATCGCGTCGTGGAGGTCCTCGGGCAGCGCGCGGATCCCGGCGGCCCGGCGCTCCTCCTCGGTCATCTCGTAGATGTTGTTGGAGGCCTCCGGCGGGAGCTCGTACTCGCCCTCGATCCCGGCGAGCCCCGCGGCCAGCATCGCGGCGAACGCGAGGTAGGGGTTGCAGGCGGGGTCCGGGGAACGGTACTCGAGCCGGGTGGCCTGCTCCTTCCCCGGCTCGTACATCGGCACCCGCACGAGCGCCGAACGGTTCCGGCGGGCCCAGCAGACGTAGACCGGCGCCTCGAAGCCCGGCACCAGCCGCTTGTAGGAGTTCACCCACTGGTTCGTGACCAGGGTGATCTCGGGCGCGTGGGCCAGGAGCCCGGCCAGGTAGTGCTTCGCCACCTTCGACAGGTGGTACTCGTCGTCCGGGTCGAAGAACGCGTTCCGGTCGCCCGCGAACAACGACTGGTGGGTGTGCATCCCGCTCCCGTTGACGCCGGCCACCGGCTTCGGCATGAACGTCGCGTAGATGCCGAACTCCTGGGCCACCTCCTTCACCGTGAGCCGGTAGGTCATCACGCTGTCGGCCATCGTGAGGGCGTCGGCGTAGCGGAGGTCGATCTCGTGCTGGGAGGGGGCGACCTCGTGGTGCACGTACTCCACGGGGATCCCCATGGCCTCGAGGTAGGCGACGGTCCGCTTCCGCCAGTCCGTGGCCACGTCGAGGGGGGTCTCGTCGAAGTAGCCGCCCTGGTCGAGGAACGCCGGCTCGGTCGGGCCCCGGAAGTAGAAGTACTCGAGCTCGGGCCCCACGTAGAACGTGAAGCCCATCTCGGCCGCCCGCCGGAGCTGCCGCCGCAGCACGTACCGGGGATCCCCCTCGAAGGGCCTGCCGTCCACGTCGTGGATGTCGCAGAACATCCGGGCCACCTGGGCCTCGGCCGGCCAGGGGATGATCTGGAACGTCGAGGGGTCGGGCCGGGCGATCATGTCCGACTCCTGGATCCGGGCGAAGCCCTCGATCGAGGAACCGTCGAACCCCATCCCCTCGGTCAGGGCCCCCGCGAGCTCCTGCGAGGTGATCGTGAGGCTCTTGAGGAACCCCAGGACGTCCGTGAACCACAGCCGGACGAACCGGATGCCCCGCTCCTCGACCGTGCGGAGCACGTACTCGGCCTCGGCGGAGAGCGCCACGCCGCGAGGGTAGCGGCGGGCGTCCGGCCCCCTGTTACGGGCGGGTTAAATCGGGCCCGTCGGCCCCGCTCCGGGCCGCGGGGTGCCCCGGACGCCCCTCCGGGCCGCGATACGCTCGAGCCATCGCG
The DNA here is from genome assembly GCA_035573995.1 of Actinomycetota bacterium. Taxonomy (GTDB): domain Bacteria; phylum Actinomycetota; class UBA4738; order UBA4738; family HRBIN12; genus DATLZM01. The sequence continues at coordinate 572 of DATLZM010000086.1, read as the reverse complement.
CGGCGGGAGGTGTGCGATGCGGGGGATCGCGCTCGGCGGCTGGCTCGTGATCGTCGGGGCCCTCCTCGTGTGGCAGGGCATCGGGCTGTCCCGGGGGCCGGAGTGGCCCACGCTCTCCGACCTGTTCCGGGCGGTGATGGGTCCGCCCCTCGGTCGCGCCCTGCTCTTCGGCCTGTGGCTGTGGCTGGGCTGGCACCTGTTCGTCCGAGGCTGGGCGTTCTTCCTCCGGACCGGGTGACGATGCTGCGGGCGATCCTCCCCCCGCTGGCCTCGGCCTACGCGCTGTTCGTGGTCATGGTGCTCCGGTGGAGCCGCGGCCCCGCCCCCCGGCCACGGCCGACGGGGGGCCTCCCGCCGCCCCGCTACCTCCTCGAGGTGGTGGGCGGCGGATACCTCGCGTTCTGCGCGATCGTGGGCGTGTTCCACGGCTGGCTGGCGGGGGAGGCCGGCGCCCTGGCCGAGGCGGCGCGGGGCGGGGCGCTGCTGCTCGCCCTGGCGCTCCCGTCGTTCGCCGCGCTCTCCTCGGCCGAGCGGTGGTGGCGGGCGCGGCGGGCGGGTCGTCCCGGCCCGGT
>DATLZM010000085.1:0-1585 GCA_035573995.1 Actinomycetota bacterium | reverse complement strand
CGGCACGGCTGCCTGCCTGCCGCCGAGCTCAGGGCCCGAGGGCTGCACCGGGACGAGGACGGCATCTGGCGCCAGAGCGGGCCTCAGAGGCTCGGACAGCTCGTCCTGCGACTCTGGGGGCCTGGGCGTCCCCATCGGGGCGTTCCACATTTTTCTGTGCCCCTCCTCGGGGGGTCCACGATCCGCGTCGAGGTCGTCTCCCGCCGTCCGTGGCGGGTTCGCCTCCTGGAGGGGGCCTGAGCGTGGCCCGGCCCTGCGCCGCATGCGGGTACCCGGCCGCTCCGGAGGCGACGGGCTGTCCCCGCTGCGCCATGCCGTTGGACGCCTCGGAGGAGCAGCTCCGAGCCTACCGGGCCCACGGCGAGGCGATCCGGGCGATGGGTCCCCGCTGGCCGTACGCCGTCTCCCCGGCCTACCTCGCCACGCTCGAGGCGGCACTCCGCGCGGGCGTCCCGAGACCGGCCCTCCGACGCCTCTTCCGAGCCATCCAGGAGGAGGTCCGTCACCGGATGCTGGAGGCCCTCGCCGCCCGCGCGGAGCGCGACCCCGGCGCGCTGCCCCCCGACTGGCTCGGGGAGGTGGTCATGTGAGCCCGCTCGCCTCCTGGGCGCTCATGGGGGCCGCCGCGATCGTCTCGGTCGTCGTGGCCGCCGCCGCGACGAGGCTCCTCGTGCCCGGCCGCCTCCGCCGGAGGGCCTCACGGTGATCGCCGGGCTCCGCACCCGCCCCCGCGAGCTCGGCCGCCTCCGGTTCGGTGACCGCGACCCCGTCTCCGGCCGGCCCGTCGCGCTTGCGACCTGGCGGCTCACGAGCCCCTACCGGGACCTCCTCGAGGCCGCGGCCTCCCTCTGGGGAGGGGAGGTCCGGGCCTGGGAGGACGCGCCCACCTCCGGGGAGCAGTGGGACCTCGTGACGGAGGCCTCGGAGCTCGAGGTGCTCGTCCCGCCCCAGGACATCGCCGCGGCCCAGGCCTACGAGCTCTGGCGGGCGGGCGGGGTCGTCCGCCGCTGCGACGGGGAGACCGAGCTGCTCTCGGGAGGGCCGTGCGAGTGCGACCCCGCCCGCCGCGACTGCGACGTGTCGACCCACCTGCTGCTCGTCCTCCCGCAGCTCCCCGACCTCGGCGTGTGGCGGCTGCGGACGACGGGGTGGGCCGCGGCCCAGGAGCTCCCCTGGGCCGTCGAGCTCCTCCTGCGGCTGGCCGGCCCGGCCGCCCTGGCCCGGGGCCGGCTCGCGATCGAGACGCGGACCCGCAAGGTGGAGGGCCAGACCAGGCACTTCGCCGTGCCCGTCCTGCGCGCTGTGGGCAGCTTGGCCGAGGCCCTCGCGGTCCTCGAGGGCGCATCTGCGCACGCGTCCCTGGCTGCGGTGGCCGATCCGGGCGTAACGGGCTCTGCCGCGCTTCTCGGTGATGCCGCCCCTGCGGGGGAGAGGCGGCCGGTGGGGGGTGCTGGGCCAGCGCTGCCCGCCGGTGCACCCGTGCCGGAGCCGGGCGAGGGGGACGGGGCGGAGGGCCGGCCGGCGGACGATGCCCGGCCCGCCGAGCCGGCCGGGGAAGGCTCCGCCCCGCCCCTCTCCTCCGAGG
>DATLZM010000084.1:0-1247 GCA_035573995.1 Actinomycetota bacterium | reverse complement strand
GCGCCCTCGGGATCAGCCCGGTGCTTGCCGCGCAGTGGCGCCGGCGGGGGAAGCTCCCGCCCCCGGACGCCTACGTGAGCGGTCGGCCGGTATGGGTGGCCGACGTCGTCCGCCGTTGGATCGAGGAGCGCAAGCGCGAGGCGGAGAGCCACGATGAGTCCGTGTGATCTTCGGCCGGACGATGTGCCGCCCGAGCTGTGGGCAAGGACCACGCTCGGCCGTGCGGCGGCGCTCCACGAGGCCCTCCGCCGGCTGGCGGAGGTGCTCCGCGCCCAGTTGCCCTCCTGGGCTGGACGCCTTGCGGCCCGGCGGGGCCGAGGTCCCGGATGAGGCCCGACACGGCGCTCGGTGGGGCGCTGCGCCGCGTCGGCCCCGACGTGTGGGTCTGGACGGACACCGGCGAGCGCGAGCTCCGGGTCCGCGACCTCACGCTCCGCGAGCTCGCACCGAACTACCGGGTGATCACCTACGGCGAGGGGGCGTCGTACGTCGAGGTCCCCGAGCTCTGGCGGAAGGACGTGTCCGACGCTGACGTGGAGGAGGCTCTCACGCACCTGCTCGCGGAGCACGGCCGGCCGGCGGACATCTACGCGGAGGGCCTGGCGGAGCTCCTCGACGACCACCGCGCACGCTCGCGGGGCTTCCTCGTCCCGCTGGAGGCCTGGGACCGGGAGATGTCGCGCGTGGTCGGGTGCTCCTGGGACGGGGCCGACGAGGAGGAGATCATGGCGCGCGCGGAGCGGGCCCGCGCAGCACGGCCGGATCGTTGAGCCCGGGGGGACGGGAAAGCGAAAGGAGGCCCGGGGTCCCGATCGGGACCCCGGGCCTGATGCTTCGACGGCGGCCCGACCTTTGCTCTGGTCAACCGCCTCGCAGCAGCGGCTCGATCCAGAGGTGGAAGGCGAGCCACGACGTGAGGCCGCCGAGGAGGGCGGCGACGAGCCAGCCGGGGGCGCGCCGAAGCCAGTAGGTCGCGGGGCGCATCCTCCCGCCCCGGCGGGTCGAGAGGAGGCCCCACGCCTCGAGGAACGCGAAGAGCGCCGGCAGGAGGAGCCAGAGCCAGTTCGGGTCAGGCACGGCCCTGCTCCCGGAGCCAGGCCTCGAACGACGGGTTCGAGAGCGTGCCGGGTCGGCGGGCCCGGAGGAGGTCGATGGCCTCCTGGGCCCGCAGCCCGGACCATTCGAGCGCGCGACCGCTCACGAGGGAGGCGCGGTTGATCCCGGCGCCGCAGTGGACGAGGACCGAG